>CAVDTI010000098.1:7017-12963 GCA_963611905.1 Faecalibacterium prausnitzii | reverse complement strand
GTTAGCAGCTATCTTTTCGTTATGAGCTGCCAACTCTTTTTCGAAGTCTAAGCCTTTTTTCTTGCATTTTTCTTTTAGAGAAACCTTGAATGCCTCTTCATTTTCTAGAAGATATTTTTCTTCATCTTGGATGGCCTTTATTTCAGGATCTATCCAGGTTTCGCCGCGACTTTCTGCTTGAAGTTTTTGGTATTCTTTAATCCTTCCCTGTTTCTTTGCAATCGTTTTTTCAACGTTAAGGAACATTAAGAGGATCGCTAAAACTAAGCCTGTAATCGTTTCTAGTCCAACAAAAGCAAAGACAATCATGTTCTTTGTTAGATCAGATTGTTCAACCGCTTTAGTAACACCATCAACAATTTCTGGTGAAACATACCCAGAAGAAGAAAGTAAGGCATTAAAGACACTTGTGGCAACTCCTAAGATTGCAACCGCAATAATATTGTATATAGCCATAGCCGTGCCATCGCATCTAATACCACTCTTCCATTCAAGATGGTCAAGTCCATCAGCAAATAGAGCCATAAAGACATATGCGCATGGAAGACCGCCAATATTCTTAATGAATTGACCAATTAAAACAATGATCATATTATTTGGGAAGAACCAACATATTCCTGAACCAAGCGAGTAAAGAAGGAAACCAAATGCAGTTACGTTTCGTTTACCAAATTTCTTAGCTAAAGGCCAAACGGCAAATATACCTATTCCCATTGGAATTCCACCAATAACAGAGACAAGAGTTTGGGTCTTACCATCGTTATATGTTCCTAAGACGTAGTTACAATAATAGACCAAGCCTAAGTTCTTTAAGGATGAGGCAAACGTATAAATGAAGAAATAGATAAACATGATGATCATGTATTTATCGGTTAGAACGATCTTTAATTGAGTTAAGAACGGTATTTTCTTTTCTTCTTTGGAAGAACCTTCTTCTGTGACTCTTTCTTTGGTGAAGTAGTATTCAAGGAGAGTTAAAGGAAGAGTCATTATGGAAATGATACTCATAATAAGGATCCATCTACTCTTATCTACACCTAAATAAGGCATGATAAGCATCGGGAAAACGAGTGCAACAACAATTCCACTCATCATGATTGTCGAGATTTGATTGAAAACGGATAAACCACCACGTTGAATTGTATTTCTCGTCGAAAGAGGGCACATAAGATTGTGGCTCATGTTATAGATAGTGTAGGCGAAAGAATAGAATAGGTTATAGGAAAGGATGACCCAGATTGCTTGGAGGGTTTCATTCCCTGCAGGTACGATAAATAATAAGACGCCAGTGATTGCGACCAAAGGTGCAGAAAGCAGTAGCCAAGGTCTAGCCTTTCCTTGTTTTGTCTTTGTTCGATCAATGATCCAGCCCATTAAAACATTGGTCGCTGCATCCACTAATTTTGAAACCAATGGGAAGATAACTAAAAACATTCCTCCCCATAAAGTTGTTAGCTTCAAAACATCGGTGTAGTAGACATTCAAATATGTACCTAAAACTGCGTTTAATAACAACGCTCCGCAAGGCCCTAGAAGATAACCTAACCACTTCTCTTTGACCGTGACGTTTTTAGAATGGATAAGACTATTGAAGGCTTTTCCACTTAATCGTTCTCTTTTTTCCATGTTTTTCCTCTTTTCTTTATTTTTCTGGAAGATCCGCTACTTTTATAGGAGAGCAGAAATCCTTAATTCCTTTGATTAAGTGCCCGTTTGCTAAATCAACAAAGCCTTTAGCAAAATTATATGGGAAAGTAACCCCTGCCGACATCGACATAGTGATAATGGAGTTGCTTTCAAGGATCTTCTTTAAGAAGAGCGCTCCTTTGATTTTGTTCTCTTTTTCGTTTCCTTCCGGCATCTTTTGGGCCTTTTTCATATCTTTGTTTGCCACAGATAGGACTGCATTGAAAAGAATTCTACCCATGAATGTTTCTTTTAAATCGGTAAACCTAGACTCAAGTCTTATAGGTTTCTTTTTTGGAAGAGATTGGCTCTTCTTTCCGCTCATTTTTGTGAACATTTCATTGGTTACGTTCTCTGGTTTATTTGAATATATGTCGAAAACATCTTGCGCATATGGTGAAGGAAGGTCTTCTCCTTGAATATGTATCTTCTCTGAAAGTCTTATTCTTTGACTATCAGAAGAAAGAAGAAGATCATATTCCCCGTCTTCTAAAACAAATCTATTCTCTTTGATGTTCCAATAAGATAGGTCTTTCTTTCTAAAAGAGATTGTTACTTCCTTAGATTCATTTGGCTCTAGATAGATTTTTTTGAATCCTTTGAGTTCTTTTTCTGGACGATAAACGTTATTTTTTGGAGAAGAAACATATAATTGAACTACCTCTCCTCCATAATATTTGCCAGTATTTGTTAGAGTTAAAGAAACGCTTACTTCATCGTTATTTTCTTTGACTTTCATATTGGAATATTCAAATGTTGTATATGAAAGGCCAAAGCCAAATGGATAAGCAAGGGAATTAGGTTTCTTATCGTAATAACGGTAGCCAACAAAGATGCTTTCTTTGTACGTTTCTATCTCATTCTTAGAAAATTCTTTTCCATAAGGAACGTTTTCGTAATTTAGTGGCCAGCTTTCTGCCAATTTTCCTGATGGATTCGCCTCGCCAAATAGAAGTCTTCTAAGGGCTTCTCCGCCAGCTTGACCAGGGAGATACATGTTTAATATTGCTGAAACCTTATCTTTAAAAGGTAATTCAACTGGCGATCCACCAAAAAGAACGACGATTATCTTTTTGTTTAGAGCTATTAGAGATTCAATCAAATCAAATTGGTTTTTCGGAAGAAGGAAAGATTCACGGTCTCCTCCCTCACTTTCAACAAAGTCTGTCAAACCAGCAAAAACTATGACTTTATCGTAGTTTTTCGCTGCTTCTAACGTTTTATTTAGGAGAATGTTATTTGTTTCTATTTCGTTTTCTTTGTAGCCTTTGCAATATTCGTAATTAACCTCATTTTCATCAAAGGCATCTTTTGGAGAGGAAAGTTTTGTTGGATTTATCATTGAGCTTCCTGCACCTTGGTAACGCATCTTGCTAAATAGTTCGCCTGTAACTAAGAATTTATCGTTTTTAGATAGAGGCAAGATGTTGTCGTTTTTTAAAAGAACTGCTGAATCTAGAGCAATATCTAGAGCAAGCTTGTTATGTTCTTCGAAATTAGCTTCTTTTTGTTTTTTATCTTTGTGCTTTTCTACAAGTTTCAAAACGTTTGTGACCGCTTTATTAAGATCTTCTTCTTTTAAGGAACCATTCTTTATTCCGTCTATTATCCACTTACGACATATATTCGTATCACCAGGCATTTCTAAGTCTAAACCTGAACGCAGCATTTCCAAACGATCGTGTGTTGCGCCCCAATCGGTCATCACAAGCCCATCAAAATTCCATTGATTTCTTAAAATCTCCGTTAAAAGCCACTTATTTTGGCAACAGAACGTACCATTTATTTTGTTATAGGCGCACATTAGAGCATCTGGTTTAGCCTCACTAATCGCAATTTCAAATGGTTTAAGATAGATTTCATGAATTGTTCTCTCATCCACTACTGAATCACCCATAAAACGGTAGTTTTCCGCATTATTTAGAGCAAAATGTTTTAAACAAGCGGATACTCCCTTGCTTTGAATGCCTCTTATCTCTGAAGATGCAAGTTTTCCTGCCAAAAGAGGGTCTTCAGAGAAATATTCAAAATTTCTTCCTCCCAAAGGATTTCTTTTAATGTTCGTTCCAGGACCTAGAATAATATCTATTCCGTAATGACTTGCTTCTTCCGCCATTGCTTGCCCCATCTTGTAAAGGTTTTCTTCATTCCAAGAACAAGCAGATGTTGCAGCCGTTGGAAAGGCGATCGCAGGTTCTGAACCTGTTACTCCATTATCTCCACTATCATTTTGCACTCTAAGACCATGAGGGCCATCAGACATTCTAATGCTTGGGATGCCTAATCTTTTTATAGCCCTTGTGTACATGAAATTAGTTCCGCCTACTAATGCGGCTTTTTCTTCAATGCTTAAATCAGATAACGTTTCTTCAATGGCTTTCATTTAAAAAGATCCTTTTTCTTTGCATATTATTTATATCATCAAAATGTAAGCCCTTTCTTGCATATTTGTTTGTTTTTATTTATATTTGTATTGTCTTATGAAACTTGAAGATGTGACCTACATTTGCACAACTATTGCAAACTTAGCTGGAATACCAGTAAGAATCTATGATCGGAATAATCAGGAATTGTTTTATCATTCGATAATAAAATTCCCTCTTGATCCAATCCTTCCTTTCAAAGATAAAATTCTTGAAGCAGAAGATCATGTTACCTATTACATTACCCCACGTTTCTATTATTATGGGATTCTTAATTCTTCCGAATACAAGGTGATTATTGGCCCTTCAAGACAAAGAAAAGCAAGCAAAAAGGAATTAAGCGAACTTGCATTTGAATGTTCTCTTCCTTCAGGGGAGGCTGATTCATTTATTCTAGCGATGGAAAGCTTAGTTTGTTTGCCTCTTAATAGTCTTTTACAAATGCTTTGTTCAATTAACTTTGTGCTAAATAATGAAAAATTATCCTTATCAAATATAATGATTTTCGATGAAAAACAAAAGGAATTATCGAATGAAATCGCCTCAAAAGAAGCAAATGATGCAATGGATGAAAGCCAAAATGCTTTAGATAAGAATTATCAGCATAACACCTTTGATTTAGAACAAACCATCATGCTTTATGTTAGGCATGGAGATATAGCAGCATTAAAGAATTGGCTAAAGGCAGCACCAGCAGTTCGACCAGGTGTTGTCTCTTTGGATGAATCAAGACAACTTAAGAACACCTTTATTGTTACGGCCACTCTTGCTTCTAGAGCAGCAATTAGAGGAGGTTTAGACACCGAAGAAGCCTTGTCTTTATCTGATGCCTACATTCAAAAATGCGAGGGATTATCTAATTATGAAGCAATAGAAAATCTTCAATTTCATATGGTTTTTGACTACACAGAAAGAGTAGAAAAGATTCGTTTCGGTAAGAATCCATCTAAACTAATAATCGATGTCTCTAATTACACCCAAAAGCATCTTTCTGAACCAATTAATATCAATAAAATGTCAAAAGACCTCTATATTTCTAGAACATATCTGGCGACTAAATTTAAAAATGAAACAGGGATGACATTAACCAATTACATCATCAAAGAGAAAATAAACGAAGCAAAAAGGCTTCTTTCTTATACGGATAAAAGCATTTCTTCTATTGCAACATATCTAGGTTTTTCTTCGCAAAGTCATTTCTCTAACGCTTTTAAGAAGGTTACCTCTCTTGCTCCGTTAGAATATAGAAACAGGCACGAAAGCTAATCTTCTTTCTTGTTTTTATGTACTAAATAACGAATTATGATTACGATCAAGGATACTATTGCAATAGAAATACCTATCGTTATTCCAATAACACGGTGATCTGAGAAATCTAGCATAATTCTCCATCCTTAAGGTGATAGACCTTGTCGCAGATAGACAAAGAAGAACTTCTATGTGAGATAAGTAAGATAGCTTTGTTTTCTTTTTCTTTTTTTAGTTGAGAAAGAATGTACGCTTCGTTATATGCGTCAACGTTGCTTGTTGCTTCATCTAGGAGAATAAGAGGAGTGTTTGCTAAAAATACCCTAGCTAATCCAAGACGTTGTTTCTCTCCGCTAGAAAGATTATCTCCTAAATCATTGATTTGAGTATTTAGGCCATCTTTTAAGGATTTAATCTTTTCATCAAGACCCGCTTTTGAAAGAGCAGAATACAGTTCTTCATCGCTTGCATCTTGCTTAGCAAGGCAGAGATTGTAACGAATTGTATTCTTAAATAAATACGTTGATTGAGAGAATAAAGTCACATTTTTTGCTAAAGACTCACGAGAGTAGGAAGAAATGTCTTTGTT
>CAVDTI010000098.1:0-7007 GCA_963611905.1 Faecalibacterium prausnitzii | reverse complement strand
ATTTGCTTCCTCAAAATGTAGCAGAAGTTTGAATAAGGTAGACTTTCCTCCTCCACTCTTGCCCTCTATTCCGATGATTTCTCCTTTCTTCAAAGAGAAAGAAACGTTCTTTAAAACTTCTTTTTTATCATCATAGGAGAAAGAAACGTTTCTAACTTCAAGACTTTCGAAGGAGAAAACTTCCTTTCCGTCTTTGATTTTTGCTTCTTCGTCAATTAGAGGGAGAATTCTTTTTGCTGAAGCAAAGGACATTGTTAGATTAGCTGGGAGGTTTGCTAAAGCAACAACCGGCCCAAAAGAGGTTGCAAGCATCATGTAAGCAAGAATCATCTTGGGAGATTCAATCATTCCTTGCTTATAAAGATATGCGCCAAGAAGAACGATCAATAAATCACCAATAATTATCAAGAAATTAACAACACTTTGTGAGACGAGAGTTTTGTCATTTAGTTTCTTAGTTATCGAATTGATGTCTTTTGTTTTGTCGTTTAGTTCTTTTGCTTGTTCATTTTCTTTTTGGAAGAAAAGAGTTTCTTTTATTCCATAACAAGCGTTGAGATATATGTTTTCATTTTCTGCTAGTTGTTTTCTATATTCCACGCCTAGTTTTCTGTTCGATAGGTAGAAAATGATTGGAGTAAGAACACCAATTAAAAGGTAGAAGCCTAAAGCGAGCAAGGAGAAAGAGAAATGAATAAGGACTCCAAAAAGAATTAAGACGATAAGTTCGGTGAAAATGGCGATAAAGAGAGGAGTAATCGTATGAGCATAGAAAACTTCAAGAGATTCTGTATCCGATTGAAGAATTGATAAAAGTTCTCCTTTGTTACGCTCATCAAGAATTTTGTTTCCTTGTTTTCTTAAGGAAGAAAAGATGTTATTCCTTACCAAGGCAAGCAAGGTAAAAGCCATAAAATGATTTAGATATTGCTCCGCATAACGAAGGAAGCCTCTAAGGAAGCCACAAATAATTATTAAGGAGAGAATCCAAGGGAAGGATAGGTTAACTTCTACTCCAAGTAGTTTTAGGATGCCTAAACCCGCAAAAAATGTTATTCCCATAGCACTGAGGAAGCCTAAAGTTCCGACAATAACCGCAAAAACTATAAGATAACGTTTTCCTTTGATAAGCTTCAACATTCCCTTTAACAAAGAGAAAAATGATTGTTTTTTCATGCTAAAGCCTCCCATTTATTTTCGTTTTCGATCATCTCTTTGAATTGAGATTCTTTTTCTAGAAGCCCCTTTGGATTTCCTTCTTCGAATATCGTTTTATCTTTTCCTAACATATAGACGTTATCTGCATTTAGAGCATTCTTCACTCGATGAGAAATGAATAAAACAAGATGATCTTTTGCTAGTTGAGAGATTCTAGAAACAATGATTTCTTCCGAATCTCTATCGATATTGCTTGTCGTTTCATCAAAGATATAGAAATCTTTTTTAGAACCAAGATAATAAGCGAGAATAAGACGTTGTCTTTCTCCACCAGATAAATCTAGAGCGTCTTCTTTAGGAATGAAGTTTAAATCATGTTCATCAAGGATTCTTTCTTTCAAAGAAACCTTTTCTAGAAGAGAAATCATTTCTTTTTCTTTTATGTTAGGGTTATAGAATCTAAAAGCATCTTTGATCGATAAATGAAGAAGATAAGTGTCCAAAGATAGGTAACAAACTAATTTTCGATAGTCTTCTATTTTTATCGAAGATAACTCTTTGTTATCGATTTTGATTGATCCTTCATAGTTAAGAATTTGTTTGCTAAGGATTCTAGAAAGAGTGCTCTTTCCTGAACCAGAATCGCCAATAAGAGAGGTAAATCCTTTAGAAATCTTCATATTAACATTCTTAAAAACATATGAATCGTCATCATCATATTTGAAAGAAACATTCTCAAGAACGATATTTGATATTGAAGAAATCTCCTCTTTTCCGTCTTCTTTTTCTTCTTCGTTAAGTAAAGAGATGACTTTCTTTCCTGCGGTTGCACCATTCATTGCAACATGGAAAGCAGAACCTAGGGCTCTTAGAGGTAAGAAGAATTCTGCTCCCACAAGAATCAAGAAAGTAGCAATTTGGAAACTAACTTCGCCGTTATTTAAAGCTAGAAGAGTTAGGACAATACCAATAGAAGCCCCACCATAGGCAACAAAATCCATGATGGTTGTCGAACATAGTTGCATAACCAAGACTTTCATCGTTATTCTTCTGAATTCTTCGGAATTATTCTTCATCTCTTCTTCCATCTTTTTATCGTAATGGAAGATAAGTAATTCTTTCATGCCTTTGACTGAATCTAGATAGGCTCCACCTAGAGAAAGATATTGATTCCAATATGTCGCAAAGATTTTCTTTGCCCATTTAGATACAGCAATAATAGATATGGGGATCAAGGGAACGCAGGCTAAATATAACAAGGCAACCTTCCAAGAGAAAAAACAGAATAAAACAAAAAGAGCAATCGGAGCCATCATGCTATAGAAAAAAGATGGAAGATATGAGGAATAATAGAGTTTCAATTGTTCAATTCCTTCGGAAGAAAGTTGAGATATTTCCTGAACTTTTAAGGAACTTTCTCCATTCAATCTATCATATTTATCAAAGATATCTCCTCTGATTTTCAATGACACATATTCAGATAAAGAATCTGCTAATTTTCCTTTAATCACAAAGAAAACAACGAAACAAACAATGAGTCCTAAACATATAGAAAGATATATCCCTCCCCATTTGTAGTCGTTATTCATGAATGTTTCTACGCTTTTTGAAAGAAGATATGTTGAAGAAACCGAAGAAACTAGACCAAAAAGCGAGAAAAGAGTAATCAAAACGAGGTAATATCTCTTTCCTTTAATATAATTTAGAAGATTTTTATCAATCATTTTTCGCCTCCATCAAAAGTTCTTTTGCATCGTTTTCTTTCATTTCGTCGTACTCTTTTTTGCTAATTGGAGTGATACGGAAGACAAAATAAGCGTATTTACAGGCGATAAGTACATCAAAGACAATGGTCATTGCAAGCTTATTGATAAACCAAAGAGAAGTCATTAATAAGGCACTCACAAAAGTTAGAAGAATTATTTCCCCATACCATGTCATACAACGATGTTTAGCAAAATTACCAACATGGTTCTTGTATAGCTTTGAATTCAGGAACCAATTAGCGAACTTATTTGACCCTCTTACAAAGCAAAAAGCCGCTAAAAGATAGAAAGGGACGGTAGGAAGGATCGGTAAAACTATGCCTACGGTGCCTAAACCTAAAGAAATAAAACCAATAATTAGAAAGATGAATCTAACTATCTTGCTTTTGCTCTCTTTCTTTTCTTTTTCTTGCATTTGCGGCCTTTCTTAATTTTCTTTTCTGTTTTTTGCTTTGAACTAGATGCTTAATCGCCAATACTGGGTGATAGAAAAGCATCCTAGGACCTGAGAAACGCATGACTTCTCTAATTCTCTCTCGATGGTCTTTATCATAACAATGAATCGTGCAATTGGAACAAAATGGTTTCTTATCTCCCCATGGGCACAAAGAAAGGCGATATTCACAATACCCTTTTAATTCTTTGCACTCTACGCAAAGCTCCCCTTTTTTGCATTTATGTTTCTTATGGCAATATAGGGCAATCATCAAATTGACCACATCGGTTTGTTCTTGATATTTTTCTTTAGAAATCTTATTCATTGTTAGTAAGGGCTAATTTGCCCAACTAAATATAACAATCTTTCCTAAAAAATCAAAGATTTTTATACATTAAACAAAAAGAAAATGTCACCATGCCGGTGACATCATCATTTTTGTTAACAAATTAGAATTTCGTTGAATTTCTCTTAACGAATTTTGCTTCTAAACGGCAAGTTTTTTCGACTAGATTGTCATTGATTAAGTCTGTTAACATAAGCATTGCACGTTTACCAACTTCTGACATATCAATATGCATCGAGGAAAGAGTTGGGCGAATGATATTGGCATATTTAGTTCCAACAAGAGAGAGCACTTCAACATCGTTTGGAACATTTAACCCTGCATCAGATGCAGCATTAATTATTGCTGCTGCAAGGGAATCACGGTAGGCGATGTAGTAGCCTTTACTTCCTTCTGGATCCTTCTTAAACATATCAAGGAAATCATTATATGTGTGGGTATAAGAATCATCGCAGTTTAAGACATGAAATTCCTTGCCAAGTTCATTATGAACCTCAGTGAAACAATGCTCACAATGTGTTAAAAGACGTCCGCCATCATGAACATGAACGAATGTCATTTCTTTTTCGCCGCCATCATTATAATAATGACGGATGATATTCTTTAATTCTTCACCATAGGAAAATTTAATACAACCAACCTTATCCCCAGTTAAAACGTTATTAACAACGATTGTTGGGACAAAGTAAGAGTTGATCTTCATAACGTCCTCTGCTTCAAGTTCATCATCAAAAATGATCGCTCCATCAACGTGAGTCGTAATGACTTTTTCAATCATGGATAGAGCTTCTTCACGAGAATGAGAAGTTGTAAAAAGAGTTAGGACAAAGCCTTTTTGCTTTGCGACTTCAGAAATTCCTGAAAGCATGTTTGAAATGTAAACATAGTTTGCACCAGGAATGATAATGCCGATGTTTGTTGTTTTGTTTGTAGCTAAAGCTTGGGCAAGTCCGCTTGGCTTATAGCCTAATTTTTTGATGGTTGCTTCAACTTTGTTGCGGGTGGCTTCGGTAACGTTGCCTTGTTTGTTAATGACGCGGGATACGGTTGCAAGTGAAACGCCTGAGGCTTGTGCAACCTGGTAAATAGTGACACGATCTTTTAGATTATTCATATTTTTCTACCTCCAACAACCTTATTATGTATTCGTTTTTTGTAAATTTCCATCATTTTTTCTGAAAATTGAAAACTCTTTTACAAAAAAAGAGACCAATCGTTGGTCTCTTGTCATTTATAGTGTTCCACCATGAAGAGAAGAATAGAGATCTTCACGGGTCTTATAGACTTTTTCGGTCAAGTCTACGTAATGTTCATGCGGCATCTCGAAACGAAGTTCTGATTCCCACACTTTGTTTTCGAGTTGATCCTTAACATAGGCTTTTTTCTCGCTTATTGTTGGAAGTTTTGTAACTAATTCTCCGTTTTCAATAAATGGAACAAGGAGTTTTTCAACTTTGAACGGAATTATCTCACGACGTTTATGGAAGGCATCTGGAGAGAAATCATAGACAACGATCGGTTTTCCTTCTTCCACTACTTCATCGTCCATGGAAATAATGTCGCATTGTCCTTGACCATTTTCATCAAAGACACGCCAAGCCATAAGTTTTCCAGGAATAATAGCTTTTGAGGCAGAATCAGAGCATTTCATTTTTGGAGAATATGTTCCATCTTTCTCTTTGACTGCAACGAGTTTATATACTCCACCAAATACAGGGTCAGTTCTGCTAGTGATGAGGTTTTCACCAACACCATACGAGTCAAAATGCGCATCCTCATAGATTTCCATCGAACGAATCTTTTCTTCATCGAGGGAATTTGAGGCGACAAGTTTAATGTAGCTCTTTCCAACTTTATCAAGGGCTTTTCTAAGACGCTTATAGGAACGAGCTAAGTCTCCAGAATCAATTCTTGCAGATTTAACGCGCTTATTTGGATCGTTTGGATATTTAGCAATCAGTTCATCATCAATCTTTATGAGATTTGGAAGACCTGAATCAAAGACGGAATATGTGTCTAATAATAAGGAAACGTTTTCTGGATAGGTTTCAGCAAAGGCTCTAAAGGCGCTTAATTCATCAGGGAAGAATTCAATAAAGGAGTGAGCAATTGTGCCTACCGCCTTAACTTCTGATCCATATCGCATTTCGGCTAAGCAGTTGGCTGTACCAATACATCCACCAAGAATAGCTGCATATGCGCCATCATTGCCTGCGCTTTCTCCTTGGGCACGTCTTGTGCCAAACTCCATGACTTTTCTTTCTTTATGGGTTGCTAAGCCAGAAATTCTTGTGGCTTTGGTTGCGATCAAAGAATGGAAATTCATCGTTTGAAGAAGGTAGGTTTCAATAAGGATTGCTCCAACCATATCGCACTCAATACGCACCATTGGAACTTGAGGATAGCAAACCGTTCCTTCTTTTAAAGCATACATATTTCCTTTCCATTTATATGTGGAAAGGTATTTAAGGAATTCATCAGACATTCCTTTAGTTTTTAAATAAATCAAATCACGTTCGGTGAAGTGATAGTTAAGCAAGAATTTTGTTAAGCGATCTTGGCCGCATGATATCGCATAGCCAAGGTTGTCAGGATTTTCTCTGAAGAACATATCAAAGACCATGATTTTGTCTTTGTGTCCGTGAAGGAAGAGACAATTTGCCATGGTGAACTCATAAAAATCAGTCACCATCGCAGGATTATCATATTCTTCATCAGGAATATATGGTTCAACGACTAAATTGCTCATTTATTTATCCTCCCCTGTTAAGAAGAAGTCATCACCTTCAAGATAACCTTCAGGTGAGAAGGCTTCCTTAGAATCGGAGGAAATTTTAAGTTCACTTGCAGAGCAAAGAGAAACTTCAACCGGAATATTTTTAACCACTTTCTTATGGAAAATCGAACCGTTATAAGTGATCGTGCCATCTTTTGCTACAACCACAAACATTCCGATCTTAAGGTTTTTATAATAAGAAACAGATTGATAGGTTTTGTCCTTACTTTTAAGAGTTACGATTTGTGCTCTTTCATCTAGTGGGTGTTCTTCTAAATTGGTAATACTCATAACCTCGTATCCAGATTCTTTTTCTTCCTTTAAAGGAGTATCAAGCAAGGAATTAATCGCACCTAAGAAATTCTTATCTGGAGAGAAAATAACACCTTTGGTTTTGATTTTAACTACTTTTGAAACGTTAAAAACATTGATTCCAACTAATTCTTTATTGGAATATAGGTAGGCAACATCTCCACTCTTATTTACTTCATCAACCATTGTCTCTGGATCGATAACGACAAATAG
>CAVDTI010000097.1:6709-7588 GCA_963611905.1 Faecalibacterium prausnitzii | reverse complement strand
TTGTTCAATTGGGCGCTATCATGGCTGTTATTTTCTCTTTCTTTAAGGAATTATGGCCATTTGGCAAGAACAAAAGCGCAAAAGCCAAGCATCAAATTTGGCTTACTTGGGGAAAAATTCTTGTCGCTTCAATTCCGGCAGGCGTTATAGGTTTAGCGTTTAACGATTTGCTGGATCAGTATCTTTATAATTATTTAACTGTTTCGATCACTCTTATTATTTACGGTGTTGCATTCATTCTTATCGAATTGTTATTACGTTTAAAAGCAAAGAACATCCAAAAACGTTACAATTTAAACGTTGCCGCAAGAACTTACACAGGCGGAGATGGTAATATCGAAGAAGAAAAAGGCATTGTTTACCCTCTTTTTAAAATTAAATCCATAAAAGAAATAAGCATTCAATATGCCTTCATTATAGGTTTAGCTCAATGTTTGGCCCTTATCCCAGGAACTTCTCGTTCTGGTGTCACAATTTGTGCAGCTCTTCTTTTATCCATAAATAGAACTACTGCAACAAAATTCTCCTTTTATCTTTCGATTCCAGCAATGCTAGGTGGTAGCGCCGTTAAAGCTATAATGTACGGGTATCATGTCGCTAAGGGTGAAGCAGATCCAATCACTTGGTTCCAAGTTGCTCTTATCATTATCGCAATGGTTGTTGCTTTTGGTGTTTCCTGGCTTACAATTAAATACTTCTTACGCTTATTAAGAACAAGAACGTTCATGGGATTTGGTATCTATCGTATTGTTTTAGGCATCACTCTTTTAATAATTCTCTACGTCGTTAATAAGGGAAGCTTAGAAATCACTGCTATGAATGATATAATGGTTGGGAACTTTGATTTGCTTACTTGTTACTATAAACCTAACATTTTAT
>CAVDTI010000097.1:0-6699 GCA_963611905.1 Faecalibacterium prausnitzii | reverse complement strand
GATAAGGCCGGTTTTCTTGAATTAGGTGCCTAAACTTATATAATTACAAATACGGAGTTAGTATATGGAACAAAAAAATCTAAACGATGAGGGACGTCTTGTTGAATCCTCTGGAAGAGGAGGATATCAACAAGTACAAGAAGTCGTCTACCAACAAGAGGAAGACGAAAAATCAGTTACTCTTGGCCAAATATGGCACATGATAAAAAAGCATTGGATTTCCGTTGCAATATGTGGATTAGTAGGATTTGGCGGGGCTTTTGCCTATGCGAAATTAATTAAATCGTCTAAGTATCAAGCCAATGCCCAATTATTAGTTGGTGAAAACTCAACAAATAATAGCATCAATTTAACCACTAGAGTTACCACTGCATCCGCTTTCTTACAATCCGATAGAGTTGTTAAAGCGGTTGGTGCTAAATTAGCCGATAAAGATTACGAAGTTCAATTAAAAAACGCAACTGGTGCGGTTATCGAGAATGAATATGACATTACTGCCATTAAAGAACTTTTTAGCGTCTCAACAACAACAAATTCTCCAATCATTACCATTACGTCATCTTGCAAAACTGAACAAATGGCGATTGACGTTGCAAACTATGTAGCAAGCGCAGGTATAGAACTCGCTAACACCGAAAGCGATCCTATTTATGCATATTTAGGCGATTGTCTTTCTTCGATGGGTGTCGCCACGCAAGCAAAGGATAATTCCACTTCAAACGTTCTTATCTCTATAATCGGCGTTCTTGCTGGATTAGTTGTTGGCTGTATTTATGCGATTGTTCGTGAACTTACAGATACGAAAGTCACCTCTAAAGGCGAACTTGAGACTCTTACCGGATACAAAGTTATCGGTATGATTCCAAAGTACGAAATAGACAAAGACGAAGAAAACGAAGAAGGAGAAAACTAATATGGCACCAAATAAAAATGAGCAAGCCCCTGTTAAGCAGTATCGTTTACATAAGAGTGGCTTAATCCAAGATTTTAACTCTCCAGAGGCCGATGCGATCATCCGTCTTCAAACCAACATCGATTTCTCGTCATTAGATAATAAAGTTCAATGTTTTGCGGTTACTTCCTCTCAAGAAGCTGAAGGCAAAACCACAACATCTTGTAATATTGCTCTTGTTTATGCAGAGAAAGGCTTAAAAGTTTGTCTTTTGGACTTTGACCTTAGACAACCGGCCATCCATAAGGCTCTTAATCTTCAAAATAACCTTGGAATTGTCGATTATGCAAAAGGCGATTGTGAAATAGAGGATATTATCCAACACACAAAAAATGTTGATGTTATCGTTCCTGGAAGTCACACTCCTTTCCCATCAAAGATCATCTCCTCTCCAAAAATAGCTGAGCTCATCAAGGAATTAAGAAAACAATACGATTACGTTATCATTGACACTCCACCTGTTCTTGTTGTTTCTGATGCATATTTAGTTGGTCAAATGGTTGATGGATACTTAATTGTTTGCTCTCAACACGTCTCTAAGAAAAAAGATGTTGTTGCAACATGCCGTTCTTTAGAAGAAAAGAGACTTAACATCATTGGTATAACTATGTGTATGGTTACAACCGATGAAGACCATGGTAAGGGCGGATATGGTTACGCAACAAAATATGGCTACGGTTACAACGGCTATGGCTATGGCGGTTACCACCATCATCACGATAAAGAAGATAAATAATTCAAAACGTAACGCAAAAGATCGCTGATTAGCGGTCTTTTTTAATATCAAGAATTTGATATCTACTATTTGATTATTTCTTTTTGAATGAATCCTTCAATTCCTTTGGCAATATCGGAATATGCACTTACAAAATCTCTTGTATAAAAAGGATCATCTATATCTCTTTTATCATCGGTATACTCTAATAAGGTGTGAACTTTCTCTATACGAGCACTCGACATATTTCTTCTTATGTATATTTTTTGATAACGTTCCATTACAAGAACATAATCTGCGGCTAGATATTCAGCAAGATTTAGTTTGTGCGCCTTATGAAGGGCGTAAGGAATTGAATGAAGTTCCAATTGCTCTTTAGAAAGATCATACATATCTTCCCCTGCAGTCGAAGATTCAAGTCCAGCCGAAGTAACTTCATATTCATTTTCTAAGCCTAGTTCTTTTAAACGAAACCGTAATAAAAACATCGCTAACGGCGATCTACATATGTTCCCTTGGCAAATGAAAATTATCTTTTTCATAAAAGCATTATATTCAAAAGTCGTAATAAGGCAAGAATAGTTTTACCAATTTGCCTTTTTTTAATTTAGGTTAATGTTATCAGTGAAAAAAGTGACTTTTTTCATTTTTTAATAAACCAATTGATAAACAAAGCATCAAGATAACAATACACATTCCCCTAAGCCATAGTTATTTACCATTTTTCAAAAATCATCGTTAATTCCTATGCATTTTTGTTTTAATAACAATGAAATCATTCTTTGTAATGGGTTTTCATCCAATTCACATATTCTCCGCTTTCGACATGTTTAAGCCATTCTTGATTTTCTAAATTCCATTGAATCGTGGCTTTTATGCCTGTGTCAAAATTATGTTCTGGTTTCCATCCAAGCTCAGTTTCAATCTTCGTTGGATCTATCGCATAACGGAGATCGTGCCCTGGCCTGTCCTTAACATAAGCGATCAAGGATTCGGGTTTTCCTAATGCCTTTAGTATAGTCTTGACCACTTCCAAGTTTGTTCTTTCATTATGGCCACCTATGTTATAGACTTCACCATTTTTACCATTTCTCACGATAAGATCAATGGCATTGCAATGATCCTCCACATAAAGCCAGTCACGTACATTTTTGCCATTTCCATACACAGGCAAAGCTTCATTTCTAAGCGCTTTTTGAATCATCAAAGGAATTAGTTTCTCGGGGAATTGATATGGCCCGTAATTATTTGAACATCTAGAAATCGTGATAGGAAGTTCAAACGTTCTATGATATGCAAGAACTAAAAGATCGGCGCTTGCTTTTGAAGCTGAATATGGGCTTGAAGTATGAATTGGCGTTTTTTCTGTAAAGAATAAATCCGTTCTTTCAAGTGGTAAATCGCCATAAACCTCATCAGTCGACACTTGATGATATCTTTTAATACCAAATTTTCTACAAGCATCCATAAGAATTTGTGTACCTAACACATTTGTCTTGAGAAATATCTCAGGATTCTCTATCGAGCGGTCGACATGAGACTCGGCTGCAAAGTTGATGACATAATCAAAATGTTCTTTCTCAAACAATTTAAAAACCGCGTCCTTGTTACAAATGCTCTCGTGGATGAATTTAAAATTACGATTATGCATGATTGGATCTAAAGTTTCCACGTTACCGGCATACGTAAGAGAATCTATACAAATATACTGATCCTTTAGATATTTATTAACCATCATGAGGAGGAAATTTCCCCCGATGAAGCCTGCACCACCTGTGACTAGAAACTTTGACATAACCTAATTGTTCTTTCTTCTTTAAGAATCATTCTAAATTATATACTCACCTTTGAAAAGTTCCTTTAAAAATATAGATAATAAGCCTACTTTTTCGTTTATCTTATTTTATTTACAAAATCGATGAAAAATAATGTTGTAGATTAAATGAATTTGCCTATAATTTTGTGCGTTTCTAAAAAAGAAACGGGTCATCCTAGGAGGAAGACTATGGCACGAAAAATTCTTGAGCTTAAGGGCATCAGGAAATCATATGGGGATAACGTCATCCTCGATAATTTAAATCTTTCAATCAACGAAAACGAATTTGTTACTTTTTTAGGCCCGTCTGGATGTGGAAAGACAACAACACTGAGAATAATCGCAGGCTTCGAAAGCATGCAAGAAGGCCAACTTCTTCTTGATGGAATTGACATTGCTTCATTGCCTTCTCATAAAAGGCCTATTAATACGGTATTTCAAAAATACGCATTATTTCCACATTTGAACATTTACGATAACATCGCCTTTGGATTAAGAAATAACATCTATTCAAATGTTTATGACATTGGAACAATGAATATGATGGAAGAAAGAGGTTTTGGCGAAGAGGAAATCAACGAACTGATTCATAAGTTAACATTCATCGAAAAGCCTAATGATGTTAAAAAATACGTTATCAACCTCTTCAGTGAAGAATCACCTGCAAAAAAGCTTTTGAATAAATTAGACATTTTAAACAAAGAGAAACGTTATCACCATTTTTCCGACGCCAGAGAAGACATAATAAATCTTTTAAATGAATATTCCATTTCTTTTGATTTGTCTTCTCATCAAGATTCAACAAAATATAGGGTTTTTATTAGGGATTTTTCAAAAAAATTGCTCTCTTATGACCGTTTTTATTCAATGGTCTTGGAATTAGAGGATCGTAAATTCAAAGAAAAAGTTATCAAAAATGAAGTTACTAAAGCCTTGAAGCTTGTTAATCTTGAAGGATATGAGCAAAGAGAGGTTTCCTCACTTTCTGGTGGTCAGATGCAACGTATCGCCATTGCTAGAGCTATTGTTAACAAGCCTCGAATTCTTCTTTTGGACGAACCTTTAAGTGCTCTTGATTTAAAACTAAGAAAAAGCATGCGTCTAGAATTACGAGAACTTCAAAGAAAATTAGGCATTACATTCATTTTCGTCACTCACGATCAAGAAGAAGCAATGGTCATGTCAGACACTGTCGTTGTTATGAATGAAGGAAAAATCCAACAATTAGGGAGACCAGAAGACATATATAACACTCCAGTTAACAGATTTGTGACTTCTTTTATTGGTGAAGCAAATATCTTTAGAGGAGAATATTCGGCGATAAGAAGGCTTAATATTCTTAATAAAACGTTTAAAGTGTCTGCCTTTGATTTTAGGCCAGGAGATAATGTTTACGTCATAATCGAACGATCGGACTTCGATATTTGTTCACTTGATATCGCCAAATTAAAAGGCGAAGTTCTTTCTTGCGTTTATGAAGAGAATAAATACCTACTTGATGTAAAAATAGATGATGTTGTCGTAAAAATCGAATCTGAAGATAAAGAAAAAATAGGCGATATTATTGGGCTATCAATTGCTCCTGGAAACATATATATCGAGTCAAAAAACGAAACAAAAGCTAAGATTTTAGCAAATTATGAAAATCCTAATATTCTTGAAGGAACGTTCTTAGGAAACCAACAAATATCCTTCCTAGGTGCCAAATTTAAAAGCTATGTTACAACATTTGTGCCAGGCGAAATTGTTGATGCTGTCATTAGGCCTGAGGATTTTGACATAGTCACAGAAGATGTAGATAAAGCCATACTACAAGGAAAGGTTCTTAAGAGCGCCTTTACTGGAGTTACCTTTGATATATGGGTTGGAGTAAACGGTCAAACGATTATGGTACAGGATTATCAAAACGTTGAAGTTGGTCAAATCATCGGTTTGAAAGTCGATTCTTATGAAATTCATTTAATGAAAGTCGAAGATGCGGCTCAGTCAAAAGAAATACAAGATTTAAGATCGAAAGCTCGTTTGAAAATCGCGGAGATAGAAAAGAATGAAGAAATTTAAACCTTTTGCCATTCCTTATTTTATTTGGTTGGTTTTACTCGTCGTTTTGCCTTTGATTGTTATGCTGTTTTTGACATTTCTTTCGACAAATGGCATGAATTTTAGCAACGCAACACTAAGCATCGAATCTTATCAAAGATTATGGGATCTTTCCATCCTTAAAGCAATTGGCAATTCCTTACTGGTCGCTACAATCACCGTTGTCGTTTGCATCCTTTTAGGATATCCTGTCGCCTACTTTCTCTCTTTTTCAAAAATCAAAAATAAGATGCTATTTCTACTTCTTCTTATTTTGCCTATGTGGTCTAATTCCATGTTACGTATCGTTTCTTGGCTTAGATTGTTCTCAACTGATATGTTTGCCGCCTTAAACTTGGTTGGCTCATATCAAGCTGTTATTTTGGTTACAATCACCACTTACCTTCCGTTTATGATTTTTCCTATTTATACAGTTCTAGAAAAAATGGACAGATCTTTAATTGAAGCGAGCAAGGATCTCGGTGTGACTCCAATTAAAACATTTTTCAAAGTAACGTTGCCTCTTTCTTTAAGTGGAGTTTCCTCTGGGGTTATTATGGTCTTTTTGCCTGCAGCAACAGGATTTGCCATATCTCAAACTATTGGCCAAGGAAAAATAAGGCTTATTGGTAATCTAATTCAATCTGTGTTTGAGAAGAATAATTATAATTTTGGTTCTCTCCTTAGCATTATTCTTTCCGTTGTTATAATTTTTATCGTTTTCTTATTTAGTTTAAGCGAAAGAAAGAAAGGCAAGGCATAAAGATATGTTAGAGAAACATCCTTGGAAACATATTATCTTTCAAATCTTTAAGATTGTATTCGTTCTTTTTGTTTTTTCGATAATGTATGTTCCAATTATCGTCATTGTTTATCAATCTTTTAATTCCACGGCCAATTCGATTTCTCCTCTATCTTGGGGCGGTTTTACATGGGACAACTACAAGGAAATATTCACGAATAGGCAGCTTGCAACCTCGATTGTGGATTCTTTGCTTGTTAGTTTCTGGGCGACGTTTTTAGCGACTATTATCGGCCTATTTTCTTCAATTGGAATAAATGCTTTAGATAAAAGAGCAAGAAAAGCCATGGATTTTCTAAATGAAATACCGATGCTTAACTCTGAAATCGTTACCG
>CAVDTI010000096.1:2988-3380 GCA_963611905.1 Faecalibacterium prausnitzii | reverse complement strand
TTCATAACAGAATGTACCAAAAAGCTCTCGATAATCTTAACTCTCATATTGCTGAAGCAAAAACGCTCGAAGAAATGGTCGCAATTCTTGATAAACAAGGAGGATTCGTCAAATTTGCATTTGATGGAAGACCTGAAACAGAGGATATCATCAAAGCAAAAACAAATGGTGCGACGGCTCGTTGCATTTGCGAATATTTACCAGAGGATACTTCTCTACTTGATCCTGTTACAGGAAATAAGGTTAAAGTCATTGCGTATTTCGCTCGTGCCTATTAATTTATAAGCTCTCATTCGAGGGCTTTTCTTTATGAACAATTTAGATTTTAAAATTCAAATCATCTGCGATATTTCTTTTCTTAACGAGAAGTCAATATCTCTTAAGAAATTGCC
>CAVDTI010000096.1:0-2969 GCA_963611905.1 Faecalibacterium prausnitzii | reverse complement strand
AAAAAACGTTTGATAACGACATTCTAATTAAATTCAAACAAAATGAATTTGTTAAAACCTTTTACCAAACGATTATCGATTTACATAAGTGGGTAGAAGAAGACGTTTATCTTTCTTGGGAAGAAGACGATACAAATTTCTTAAACTTTCTTCTGCATTCGCGTTGGCTATACGGAGAAAGAATGCTAGAAACGTATAGTTCTTATTTGCGTCTCCTTTTCAAGGCAGTAATCGTTCCTTTATTTATGAAAACATCGTCCAAAGATCAATTCTTTAATGACATATCTTATTGGTTTATGACTGAAGGGGATTCTTTATTAAGCAAACTACGTTTAGAAGAGGAAAGAAAAGAATTATCCGAACATTTTGAGAAAGAAAATTTCGTAAAATAAAAATCTTTCAAAAATCATCTTTTGGAATACAAATTCAAAGCCATATGTTGCTATAATAAATTATATGGCGAAGAGTGGAATTTCATTAACAATACAAGCAGAAAAAAACGTAAATTACGTTAACTATCAAGCATATATTTTGCAAAAAGAGGCAACGCATTCAAACGAATCAAATCCTTTTTCTTTTCTAAAATCAGTTTTGATAAAAAACGAGGGCGACAAAGATATAAAGGATGCGACATTAAGGTTTGAAGTAGTGCCTTCTTTTGTAGAGATATCAAATATACGTTTATCTTGCATTGAAAAAGGTAAGAGAGCAACACTAATTAACCATTTCGATATCATTCTTGATCCTTTAAAACTTTATGAAATCTCCGAAAGCGTAAATGGATCATTGAGGGCAACGTTATATTCTTCGAAAGGAGAAATGCTTGCGGTCTCTTCAGTTAATCTTTGCTTTGATCCTATCGAATCTAGTGCATCAAATTCTAGAATAAATGAGATCCTTGCCTCTTTTGTCACGCCTAATGATGATAGCGTAACTAATATCATTTCCTTAGCGATGGAAAAACGAAAAAAGAAATATGGCGATTCATCTTTTAGCGCATATCTTTCTCATGATCCAAATGAAGTCTTGAAAGATATTGATTCTGTATATGAAACAATCCATTCTTTAGGCATCAGATATATTTACGCACCTGCTTCATTTAATAAGATTTTCCAACGTGTCCGTTTGCCTAAAGACGTTTGCCAAGAGAAAATGGGGAATTGCCTAGATATTTCTCTTTTATTTGCTTCGGTACTTGAAGGAATCGGTTTGAAACCAGTTTTGGTTTTGCTAAATAACCATTGTATGGTTGGAGTTTGGCTTGATGAGGAAAATTTCCATAGTGCGGTTGAAGAAAATGGACAAGCTGTTTTAAATGCTGCTTCTGTTGGCTTTGAACATCTTTGCCTTTTAGATGCGGTGATGTGTACAAATGAGGGAACCTCTTTCCAAGACGCAAAAGAGCATGCCTACAATACTTTGGTTGATACAAAAGGATTCTCCTATGCCTTAGATATCGCTAAATGCCGTGATGAATTAATTTGGCCAATTCCTACGATGCATGTAGTTGATGGAGAAAAGAAAATAGTTGTTCCATCTTTTGATGATCCCGATAAGAAAAAAGAAGGGTTTAAAGAAATCGATCTTGAAGCAAGAAGATATCTTCCTTTCTCTAGCAAACGTAATAAGAATAGATACGAATACTGGGAAGATCGTTTACTAGATTTGAATCTTTCGAATAAACTTCTAAATTTAAAGATAAAATCTAATACTTTGCAGATTTTCGTTGATAAAGCTGAAACATATTTAGACTTCTTATCTAAGAATAACAAAGTCAATTTAGCTGAAGTTGATCTAAATACAATTAATTTGAATAACGAAATTCAAACCTTTAACGATCCAATATCCCTTTCAATGATTAAAGAAGGCTATCAAAAGAAAGTTCTTTCCTCGTTTTGCAAAGCCGGAACTAAAGCGAATAACAGCAAAAACCTTTCTAGAAAATCAAACACATCTATTGAAGAAAGCGGTTGTAATCCTCTTTTCATTACCTTGGGTTTAATTCGCTGGTATGACAATGAATTGAGCGCAAACCACGCTAAAGGAGAGATGTACGCCCCATTATTTCTTTTGCCTGTTAGAATGCCAAAAAGAAAAAATGGCAATTATTACGCTCTCGAATACGATTTTGATGAAATTGATACCAACCACACTTTATTTGAATATTTCAAACAAAATTTCAATTTAGATTTTTCTTCTCTAAATGACCTTCCGAAGAAAGAAAACGGCTCTTTAGACGTTCGTTTGATTTATAACGAAATTAGAAGAATCATTTCTCCGATGAAGAATTGGGCGCTTTATGAAGACCCATCCTTCATTTCGCTTTTCTCTTTCTCGCATTTTGTCATGTGGAGTGATCTTAAAAACAACCGCGAAAAATTCATGGAAAACAAGATCGTTTCTTCTTTCGTCAATGGAGATAGGGGCTGGCAAGAAGATGGAGATGAGACAAATAATGGCAAAGAAATTCCTAATGATGAGGTTATTTTCCCATTAAGCGCAGACTCAAGTCAAATCCAAGCAATATACGATGCAGAAAAAGGCAAGTCCTTTATACTTGATGGACCTCCTGGAACGGGCAAATCGCAAACCATTGCTAATATGATCGTTAATTTCCTTTATCACGGGAAAAAAGTTCTTTTTGTCGCAGAAAAAGAGGTTGCACTCGATGTTGTTAAGCGCCGTTTAGACGATCTTTCTTTGGGGCAATTTACTCTAGAGTTAGCCAATATTCAAGAACCAAAGAGCCAAATATTAGATACATATCAAAAATTACTTTCTCTTGGAGGGCCGGTTGCTAAACCTGAAGGATTCGAAGAACTTAACGAAAGAATCGAAACAAAAAGAGCAGAACTCAATTCAAAGATATCTTCTCTTCACGAAAAAAGAGAATTCCTTTTCTCACCATATGATGCAATCCTTATCTATTTAAAGAATGAGAATAGTGGAGAAGCGTATCAATTCACATA
>CAVDTI010000095.1:3696-10901 GCA_963611905.1 Faecalibacterium prausnitzii | reverse complement strand
ATATCATCGTATGGCATATATTCAAGACCGTCTTCTCTAAGAGAATCGCAATAAGCAGCTTTTGCTCTACTCCACTCCTTTTCGAAGTCGTATTCTCTATGCAAAATCTTTTCACACATGATATGAATCAGCGTTCCTATGTAACGAGAATGTGAATCAGAATCAGTTGAAGGAATTGTTTGGTTTAGTAAATATTGGAATGGGCACTTAATGTAATTCTCCAGATTGGTTAGGGAATACACCTTATCTTCATGATAGAGTTTTTTGTCTATCCCTTTAAAAGAATGGTCATAAGTTCTTATATTCTCATATGGTTTGTAATAGAAGGCTTTATCCAGTTGGTTGGTGATATAAAGTTCCTTTGCTTCGTTTGTAAAAAAGCCACTATCATCGTTTGTAAATAGTTCGATGTCTTTCTTCCAACCAAATTCTTCGATAAATTCAGAATCAAACAGCTTTTCATTTAAATGTTGTCTGACACGAGAGAGAATATTTATATGGTTATATTGCAAATAATTGAGCTTAAGTCTCCTATCTAAAGCCGTTTTTACGTATGAAGGATTAACTCCTAGTTCTAGAAGATCCTTATCAGGGAGAATATCCTTATCGCTTTCGATATGATAAAAAATATCATGCTTAAAATTAGTGACATAGTTATCACTATCTTGATCTAGAGCAAAATCATTTGAAGCGCTTATTCCTCCATCTGAGCTAGTTTCTACAAATGCAACTGAAGATAATATTTCCAAAAGATTAGCATAAGCGAAAGAAAACGAAGACAAGGAAGATAGATGGTATTTATCGATAAGTTCCTTAAGTGTTTCTAATCCATAATCCTTAGTTTCTTCATCGTTGAAAACAAAAGATTTGTTCTCATAAATCTCGTTGATTTTATCTTTTACGCTAGGTAAAGAAATAAGATTTTTCTTGGAAGAAACAAGAGTAGGAACACAAAATAAAGATGAGCAGAAATTAAGGAAATAAGCATCTGCTTCATCACTATAGACAATATGGATTTTATCTTTATCCTCGGGATGAAGAATTAATCTTTTTCTTATTTGTGAGTAAAGATAAAAATATTGCGAAAACTTGTTTTGGAAATAGATGATTTTAGGATGACTTTCATTAACCTTTTCTATGTCTAAATCACTTAGAGAAATGTCTTTGAATTCAATTCCTTTTCTTTTGGCTAAGGAGTGAAGTTCAAAATCTTCTTCTCCTTCTAGGAAAAGAATATTGCTACGTTTAATTTCGATTAAACCATATTCATCAAAGGAGAAATAATCCTTAGGGATAGAGTCAAAAAGTTCTTTGACTTTTTTGTTTTTGGGACAATCTCCGACAAGGAAAATATGGACATATTTTTTAGCTGAGGAATAATCAATTCCTTGGCTAATTAAAAAAGGAATTGGGTCTACTTTAAAAGTAAAAGAAACCATTTCAATAAAAGACTTCTTTTCGATGATTTTGATATTCAAAGAAGGGTGTTTTCGTTTTAATGCAAAAAGAATAGGAAAATATTCTCTTCTCGTAACGATGGTATAACGTTTTCCTTCCTCTAAAAGCATCCTTTTCCCTCAGTTTATATAACAAAGCAATTATAACATGAGAGATAGACGGAAAATGTCACTTGTTTAGTTTTTAATGAATCTAACTGTGATTTTGTCTTCACTTTGTTTGGAAACAAAGAAATTGTATTCAAGCTCGCTTCCATCGTTAAAGAGAGTTCCGTTAGGGAAGCAATCTGCCATTTTATCTTTGGAAAATCCGTTATATTCGCAACCAAATTCGCTTAAGCCCATAAGCGCTTCGGTCGTGCCTAAATTTGAACATTTTTGATTCTTTTGGCTTGCCTTGAAAAGATTGGCGTTGCCTGAAGCAGGAATAAGGGAAACTTCTTTAAAGTTACTGCCTGAACTTATTGAGCCATTAGAGATTGAGCAAGAGTAAGCATTCGTGTTACTTGTGCTTTGGAAGGCATAGTCCTTAACAAGAATGTTTTTATTATTAATTTCTGTACTTGACGATAAAACATCATCCGTATATTGATAAGTAGTATTAGTTAAGCTGTTAGAGCCAGGAACATAGGTCGAGCCAACTCTGTTATAAAGTCTTTCATCAACGTGATAAATTTGAAGTCCTGAATAATCATACGTTCCGCCCGTTCCATATCCAGAAGCCCATTCTTTGTAGCCTTTGGAGTCTTGCTCGTATAAACCAGTTGGAGTGTAGTAAGACATAATCAAATATTCATCATATGGAGTTCCATTCCAAGGATCGGTTGTTGTATTTCTAAGGAGTATGCAATCACCACTTGAGGCAAAATCACTGACTTCCAATTCAAAATCGTCCAATAGACCATCAATAACTTTTGGTCTAACCCAACCAAGAAGATATTTAGTATAGGAAGAATGATCACCAATATTTAGTTCCATCATGTCTGCTCCGCCAGTTGGATATGACGCGCCGTTATAATCGTAAAAATCATTTATTCCAAGCATATGCCCTGTTTCATGAACCAAGGTATGTGCATCAATGTTTGGAGAATAATAGCCTGTTCTGAGTTGCTTGATATTGCTCCAGAAATATCTTTTTGGCATTGGGATTTCTTTATCCGCTTTGGTCTCAGCAATACTTGAAGTAAAGTTCCACCAAATAGAGCTACCTTGTCCAGGGCCTATTTGATATTGTCTATTTGCCTTATAAATGATTTCGATTCCATCTAAATAACCATCATTATCATAATCAAAAGAAGAACGATCATTTTCGAGATTGCTGTTGTTTGTAAAAACGTAATCAACCGCTTCTTTCACAACTTTTTCGATGAATGAATCGTTTTTGCTATATTCAGTTTGTGCTGCCTCTTCTGTATATGAACATGTATACGTGCTAACAATTTCTCCAGAGATATGGAGTTTCCCATATGAGGATTGCTCATAATAAGAAGCAAGAGATTCCCATCCAGTTTCCTCTTTTTTGCCAAAATAGCCTTTTTCTATAGCAGTAAGCTCATCGTTGCTAAAAGATGGACCATCAGAAAAAATAAAAGGAATGACAAGCAACTTCACATCACCAGTCGATGGCATTTTTCCTTCGCCTAAAGAACCAGCGTATTTAACGTTTTGAAGAGCGTATTTTTTCGCATTAGATTCGCTAACTTGCGTGTATCCTCTTTCCTCTGTTGCACTTTGAGGATTTCCATTAGAAAGAGTTAAGCTTTTTTCAAAGGAATAAGAACCCTTTTTAGCAGTGAATTTATATTCTCCTGAGTCAAGCAATAAATCGTAAAGGGAATAGATTTCGTTGCCTTTTTTAAGGCTAAAAGAACTTAATGAAGAAAAGGTTGTTTTCTTGCCATTAAAGTAAACTGTTGGAGAGAACGCTTCCATAAAAGTTTTTCCAACCGTGGCAGTTTCTAAGACAAAAGAAACATAGATTCCTTCAGAAGGAACATTTGAATCTATCGAATCATTCTCAATCGAAGACGAGGAAAAACTTTCTGAGTTCGAAAAAGATGAAGAATCACTCTTTGTTCCATCAATGCATGAAACAAGTAAAAATGCAGATAAGCACAGAATCGTTGATATAGTTTTCTTCTTCATAGCGGCTCTCTCCTAAAGACTTGCTAATGATACTATAGAAAAGAGTATTTATGTAATAAATATGATTAGGCAAACAAAGGTAAGGTCATCGTTAACTTGATTAAAACGAAAAGCAAAGGAATTCCAACAAGAGAAAGGATGGTAGAAAGGAAGATAGTATCAGAGGCGACATACGCTTCCTTATTCGCGTTAACACAATACACTCCAACCACCGCTCCAACTGGCGCAGCATTTCCGATAACCAAAGCGGCAAGCTGTAGTTCGCTAAAATGCATCCAACCAGTTAATTGAATCAAAATACAAAGCCCTAATACACAAAGAGGAACAATAATGGCTCTAAGAGTGGAAATAAACCAAGCCAAGCCGTTTTTAACTGTATCTAGGAATTTTGCTTCCCCTAAAGTAACGCCAATCGTTAACATGCAAAGTGGCGTGGCCATATTATTTCCAAATTGGAAGATCTTATATAGAGCAGGGACGGTCTTATCGATTCTTAAGAAACCATATGTTGTTTCGCCGACACTAACTTGCCACATATAGTTTTGGCTAGCCCAAATAATCAAGCCAGCAAACATACAAATCATAATTGGGTTGACAAAGATTTTCTTCATTGTTCCGCCAAAGTTTTCTTTGCCTATTTTTTCTCCGGTAATAGTAACGTAAGAATATAAATAAGTGAAAAGCCTAAAAGCAATTGACATCAAAGAGGTAGGAATAAGAATTCCACTACTCGTTCCATATGTTGCAGCGAGTATAGGCATAGAGAAAAAGGTTAATTGCCCTATTGCCACTAAGATTGCGTAGATCTTTCTTTTTTCTTTAGGAAATTTAATAAAAACAATGTTTCCAAGTAACAAGAAGATCACATAAAAGACCATATCGAACACAAAGATAAGTAAGTTAGCAACAAAGTCCTTTTGATTAAAGTCGGACATGAAAGCGCAAAAGGCCATGCAAGGAATTGCGACTTTCATAACTATGGTGTTAAGTATCCCTCTTCCGTGCTTGCCAATAAATTCAAGCCTTCTAAGAAGGAAGCCAATGATGATGAAAACGATCGAAGCTATTATTGCACCTAGGAAATTTTGATCCGTCAGGACAGATAAAACTATGTCCATAAAAAACCTCCGGAACCGATTAGAAATTATAATTCTAGGTGAAAGACAAGTAAATGGAGCCCACTTATTCAAATAAGTAACGACGCAATAGTAAGCCAGAATCCTTAAAATTAATTTCCATCGTTACGGCCATATCTATGGTGCATAAGGCCATTTTATTGGTTTTTGGAAGACTATTTTGCATTTCTATCTCTCCAGAATGATAGTTGCTTCTTCCACTCTAAACACGATATATCAATAACAATGAACGGTTTTAGCAATCGATATTGTTAAGAAGGAAAAACGCCAAAATCCCTGTGATTTTAAGGGGATTTTAGCGTTTTTGGATTTCTAGAGCCTATTTTTATCTTCCACCAGGTCCACCTTGGCCTCCTGGGCGGTCTCCGCCTTGGCCTCCACCACCTTGGCCGCCGGAAGAGGCACCATAAGTGCTGAGACCTTTTGAAGCCGCCAATGAAATGTTTGAGTCTCCAGAAGAAATCTTACTCCCAACATACACTCCATTCTTATATGAAGCGCTCGTTACAGGATTTAAATATAAGGAATATGTTGTTCCAGAGGTTATGATTGTCGAACCTACAATAACATTGAGTTGGGAATAACTCTTCGGAAGAATTACACTCCATTCGTTGCTTCCATCATCAATAGAAACAATTGTCCCTTCCGAATAAGAAGAAAGGTTGAAAGAAAGAACGTTAATAAAATTAGTATTTGGAGTTTGAACCATTTCTTGTTGGCCGAAGGCAAGAATTGTTCCGCCAGTATAAGTGAATGTTCCGTCGAAGTCTAAAGAAGAATTACCACCAGATGTTGAACCAAAGACGTAGAGATTACCTCCATCCATCGTAACGTTAGAATTGCTATCGATTCCATCTCCATTAGCATTAACAAAAACTGTGCTGTATTCATGGAAATTCATGGAGATAGAGTAACCATCCGTATCGCTTGTGGCGTTAATTCCATCATCTTCACTAACGATATAAGTATAGCCATCATAGAAATTAATATTTCCACCTTGGATGCCTTCGTAGGAATGGAAGATTCTAATTACAAAGTCTGAGGTGTTTTCAGTTCTTGATTCTTGGCCGATATTAAGTGCTTGATCGGAATTAATGGCTTGATCAAGAGTATAGAAAGTATAATCTGCCGCAAGAACATCAATGGATGTATCAGAAGCAAGGCAGTCATCGGTCGTATATAAGTAATGAGTTCCGCCAGAGATTTTAATCGCTCCTTCACTCTTCACACCTTTGCATTTTTGCTCCAAGTAGTAACGAGTTGAATATTTATTTAAATCATCACTTGCAATTTTCTTGTACGAAGATCCGTTTTTTACATAACGAGAATCTTCATAAAGGGTTCCATCAGTATCTTTGGAAGATTCATAAAGGACAAATACGCCTTCAGTTTCAATGTGGGTTGTTGAGTTTGTGATTGTTATCGTTCCTTCAGAATCAATGCCGTCTCCATTAGTTTTTGAAGTAAGAATGGAATTGGCGACGCTAACATTTCCAATATCCGTTACATTGCCATCATCATCTGTGTCGGAGCCAGTATGAATGGCGTCTTTTAAGGAAATCAAAGATAATTTTGCGTTTGTTGCGCTGAAACCAAGTTTTGCTTTGATAGCGTGAGAGTTACTTCCTGTCACAAGAACATGAGTATTAGTTATCGAAATGCCTTTTGCGTCTTGAATTGCAACGCCAGAATCAATTTCATCTGTTGCAAGTCCGTTTCCGGCAACATATAAATAGCCATCTCCTTCGATTGATAATGGTACTTTTTTAACAAGAATAGCAGCTTCAAGAGTATTTGCCTCAGAATCAGCAAAATAGTTTTTGCTTCCTGAGGCAACGTAGATTGTCACCTTGCTTGCTTTTTGAATTTCTAACGGAGAATCACTTAAAGAGGTTAAATTAACTTCATTAAGAATAAGTTTGATTTCATCGGAAGTTTTAACAACAATTCTTGCATTAGCGTTAGTTCCAGAAAGAATGTAGGTTCCTCCGTTTTTAATTGTATTCGTACTTCCAATTTCATAAGAAGAAACATCGATTTGTTCTCCTTCTGAGAAAGTTTCGGCAGTTTGTGAGGCAAAATCAGTTTCTATATCTAGATATTCTTCCTCTTCAAAAGAGAATTGTTCGTTTGTGTAGTTTCCACTAGCAGAAATAGAGGAAGTTGTTTTTGAATCTGTTACGGAATTGGATGCGCTTGTAGATGAATTTGAGCTGCTTGCATCATTATTTGTGCATGATGCAAGGAAGGCTAGGCTCAAGGCTGTTAAGGCAATTATGTTTTTCTTCATATTGTTTCTCTCCTTTATGGCTATATCCTAGAAACGAAACCTTAACGGAGCCTTAAATGAACTAAAGATTTTTCAAAGAAATCACAAACGACACCTCGTCGCCTTCTTTATTGGATTTTGCTTCAATTTCACTATGATGCTCGTTAACTATAGCTTTAGCGATTGAAAGACCTATAC
>CAVDTI010000095.1:3101-3686 GCA_963611905.1 Faecalibacterium prausnitzii | reverse complement strand
GACCTATACCATAGCCTCCTTCCGCACGATTTCTTGATTCATTAAAGGTGTAAAACCTATCGAAACAATGCGATAGTTTTTCTTTGTTAAGTGAAGAAACGCTGTTTGAGAAAATGATTGTTGTCTTTTTCTTTTCTTCTTTTAAAGAAATATTGATATATCCATTTTCATTTACATACTTGCAGGCGTTATCTAGTAAAATTCCAAACAGTTTCAAAATTAGTTCTTCATTTCCTTTATATGTAGATGTTTCAGGAACATCTAGATTTAAAGAAACGTTTTTCTTCATGCATAAGGAAAGATAACTTTCACTTGCTTCAGATAAATCACTAGCAATATCAAAATCTTCCATTTTTGAAGTACCAGAAAATTCTTCAATTTTATTCAACGAAACCATCTCATTTATTAAACCTTTCATTCTATTAGACTGCTCTATGCTAGATCCAACCCATTGATTCTCTGGATAGGTTACTGAAAGTACATCTAAATTAGCCATGATAATGGCAAGAGGAGTTTTTAATTCATGTGAAGCGTTGGTAAGAAATTTCCTCTCTGAATCATATAGCCTTTCATAAGGTTTAGTCA
>CAVDTI010000095.1:2202-3032 GCA_963611905.1 Faecalibacterium prausnitzii | reverse complement strand
CGCCAAAGGAAACGCTAGAGGAAACAATAAGTGTGTTACGGAAACTTTCAATCTCACTTCTAGCATCGATAAACGCGACTTTATTTCCATCTTTTGAAAAATATAAATATCCAGCATATCCATTAGAAGAATTCGAAGAAAAAGCTTTATCCGCAAGAGTTTTAAATTCGTCTTCCGAATAAGGGAATGCCATCGTATCAGAATAGGTATAGACACCATCATTATTTGTGACAATGAAGTAATGAGGGGTAACTTCTTTCCTATCATCTCCATGAGGATCATTTTTATTTTCTAACCTAAGAACGGAATTGCATCTTTCTGTAAGACGATTTGTCGTAGTTACGTAATTGGTTACATTCAAAACAAGGATAATAAGAAAAAGCGAAGCGAAAGTTATTCCGCTCACTAAAAGAAAGAACTTTCTTCTTAGTTTCTTAAACATTCTTTATCTCCATTTTGTAGCCGATCCCTCTTACTGAGGTAATTCTTACTTTTGATCCTATTGTCTCTAATTTCTTCCTAATATTTGAAAGATATACCCAAACAGAGGAAACATCTGCATAAGAGTCAAACGACCATGCTTCAGAGAGAATTTCTTCTGCGTTATATCGCTTTTCTGGCTTATGGAAAAATAATTCCAAAATCTGAAATTCCTTGCTAGAAAGCCCTTCTTTTTTATCATTACAGCTAATTGTGTATGCTGATGTATTCAAAATTAAATCTTCAAATGTGAGGTTAGAATTAGACACTTGATCTTTTCTTCTAATGATCGCTTTTAGACGTGCTAAGAGTTCTTTTGCGGAAAAAGGCTTAGGAAGATAATCATCCCC
>CAVDTI010000095.1:0-2192 GCA_963611905.1 Faecalibacterium prausnitzii | reverse complement strand
GCCTTTAAGCTTGTCATCTATTTCACCTTTGGCAGAGAGGAAAATTACAGGAGTTTTATTTCCATCTTCTCTTATCTTTTTAAGAAAGGAATATCCATCAAGTTTTGGCATCATTACGTCTAATAAGATGCAGTCGAAATGATTGCCGATAACATAGGAAAGAGCTTCTTCGCCATCAAAGGCAGTTTCTACCGTATAACAATTTGCTTCAAGAATAGTTTTCAGGGCTTTAACGAAATCTTTTTCATCATCGACTAATAATAGATGCATACTCTTTTCCTCGAACTAATTATAGCGACAAACCTTAAACGAACATTAAAGCAATTAAGTTTTAAAAAATGGAGTGATTGTCACTCCATTTAACTATTCTTCTTCATCCTCTTCATCCAAATTAATATTTATAGTTTTACCTTTATCTTTGAATCTCAAAGCTTTATCCATCGGACTAGAAAATATTGCATAAAGAGGTATCGCAAAGAAGACAGCCCACCCAGGATGCCACGCATTAAAAACAAAGCCAAGAATCATATATGCAATAATTGTTATAAAGACAATCGCACCTTCAAAAGAAGTAAAGGTTTTCTTTCTAATAGTTTCAAAGATACAGGCAGTAAGAGGGACGAATAAGAATCCGACCCAGCCAATTGGCCAAACAAGAGGATAAGGCCAAACCCCATCAAATAAACAACCTAAAGTAACATACAAAACACTAACTATAAGAAGTAAAGATCCAACAATACATCCTTCAACAATTCTTAACATTTCGCCTTTTTTATGGAGTAAAACGTCTTTGCCCGCATCTTTGATTTTTATCTTTCCACCTTTGATACAAACTTCATCTCCATCGCTATCATGAATAAATAAACCATCTTTTGTAAAATGAATTTTATCCCCATCGGAACTATGGAGATGAATTCCGTCTTTGTGGTTGGTATAAATCTCCTCTTCAGGCTTTTCTTCTGCTGATGGTCCATCTTCTTCCAATTTATTCTTCTCTTCTTTATCGTTATTAGATTTATCTTTTACCTGTTCTTCAACAATCGTTTCAACTCCATCGTCTGTTTTAAGCAGTTCATCTAAAGAAACTCCATACAATTTAGCCAAGCAAATAAGATTGTCTGTATCTGGGGATGCTTCAGCTCTTTCCCATTTAGATACAGCCTGTCGTGATAGACCAAGTTTGCTTGCTAATTCCTCTTGAGATAGCCCGTTTTTCTTTCTTAAGTCAACTAAGCGGTTTGCAATTTCGATGTTCATAATTCTTTTTCTCCTATCGATGGTTTTAAGATTAAAGTTGCGTTTCTCCTTGAACAAGAAAGTCTGCTTTTCATTTTAGCAACTATTGGTTGCATGTCAGCATTTACCATTTTTTATAGGCCAAAAATACCAATCTTCATGAGTTATGGATGAAAATACGCATTTTCCATTAACGTATATGGTTGGATCTTGAAAATAATTTATTTTTTCTCCCCAGTCGTTCTTTACCTTTTCGATAAATATTGCCTTAAGAGAATCATCCAGCCTTAAAAACATATCAATACGATAAATTCCATTCTTTAATTCATGTAGATTGATAAATTCAAATTTCAAAAAATAGCTGTCAAAACCTATGGATTTAAATGTTTTATCATGTTTCCAAAAATAGTTTGTAAGTTCTTTTTCTATATTGGAATGGCGAGCATAGCAAGCATCTATTTTGTTTTTGATATCAGCAACGATTTCATCCTGATTATTTAAAAAATATTGTTTTTCTCTTATTTCACCAATAACAATTTCGCGAAGAAAAACACGGAACGATAATCCAATGAAATTGGAATTCTTATATAGTTTTTCTATTCCTTTTCTCGTGGATAATTTATCTTGGACAAAAGAAACATATACAGGATTGTCCGTAGCAAAATTATCAGGTATTAGATAAGATGAAATACGAATAAAGTCGCCGTCAATAACTCTTTTAAAAATCGTTTTATAAAGCATGCAAAAATTATATAGCAACAAGAAAGACCAAACAAACCTATGAGTGTCTTTATCCTAATATAGTCGTTCTTGTTAACTAGACTTAATTACTCAGGCAAGGATCGTTTCGTGCATAGATAGTAAAGAAATTGAAAATTATAATTCCAGACTGTTTTGATCAAATAAAAACTCCTTTACGCCGATAATCAAATAGCCTTTTTCGGAAAGGTTTCATA
>CAVDTI010000094.1:0-9347 GCA_963611905.1 Faecalibacterium prausnitzii | reverse complement strand
GACTATCTTTAACTGCAATACCAACTCGATCACAATCAGGATCTGTTGCAAGAAGCAAATCCGCATTGTTTTTCTTGGCGTATTCCATACCTAAAGCCATCGCTTCTTTAATTTCAGGATTTGGATATGGGCAAGTTGGGAAATAACCATTTGGCATTTCTTGTTCTTTAACAACAGTGATATTTGTATATCCCGTCTCCTTAAGAGTTCTAGTAACAGGTACTAAGCCCGTACCATTTAAAGGTGAATAGACAATTGCAACATCCTTATTCACTTTTTCATCACCTAAAAGCGATTGTTTCTTTACTTCTTCAATAAATGCTGTAATAACTTTGGGTGGAATATAAGAAATTAGTCCTTTTTCAAATCCCTCATCTAAAGAGATATATTTAACATCATTGAAGATATCAATACTTTCAATATAGCCTAATATCTCATCCGCAGCTTCGGTCGTAATTTGACATCCATCACCACCATAAACTTTATAGCCATTATATTTCGATGGATTGTGGCTAGCTGTTATCATGACACCAGCTGAGCACTTAAGATATCTTGTCGCAAAGGATAATGTTGGGACAGGAGAAATATATGGATAAATTGCGACTTCTATTCCATTTGCCGCAAAGACTCTTGCTGCAACATTAGCAAACACATCACTCTTAAGTCTTGAATCTCTTGAGATAGCAACTTTTCTATTTCCTTCTTTGAAATGCTTGAGAATATAGTTTGCAAGTCCTTGAGTGGCTTTTGCAACTGTATAGATGTTCATTCTATTTGTGCCAGCACCAATCGTACCTCTAAGCCCACCCGTGCCAAAAGCAAGATCACGATAAAACGCATCTTCTTTTTTCGATTCATCCATAGACTTAAGTTCTTTTATTAAGTCTACATCTTCTGTTGCCTTTAATACCCACTCTTGGTAATTTCTTTCGATATCATTCATAAATGAATAACTCCACTTACTTATTCTCAGACAAACGGTTTTTGATCAACTGAACCTCAATTATCTTCATATCTGTCTCTGCTATCGCAGCATACCCAGATCCAGCATTAATTGTGATAACATCACCACTTTGGATGGGTTTGCTCTCACCTTTAATAACAACAGACCCCTTACCAGATATAACAGTCCACACCTTATCGATACACGTATGTGTTTGATAAGGAGTTTGGCAACCCGCTTTGATGGTAAGTTTAAGAGTTAAGGAATCATTCGAATCATTGATAACTCTATACTTGCCCCAAGTCTCTTCTGCAAACTTAACACCTGAATCAACCTTCTCTGCGATAGGTTTAAGATGAGATGAATCTTCAGGTGTTGTAATCAATATACCTTCTGCAGATGTTGCAACAATAAGGTCTTTGACACCCATGCATACGACAGGAACATCTAAGGCATTCACAACCCTAATATTCTCACAATTCTCACTTAATGTAACATCGCCTAATGTAGGATCATCCATTGCCTCAACAAGAGTATTCCATGTTCCTAAATCTTTCCATGCACCAGCAAATCTCATAACTTGGATTGATGGTTCATGCTCTACGACTGCATAGTCAAAACTAATCTTTTCAAGTGTTGAATACTTGCCAAACAAATCATAATAGTCCGTGAAATCGATAAGCTCATGTGCTCTAGAAAGAACATATCCAACCTTATAGGCAAAAATACCCGCATTCCATAATGCACCCTTAGAAATATATTGTTTTGCCTTCTTTTCTGTTGGCTTCTCTTTGAATTCAGAGACCTTGCTAACCTCATCTTTCGTAACAGGCATGATATAGCCATATTTCTCTGATGGGTAAGTTGGTTCCATTCCCATAAGAGTAAGATTTGCATCTCCTTCTTTGGCAAGAGTATAGAGCTTCTCTAATGCCTTGAAATACTCATCTTCAACATATGGGTCAACTGGGCATACAACGACCGCTTCATCTTCTGCTACGCCCATAACATCATGAAGATAGGCTGTAGCAAGCGTTATAGCGGGAAAGGTATCCCTTCTATCGGGTTCAACCGAAATATTAAGACCTTCACCTAATTGGTTGATAAGTTCTGATATCTGTGAAGATGATGTGGCAATAGTAATCTTTGCTTCAGGATCGATACGTTTGATCGAATGGTACATTCTTTGAACCATTGATTCACGTTTGCCGTCTTCATTTTTAAAAAGTTTTATGAATTGTTTGGATCTAATATCATTGGACAAAGGCCAAAGCCTTTTCCCAGATCCTCCGGATAATAAGATGATGTTCATATATTAATTGCTACTCTCCACTTCTATCAGTTAAGACAAACCAAACCGCTTTAAATATTATTTTGATATCGAGACACACGCTACGAGTTTCAATATATTTAAGATCAAGGTTCAGCCATTCATCGAATGTAAGTTTGTTACGATTATGTTGAATTTGCCACAAACATAGCAAGCCACCCTTAACTAACAATCTATTCTTTTGTCTTGAGTCGTACTTAAGTACTTCCTCAGGTATTGGAGGACGAGGTCCTACAACCGACATTCTTCCAACGAATATGTCCCATATTTGAGGAAGTTCATCAAGAGATGTATGTCTTATGAACTTACCAAACTTGGTAATTCTTGGATCATCCTTCAATTTGAAGGCAGGTTCATCCGCTTCATTGATACCATATTCAAGAAGTTGGGTTTTCATCTTCTCTGCTCCAGGGCACATCGATCTAATCTTATGGAACTTAAATATCTTTCCGTTCTTCCCAACTCTTAGAGAAGTATATATCGCGCCATGCACAGTATGATCTTTCTCACCATTTGGATCCTTAGATACCTTGCAATCATATCTCTTGCCGTTCTTAGAGAGATACTTTCCATTAGGATTCTCGATAATCTCAAGCTTGTAACTCTTACCACCAAAATCCTCTAGCCACTTGATAAGCATCAATATCAATATCAACCACCAAGTAAGTAGCAAAACTAAAAAAGAAGAGACAATATCGAATACCCTTTTAAAAAAATCATACACAGGCTTCTTTTTGTAGTTAATGACAACTTGGTCAATACTGAACCCTTCTAGATGATGTTGCATATATTTACTTTCTTATCTTCTTATCTCAATAGCGTTGACAAATGACATTGCAGCCTTCGTCAAGGTCTGTGCATATAATACCACGTAAACTTCAAATATAAAACCCCCCCCCGAAAATGCGAAAAACACACATAAAATCACTATTTTTACTGTAAAAAACGCACAGTTTTTGATTACCGTGCTAAATTGTAAAGAAAATCCGTGCCTATTTTCCGCACCAAAATTTGAAAATTGATTTTTTAAGTGGGGTTTTAATATGGTTTTTGCAAATACAAGAAAACCGGTTTTTAGAGAGATTTTTAGAAAATTGGATTTTTATGTAACTAAGTAGCAAGGGCATTCTGCATCAAGTGTATCCTCAAGTCGATGTCAAAGAAAGGCAATCAATCAGAAAATGTAAACATGACAAAGAGTTGATACATACCAGTTTGCTTATAGTTTGCGTTTCACATCATTTGAAACTGAACATAGGAGCCGCTCTAAGTTTTTATTTCACTCAATTCTTTTTAGAATACTTATCTTCTTCGCCTAAATATGAGCCTTATAACCGTATAACATCCTTATCTCAAGTCATTGTTTATCTAGTCCAATATCATCGAAGAAGCAGAAAACAAGATGCCATTTACAGCCTCAAAGATAATAAATGTCAATGCCTGATTTTCCTTTTAAAACAAATGAAACTAATGTTTTCTCGCCAACCTTATTTATCCCACAAGTGAAGGATTGTAATCCAAAATATAGAAAGCACACGTACAAAGAACATATACTTCATTATTCAAAGATAGATTTTCACATTGCTTTTCTAGCAAAGCAACGTCGTTATAAACGTCTTTGTTAATAATTCTTTTGGCTTTATGTAGGTTATCATTTATGACAATATCAGACTCTTGCTTCGTTTTAGCGAATTTCCTATAGTCGCCATGGCGAGTTATTTTGTTCACTATCGATTTATAATTTGAGATATCTTCACGTTTTACAGAATAGCCATAGAACTTCGGATCTGGTATTGAACTCATATGGTAAAAAGATTCAACCATAGGGTAATTTATATACAATTTGCCCATATCTGACGATTCACTAAAATATGTAAGCATTTCTCTTATCTTACTTGAAGTAAATAAATTATTTTGAGGGTCGAAATCAAAGATCAAGATTATATCGGAATAATTTAAATCTAACTTTTTCCGTTTTTCTTGATCTGGTTCCCTTTCCTTTAGTGATTGCAATAAATCAATCGAATAAGGATCTTTATCTTCAAACATCTCTTTATATAAGGTATAGATATTCGTATTGTAAGAGACTATTTCATGATTGTCGCTTATATGGTAAATATCTAGAAGCTTATTCATCAAACTAACATCAGTTTTAGCCCCTTCCACTAAAACTAAAATCTTAGTCTTATCACTCATTCGTGAATTCTCCGCTTTTGAATAGTTTTTCTAAATTATGCCCTTCTCTTAACTCTCTATTGGTCGCATTACAGAAATTGGATATCTTATTCTCGGTCATCACGTAACAACAATCAGGTCTTGTTATTTTATTCGAAAGTAAATCAGTATTATGAGTGGTCAACATCATTTGGAAATTGTTTTCATTCAAGATGGTAATTAAGTTTTCTGACGCTTCATAATGTAAAAATGCGTCAAATTCATCGATAAACAAAAATGATAATTTATCGAACGCGGTGATTTTCCAAATATAGAACAAGAACAAAGCCATTGTTCCTGTTGAAGCCAAAGAGACAAAAGGCGCTTTGTTTTTTCCTTCGTTATATAACGCAAACAATTCGTGAACTCCATTGATAGATTCAAACTTTAAATTGTAATCTAAACCATTAGTACGTAAAAAACGTTCAAAATCCTTGATCTTTCCACTTTCATATAACTTTTCGACCAATGAAGATCCTCCATTAGTAAAACCAGAATACGTATTTCCTTCCGACAAACTTCTATACCACAACATGTTTTCCACAAACTGAACTAGCTTTGTAATTGCAGGGACAGTATTTGTTGGGGTGTTCCTATAAATGTATTTAACTATAGATAGTTTATTATCAACCAAATCTATATTTAGATTATTAACAATGTCTTTATCGATAAATTGATTATTGGAATCAAAATAATCGTAGTCGATTATCTTCTTATCGTTTACTTTCAAAACTTCTTTTTGTAAATCGTTTCTATTTCTTTTTTCGTAGTAATATTCCACACAATCATTGCCAAATTTAAAGATATAAGTAAACGTAACGTTTTCGTTTATGTTATTTAAATTCTTATAGTTTTGAAGATATATGTTATTCATCTTTTCCTTATCGGTTAAATGGTCACATATATCAAATAAAGCAACGCCTAACGAACTTTTCCCTATTCCGTTTTTGCCATAGAGAATAGCCTTATTCACCAAACCGTTCTTTATCAATTGCTGGTTGAACGAATAGTTACTAGCTGAAAAATCCAAAATCAATTCTTTATCGAATCCCTTAAAGTTTTTAACTATAAACTTGCTAATCATACGTAATCCTACTTTTCTAAATAGATTCTAACATCCAAAAATGATTTACTCAATGATGTTCGTAATGTTTTTACGGTTATGTTATTTTTTTACAGCAACAACAATACTTACAAAAATTTGATGAATAGCAAGGAATTTAGCAACGACAAATTCTAATATTGAATTAGAAAGCGAAAAGACATCTAAACCTCACATAGATACGAAGAAGAAAACATTCTTACCGAGTTAAAGAAATGAACACTCTTTACTTATACAGAAAAACAATGATTAGGTTTTAATTAAGCGCTCTTCCAATGCCTACCGCAAATGTTGTTGTTTTTTCACGAAACGAAGATTTTAAATATGCAATTCCTTGAAAGTTAAGTATTTGTGGACACTTTGAAATTTTCATTTAGAAAATGCAACATAATAGCCTAGATTTCATTTAGAAAATGCAACATTGTCAACGTTATTTCACAAAAAATGTATGAAGAAAAATGCGTTTGTCTAAATACATGGCATTCTTGCTTTAGGAAATATGTATAGGCTCGTAAACGACGATTAAACAACGTTAATGCCTAGCTTTAAAACAACAAGTCAGTAAAACGTTAAATGCTTCATCCTACACACGGAAGGCTTGACAAGTATTTAAGAAGTCTTCCAACCTTTCACTCTTAGGATTATTAAATATTTCTTCAGGAGTACCAGTTTCAACGATCTTTTTATCATCCACAAAGACAACTCTGCTAGATACTTGTTTAGCAAAGCCAAGTTCATGAGTTACGACACATATAGAGAATCCACGTTCAAAGGAGAGAGAATAATAAAGTAGATAATCAATAGCTGAACTACCATTGGTGTTCCTCTAAAGATTGAAACATATGCTTTAAAGATATTTTGTAGAATCAGAATAAAAATATTTTCGTTTTTAATATTTAAACTCTCTAGTGCACGTGAGGGATAGAAAAGTCAGTCTTTATCGCCATTTTTCGAATTTTTCCAGTCGCGATATCGCAATTTTCTGCGCATTTTCACTGCCATTTCTATGAATGCCTGCGCCTTTTCGAATGCGTTTCCGTTGGTGTTCCAGTAGAGGGAGAAAAGATTGAGCCATCCCTGAAGTTCCTCTCTTGAGAAACCGCTGTGGGCGCCGATGAATCCCGCAAGGTATCGGTGGACCTCATTGATCGGCTCCATGGGATTCTCATCGTCGGCGAGTCCTTTTGTCTCCCTTGTCGTGTGAATCTCCTCCTTGAGGCTTAGGTTTTCGGCCAATGCCTTATGCGAATTGTCGCCGTCATGGACAATGGTCGATCCGCGTGCGATAGCTTTTCCATGTGCTTTTATAGCCTTCGCCGAGCTTGGCTTTCCAGCTCCGCGCAGACGGAGCACGCATCTTTTCCCGTCTGTGGCCGAACAGACGCAGAACTGGTTTCTTGACAGTCCGCTTAGCATTTCCCCGTCTTTCGTTTCCGATTCCGACTTCCATCCAGGGGAGTATGCCTCGTCAATCCATGCCTTGCCGGAAAAGACTGTGTCTGACTGGATGTCGCTGACGGCAAGGAAGGCCTTGGAAAGCCAGTAAAGTCCCGTGGTTGCCGCATTTCTGCTGTCGAATGAGGCTGTCCTGACGGAGTGGAACTGAAAAAGGTGCACCAAAAACTCTATCCATTCGGAGAATGGGATTTTCCTTGAGTCGAAGATGGTTCCGGCAAGCGGATTGAACTTGCGGCCGCAGTCCTTGCATTCTCGGATTGCAAGGCCGGTCCCTTTGTTGAACCCGTCTCCCCGTGTTTCATTTGACCCGCAGAACGGGCATTCGGTCATAGCGACGGAATTTATGAAGTCCACTTCTTCCTTGGAAGGCCTTCTGTGCTTGGCCTCATACCATTCCGAGATGGTCGAGACCATCATGGATGAGATGAATAAGTCTGATCTTTTGATATATTTAGTTTGTCGAAAATCTCTTTAGAATCACAGCCCTTGGAATAGTATGCGTTAAGCGTGGAAATAGCGAGCGTTTTGCCAAACCTTCTTGGGCGGGTTACGCACATATAGGAGTTCTCAGAGTTCAGGAGTTTGTTACACGCGCCAATGATATTTGATTTGTCCACATAGATATCGTTATTGAGATATCTAATGAATTTAGCATTGTCAACATTCAAATAAAAACCCATGTGCTCGCCTCCTTTTACTTGATATTATCATATATCAAATGCGATGCTTTATCTGTTACCACTAAAATTTTATTTTTAGCAAAAGCAAGGCCTGCATTTTAGATTACTTCCAACTATCCAATGCTAAATTGTATTTTTCTTCCAGGGTTGGGATGAGAGAAAAGACCTATTGCTATAAAATAAGATCTTTCAATATCTTTAATTATTATGCATATTTTTGCCTTCTAGGGCGATTATATGCTTAATTTATTGTTTTACGATAAATATATTAGTCTTCAAGAATGATGCAGTTAACTTTTCCAGAGTAGGCAGTACACCCATCAAGGGCAATGATGCCTTTGGCATAATATGGAGAAAAATCCGCTTCAGGAGAGATTTCTTCTCCTTTACCTTCTAATTTTGAATGGCCATATGAGCAATGCCAATGTCCACATACGATGGTTTTGTTTTCTTCAATTACACCTCTACTAGCTGCAGCCATGCCATTTAGCCAACATGCCTTAGCCCATCTATCTTTAGATGCATCGCGCCAATCAGAATCGTATAAAAACGTAGAATCAGTATCCGTTCCGTTTCCAATTACCGTAGAAGGGATCCAACCATGAACGAAAATATAATGATCAGTTTCAAAATAATCCTTCATTGCAGGAATTATTGTTTTATAGAATGGTGTTTCTTTTACCTTTGAAACAAAATCATTTGGATGAAGAATTGCTTCAGGAATGCTTAAACCAGCAAGATCCAATGCAGACTGCAACGTTCCATTGCTATAATGAGGATTACTATCTAAACCCACATTTAGCCATTCGTTTGCTCTATCTAATAAGTCAAGCAAAAGGTCTTCGTGATTTCCACGAATCAAAATAATTTCATTTTTCCCCAGTAAATCTAGGACGAATGATTGAATTTTAAGCGTTTCCGGCCCTCGATCAAGAAGATCTCCACAGATGATAAGTTTGTGTTCCTCTTTATCTGAAAAATATCCACTTTCCCTAAGGGAAGACTCCATCTCACTATAGAAACCGTGTATATCTGTAACAACGTAATATCTCATAAAAATTTTTGCAATTGATTGAAACATTTATCTAAAGACAAAGTCAAATGTTTTGATTATTTTTTTAATATGTGTTTGAAAAGCAAAACAAACTAGCAAAAGAGGGTCTAAATTCTATGTTTCTCGGAATCGGAATATCTAATTTATCACAAACGATGGTTGCTCTTCTTATTCACTCAATGTCTTAAAGATATAATTATCCATATAAATGATCCTGATCTACTGATTAATTATATATAGGATGCTGTACCAGATTTAGTACTAGAAAACATTGCTTTGCCAATCAATCTCTTAAATTCATTGAATATTCTAATGTATGAGAATGGTAGGCAATTTTCTTTTTTAGTTTAATCCTTGAGAACGGGTAAAAAGTAGTTACATTTTGGTATTGCATCGGTAATCTAAAACTGACCCGCTTTGGAGAAATCGGCAATTGAAAACCGACAGCTCCCAGAGGCGGATAAGCATACCATAATTAACTCGGATAAAACCGAGTCGGAGGAAATCGAGTTAATATGGGATTCATTGGAAGGGAGCAGGAGCTCCACAAACTTGGCAGTCTGATC
>CAVDTI010000093.1:0-9213 GCA_963611905.1 Faecalibacterium prausnitzii | reverse complement strand
GCGTAGCCGCTTCAGCAGCTGCCGTTGGGGTTGAAACCCTTAAATCTGCTACATAATCAATTAACGTTATGTCTATTTCGTGCCCTACAGCCGAAATAAATGGGCAAGCGCACTTAGAAAAGGCTCTTACAAGCGCCTCATCATTAAAAGCGGATAAATCCTCATTCGATCCTCCGCCACGCGCCACGATAAGCGTATCGAGTTTTGTTTCATTCGCTTGATTTAATGCGTTTATCAGGCTTTTAGGTGCTTCTACACCTTGAACTTGAGCATAAAAGAACGTCATTTTTGCAATCGGCCATCTTCTGAGGATGTTTCTTCTCAAATCAGATTCTGCGGCGCTGTTTTTTCCGACTATTATGCCTATTGTATTGGGCATTTTAGGAATGCTTCTTTTTCTTGATTCGTCAAACAGCCCTTCTTTCGCTAATTTCTTTTTAAGATTTTCTAAAGCAACCAAAGCCGCTCCAAAACCGTATAAGTCTAATTGAAAAACCTGAAGGCTATATCTTCCCCTTGCCGCATAAACTGTTATGTTTCCAAACGCTATAACTTCATCTCCATCTTTAGGAACGAAATTAAGTCTTGCCGCATAATTGCCCCATAAAATGCAGGAAATTACGCTGCCATCAGCATCTTTTAAATCAAAGAAAACACCACTTTTATATATTTTCCAGTTTGAAATCTCACCCTTTACATAAAGGCTGTGTAAATCGCTCTCTCCCTCGAGTTTGTATTTAATTAGCGTATTTAATGTTGTGACAGAAATGAATTGGGGAGTTTCACTTTGTCGAATCATCGTTTACTAAAACCTTGTCTAAAACAGCGTTTATGAAACCCTTTGCTTTTGGATCTAAATACTCCTTGGCAAATTCCAAAGCGACATTGATAACAATCTTTTTGCTAACTTTCTCAACATCATAGAAGAAATGGCAATAAGAATATAATAAAAGAGCTTGCTCAAGGTGATCGATACGTTGCCAAGTCCAGCCACGCATGTGTTTTTCGTATGCAGGAATGATCTCTTGCATATGCTTTATTGCAGATATAGACATTCTCTTAACGAACGGATCAACGTCCTCGTAAGGTCTTCCGCAAACATCTGAAATCAATCCTTCGAGGTCGATAACACGTTTCATTTCTGAATAAAGCAGAACATCATATAAGACAAATATAGTTTTTTCTTCTGCTTGTTTACGGTTCATAAATAATACCTCTAAAGATCAATGTTCAAATCGAACTATGAAAGTTTACACCAAAGAACAACACGTTTGTAGATGTAATCGCTTAAAACATAAGATTAAAACGATAAAAAAATCCATTTCATTTGGAAATGGATGAAACTTTGATGTTAACGTTGAACGGAACGGCTTCGCACATCATAAGCAAGGCATCTGCGATGCTATCTTGTATATTGGTGCAAACTTCCTTTACTGATTCGCCTTTTTTGACGGAAACATCGAGATTTATGTCTACTTTTCCATCTTTTCTAAAATAAACTTTAACAGGATTGGCCATTTGGAATATGGCGACTTTTTTCCTGTTATTAACACTAGCGCCAACAACATGGTTTGTAGCAGTTTCCACAATCGTAATAAAGGCGCGATGGGAAATACCCATCGATCCGTATGGACTATAATTGTTTAAATAGTAATAATCGCGGCTCATATGTTGTTATTTTACTCACCTTTTATAATCGCTTCAACTTTATTGGTGATGTTTTCGGTCGTAAACCCAAAGAAAGCCATGACTTCGTTTGCTGGTGCACTACGGCCAAATTCATCGAGTGATATTACGTTGTCAGCATATTTATACCAAGTCGCGCCAGAAGCCATCTCTATAGCAATACGTTTATTTCTTGGCAATTTCAATATTGTGTTCTGTTTTTCTTTACTAAGAAGGTCGAAACGATTCGTTGAAGGCATTGATATAACGTCCACAAGGATTCCTTTCTTCTCAAGTTCTTTTTGCGCGCTTATTGCTAAAGAGACTTCACTTCCCGAAGCAATGATTTCATATTCAGCCTTGTCAGATGATTTAGAGATCAAATAGGCACCGTCAGCAACTTTTTCTTCGCTTGAATCACTTTGAAGAGGCAAGTTTTGTCTTGTTAAGATCAAAGCTGTTGGGTGATTTTTGCTAGAAAGGGCCAATTTCCAAGCGCCAAACATCTCTCTGTCGTCACATGGACGAATGACATCCATTCCAGGAATCGTTCTTAAAGAGGCCAATTGCTCGATAGGTTCATGTGTTGGCCCGTCTTCTCCAACTGCAATGGAATCGTGGGATAAAAGATAGATAGCGGGCACGTTTTCTAAACAAGACATTCTTATAGCGTTTTTGAAATAATCGCTAAAAACCATAAAACTTCCAACATAAGTTACTAATCCACCGTGCAACAACATGCCGTTTTGGGCGGCAGCCATTAAGAATTCGCGAATTCCAAAGTTGATGTTCTTGGCATCTCTGCTTTCTGGTGCAAACCCTTTATCGCCAGGGATGTTTGTCTTAACTGATGAGGCAACATCTGCACTTCCGCCAAACGTGAAAGGCAGTTTTGCTACCGCCTCTAAAAGAAATCTTTCAGAAGCGTTTCTTGTAGATTCGCTTTCTTTTAATTCTGGAGATTTTATTCCGTAAGCATCAACATTTCTTTCAAATCCGTTTAAAAAATCGGTGTATTCTTTGGCGTGTTGAAGAGAATATTGTCTAACATCTTTGGTATAGGCTTCATAGGCTTTTTTACCACGTTCTATGAAAGTTTCGCGCAAATTGAAGTAAACTTCTTCTTCAACAGCAAAAGGAATGTGACCACTAAGATATCTTTCTTCGCTCTCTTTATAATCATCGGCCTTTAATGGAGCACCATGCGTCTTAGCTAATCCTTCATTCGCTGTTCCGTACCCTATAACAGTGTTAAGCATTATCATTGTTGGCTTAGAAGATTTTTTGGCAGTTTTCAATGCTTCATCGATTGCCAAAATGTCGTTGCCATCAGCAATTTCAATTGTATTCCATTCAGATGCTTCAAAACGCTTCATAACGTCTTCCGACATCGAATTTGAGGTTGGCCCATCTAAAGTCGAAGTGTTTTTATCATAGATAAGAATTAATTTATTCAGTTTTTGATGGCCAGCAAAAGAAATGGCCTCTTGAGAGATTCCTTCTTCTAAGCATCCATCGCCACAAAGGCAATATGTATAGTGATTGATGAGCCTTTTTCCTTCAGGATAAGAAGCACGAAGTTTTTCCTCTGCCATAGCCATGCCTACGGCCTGAGCAATGCCTTGCCCTAAAGGACCGGCAGTTGCGTCAATGCCAGCTGTTACGCCATATTCAGGGTGCCCTGGAGTGCGGCTATTAAGTTGACGGAATGATTTTAAATCATCAACCGTTACACCATATCCAGCAATATGAAGCATTGCGTAAAGTAAAGCGCTATTGTGTCCGCTAGAAAGGACAAAGCGGTCACGATTAATCCATTTTGGCTCGCTAGGATTAGAAACCAGATGATATTTGAATAAAGTGTAAAGAGCTGGAGCAACATCTAAGGCCATACCTGGATGGCCGCTGTTTGCTTTTTGAATTTCATCAAGTAGCAAGCATCTTAATGTGCCAATAGATTTTGCATCTATTTCTTTTTGATTTTTAGGGTCTAACATCTTATTTCTTCCTTTCTAGTAGTTTATTAGTAAGATTTTAGTTGTTTATATTATCTTAAGATAATATTATTCCTTTTTTATTTCGATTCCTACTGCATCTAAAGCTTCAGCAGCAACTGTAGATGGAGCTTTTGACATAGGATCTGTTGCTTGTAAGTTTTTTGGGAAGGCTTCAACATCACGGATGTTATCGGTTCCACAAAGAATCATCGCTAAGCGATCAAGCCCTAGGGCAAATCCAGCATGAGGTGGAACGCCATAATTGAAGGCTCTAAGGAACCAGCCAAATCTTCTTTCGACCTCTTCTTCTGATAGACCAATAAGTCTAAAGATCTTCCATTGGGTGTCATGATCATAAATTCTCATCGTTCCACCGCCAGCTTCGTAACCGTTGATAACAATATCGTAAGCATAAGCAAGAACTTTTTCTGGGTCTGTATCCAATAAAGGCAAATCCTCATCTCTTGGTCTAGTAAATGGGTGATGTTCAGCTGTGTATTGGTCAGTTCCTTCTATTCTATCGAACATTGGGAAGTTGATAATCCAGAGTAAATCATATGTTCCAGGCTTGATAAGACCCAATTCTTTTGCGAAAAGAGTTCTTAATGCGCCAAGGCCGAAATCGATGTTTCTTCTATCGCCAGACGAGGCAAACACAATTAAATCGTTTTCTTTCAAATCCAATGATTTAACAAGTTCACTCTGTTGTTCTTCATTTAAGAATTTTGTAAATGAGCCATCGAGCTTTCCATTTTCAAATTTAAGAGTTAAAACGCCTTTAAGATTGAATTTTCTTGCTTCAGAAGACAATAAATCGACTTTTTTGCGGCTTGTTTCTTTTCCTTGATTAGGAACAACGATCGCTTTTATGTATTTGGCATCTTTAAAAGAAGCAAAATCCGTTTGTTTCATTATTTCACTGATATCATGAATCTCTAATCCGTATCTTGTATCAGGCTTATCTGATCCGTATTTATCCATTGCATCCCAATAATTCATGCGACGTAATGGCAATTGGATATCAACATTTAAAATCTCTTTGAAATAACGTTTAAGCATGCCTTCGGCCAATTCTAAAACTTGATCTTGATCTAAGAATGATGTTTCAACGTCGATTTGCGTGAATTCTGGCTGACGATCGGCACGTAAATCCTCGTCTCTAAAACATTTAGCGATTTGATAATATCTTTCGATACCGCCAATCATTAACAATTGTTTGAAAAGCTGAGGAGACTGTGGCAAAGCATAGAAGCATCCATGATGCAAACGAGAAGGAACTAAATAGTCTCTTGCTCCTTCTGGAGTCGCTAAATCAAGAATAGGAGTTTCAACTTCCAAAAAGCGGTTAGAATCGAGATATTCATGGGTTATTTTAACGATTTGAGCTCTTGTACGTAGATTCTTTAACATGCAAGGGCGGCGTAAATCCAAATAACGATACTCAAGTCGCGTGTCCTCTAAAGCATCAGTCTTATCTGCGATAATAAATGGCGGATTGTCGGCTTTATTAATGACTTTGATATTATCCGTTACAACTTCAATTTCCCCTGTAGGAAGTTTTGGATTTGGGACATCCTTCTTGCGAACCGTTCCTTTAACTTGAATAACATATTCATTACGAAGATCAGGAACCTTGCTTGGATCCTCAACACACAATTGAACAATTCCCGTGTTATCTCTTAAATCGATAAAAAGAATTGAGCCTAAGTTTCTTCTTGTTGATACCCAGCCAACTAATGTAACTTCTTTCCCAGCATCAGAAAGTCTAAGTTCTCCATTATAATTAGTTCTTTCCATGTTTATTCCTCCTCATGATGGTGATGGCAGCATTCGTGTCCTTTTTCAAGAGACTCAAAAGCTTCGTCAAGCTCATCTTCTAGTTCTTCTAATTTGATTTCTTTTTGCTCTTTTGTCGATAAATTCTTAAGTTGGGCTACTCCGTTTTCTAATTCTTCGCCGCCAATTATTAATGCAAATTTAGCTTTTCTCTTTTCGGCTTTCTTAAATGCACTGGCTAGTTTCGAAGAAACCAATGGATTGTCAGCTTTAAAGCCAAGGCCTCTTATTTCTTCAGTGATGTTAAAGACATCATCGAGCACTTCTTCGCCGACCGGAATGACATAAATATCAATGCCATCATCGATCGAATTCAATAATCCATTGTCTTTTGCTAGGTTATACACACGTTCGATCCCCATTGCATAACCAACTCCGGCCAAGTCTGGTCCGCCGAGTTGTTTAACCAATCCGCCATAATGTCCGCCACCGCATAAAGCGCCGTAATCGACGCCGGTATCGCTTAGAGCGTGGATTTCAAAGACGACTTCGGAATAATAATCTAAGCCTCTAACGAGAGAATCATCGATTTCGTATTCAATTCCAAGATCGTTAATGATCGATAAAGTCGTATAGAATCTCTTTTCCGAATTTTCAGAGAGATAATCTTTGATTTTTGGTGCGCCTTTAGCGATTTCTTGATCATGTTCGACTTTGCAATCAAGTATTCTGAGCGGATTTAGTTCAATACGTTCATGGCAATCTGCACACATTTCATCGAGCCTCGAAGAGAAGTATTCTTTTAAGGCATTGCGATAATTTGTTCTAGTTTCATCATCACCGATCGTGTTGATTTTTAGGCTAAGGTTTTTAAAACCGAGCATATAAAGCGATTGCATGGCCATGATGATACATTCAGCATCAGCACGAGGACTATCCAAGCCGATTTCTTCAACGCCAAATTGATTAAATTGGCGATATCTTCCTAACTGTGGTCTCTCATAACGGAATGCAGGTCCGTGATAATAGATTTTCAAAGGAAGATTTCCTCCATCCGCATACATCTTATTTGAAACCACGCTTCTAACGATGCCGGCAGTAAATTCAGGACGCATGGTGACCGAACGGTCTCCTTTGTCGTTAAATGTGTACATTTCTTTACGCACAATATCACTACTTCCGCCCGTGCCACGAGAAAATACCTCAGTATATTCCAACACAGGTGTCATGACTTCTTTATAAGCGTAAAGCTCTACGCAAGTCGATAAAACATCTGTAATATACTGCATTCCGGTCATTTCTTCGCCGAATACATCGTGTGTTCCTTTAACTGGTTGATAAGCCATTTTATTCCCTCCTAATGGATAATTCTCTTACATTCGAATACGCCTTTGACACCTTTTAATGCCGCAAAGACATCTTCTAAAGTTTTCGCATCCGAAACATATATTGTCATATTGACTACGTCATTCATCGTTTCATGAATGAGGTGAACTTTCAAATCTGTAACTTCAACGTTCTTGCTTGACATACAACCAAGCATATCACCAATAAGATTTTGACGGTCATTAGCGTATATTTGAATGCCAACAGGATACGTTGAAATCCCTAAGTCCTGGTTCCAGTGTACTGGAATCGTTCTATTTTCTGAACCAGCCAAATTTGGGCAGTTCAAACGATGAACAACTATGCCTTTTCCTTTTGTTACATATCCAACAATATCATCTCCAGGAATTGGCGTGCAACATTTTGCCAAATTTATCGCAACGTTATCAATTCCATCCACAATTACTGGATTTTTTGAATCTTTTGCTGCGTTATGCTTAGTGATAGAGGAAGGCTTTTTGCTTGTCTTTCTGACACCAAGAGAATCGATAATGGCGAATGGTGTTATGTTTTTATTCGCAATAGATTCATAAAGCGTGTCTAAATCGGAAACGTTAAATTGTTCAAGAGCCTTGTCTTCAAGCATTTTAACCATTTCTCCACTTCCGATATCTTGAGCTTTAAAGGCTTCTAAGCAGCTTTCATAGCCCTTTCTAATCGTTTCCTCACGCATATATTCATTGTTTTTGGCAATTGCTTTTTTAATATGTGACTTTGCACTGGCTGTTTTGGCTATTTCAAGCCATCCTTGATTAGGGCCAGGAGAGTTTTTCGAAGTTTTAATTTCACAAACATCACCTGTTTTTAAAACGGTATTTAATGGAACCATAGTGCCGTTCACGACCGCTCCAACGGCAGAATCGCCTACTTTTGTATGAATTTTATAGGCAAAATCTAAAGTTGTAGCCCCACTTGGTAGGTCTACGACCTTTCCCATCGGAGTAAATACGTATACGTTTGCGTTGAAAATATCGTTAGAAAGAGCAGCCATGTATTCTTTGGCTGTTCCCCCGCCTTCTTCTCCAGAAATAGAAACAAAATCCCTAAACCAATGTAATTTGTTCTCGATGTCTTTTTGTTCTTCTTTGGCGTTATAGTTGTTGCCTTCCTTATATTTCCAGTGAGCAGCAACGCCTTCTTCGGCGATTTGATCCATTTCTTCCGTTCTAATCTGAACTTCATAAATGTTTCCGTCGCCAGAAACGATACTAGTATGCAATGATTGATACATATTTGGTTTAGGCATAGCGATATAATCCTTGAAACGTCCAGGAATAGGTTTGAAGGTTGCGTGAACGATTCCAAGAATTTCATAACACTGCATAATCGTTTTCGTTATAACACGAATTGCCAAAACGTCGTAAATTTCATCAAAATTGTAGTCTTTAAGGTACATTTTGCGATAAATCGAATAAATGGATTTGATTCTTGATTCCATCCTAAACGGTATCTTTTGTTCAAAAATCAAGTCTGCAATTCTCTTTTTAAGACTGTTAAGCGAATCTTGTCTGTTGCTTTCCTTTTCGTTAAGCATTTTCAAAATCGCATTATATTTTTCTGGTTCAAGGTATTTTAAAGACAGATCTTCCATCTCGCTTTGCATCTTATAGATGCCAAGACGATGAGCGATTGGTGTAAAAACTTCCAAAGTTTCTTTCGATAAAGCTTTTTGTCTTTCTGGTTTTAAAGATTGAAGGGTGCGCAAATTATGTAGACGATCAGCTAATTTTACAATAATGACACGGACATCTTTTGCCATACCTAAAAATATTTTACGGTGATCCTCCGCTTCAAAATCTTGCTCTGTACGATGAGAAAGTTTCATTCTTTGAATTTTTGTCAAAGAATCAACAATTAAGGCAACATCTTCACCGAATTGCTGTTTTATTTCATCAATTGTTAAGTCGGTATCTTCTACCGTGTCATGCAGTAAGCCAGAGATAATTGTTTCAGGACCCGATTGTAATTGAGCCAAAATATAGGCAACCTCGATAGGGTGTTGAATATAAGCCTCTCCTGATTTTCTGAAAACGCCAGCGTGTTTCTTTTCGGCCAACAAGTAAGCCTGATGGATCATTTCACGATCTTTTTTATCTTTGATATACACGTAAAACAATTCCTTAAGGTCTTCATAGGTGTGCATTGGATAGCCACCATTAGGAATTAATTTTGTTTCTTCATTTTTGATTTCTTCTGCCATACAAAAATATTATATAACTTTATACAAATAGAATAAAATTCTATATAGCCCTTTCAGCCATTAAATTTAAGGAAATTTTGCCCTTATACTCGTTTAATTTGAAGTTTAGTAACAAGGAAACTTTTTCATCCGCCTCGAATGAATCCTGATTTAAACTAAATGATAAAATTTTAGTATCAGAAGAAAGAT
>CAVDTI010000092.1:6060-9962 GCA_963611905.1 Faecalibacterium prausnitzii | reverse complement strand
GATATTAAATGCAGAGGATAATTTCATGACAGAAACAGATCTATTAAAATTGATTGAAAAAAATATTAAATTTAAATGTGGAACAAAAAAACATCCTGTGTATTTCATAAATATCTATATTGCCTTTGTTAAATGACGGTAAATTGGAATACGCAATTCCAAGTAAGCCAAAAAAAGTAAAAACCAAAGAATAGTTGCAGCTGAACAAAAAGGCACCTCTAATTTCTAATAAACACATTGCAACATAAGCTTGAAAGGTCAAAGAACACATATAATTCCCTAAAACTTGATAAAAAACACAACTTTTGGGGAAATAGAAGAATACAAAGGAATTTGATTACTCATAATGCCCAATAAAAAAGACCAGCATGGAGAAAGTTATGCTGGTCTTTTTTGGTGTGGTGGTAATTATTCCTTTACGTTAAGGAAATCCCAACGAACTTGATTCTCAATCTTAAAGATATGGATCAATTCAGCCATATTTTCATCGGAAATATTGTTTAAAATTGGTCTATTGCCGATTAAGTTATATATTGTTGCAGCTTTTTCAACAGTTTCGATTAAGCCGAATGTCTCATCGATTGTTTTGCCTGCTCCATAAATTCCGTGATTTGTCCAAAGAACAATACGGAAATCATTCATCTTCTTTGCTGTAGCGAGGCCAATTTCATCAGTTCCGCATAACATCCAAGGAAGAACACCAACGCCTTCTGGGAAGACAACAATGCATTCTGTCGACATTGTCCATAATGTATGAGAGAAGGATTTCTCATCAAGAGGATGGACATAAGTCATAGCAAGGATGTTTGTCGGGTGGCAATGTATAACGACTCTATTTTCTGGATCGACAGCTAAACGAGCCATATGAGACATTAAATGGGCTGGAAGTTCACTTGTGAATCTTCCTCCATCTTTGTATCCCCATAACAATTCAACAGACTTGCCATCTTCTGTGATTCTGAAGATGCCAGTGTTTGTTTCTGGATCCTCTTCAACATTCTTAAAATATTTACCAGTTCCTGTGACTAAGAAATATTTTCCTGCTAAAGGTTTTGCATCAAATGAAGATTGGTGAATTCCTGCTAAAGGGATGATACGGATTACTCTATTAACATCTAAATAGTCTTTGAGTTCTTCTTCTTTAAGAAGATAAGAAATGTTTCCGCCATTTCTTTCATCCCAGCCTAAACGATACATGTTTGAGGCTGTTTTAGTGAATTCTTTTAAGAATGGTGCGTTTAATATATCTTTCATTTTTATTTCCTCTTTGATAAGACGTCTTTTTCGTATTGCATGACATCTTCGTAGTAATTGTCGTTTAATCCTTGGCGACGTAGATATTCGTTCCAAATATCACCAAATGGCAACATCTTAACTTTCTCTTGCATGTACATTAATTTGGTGAAGTTTGCTTCTTCTTCGAGCTTAGAGAGTTCTTCGTTTGGAAGAAGAGCGGCATAGAGTAGGGCTTTTTGCATACTTCTTTGCCCGGTGACCCATGCAGCAATTCTATTGATCGATGCATCGAAATAATCTAGGCCAATCATGACTTTATCTTCTGCGTTGTTACGGATTATTTCTTTAGCAACTTCTTTTAATTCGTCATCGAAGATAACAACATGGTCAGAATCCCATCTAACAGGACGAGAAACGTGTAAAGCTAATTTGTCATAGAAACAAAGTAATGATGGAATCTTATCAGAAACAACTTCTGTTGGATGATAATGCCCCATATCCATTAAGCAAGTTATGCCTTTATTTGCTGCATAATTTTGATAGAACTCGCTTGAACCAACAGTATATGATTCAATGCCAATTCCAAAGACTTTAGATTCAACGGTTGGAAGAACGTATTTCTTATCCCAGTCTGCAGAAAGAATTTCATCTAACGATTCCTTTAAACGTAAACGTGGAGAAAGTCTATCCGCTGGAACATCTTTGTATCCATCAGGAATCCAAATGTTCATCATACATTGATTACCGAATGCTTTACCAAATTCGTTAGAAATCTCCAAACATCTTTTGCCATGTTCAACCCAGAATTTTCTCGTTTCTTCATCTGGAGAAGATAATGTGAGATTGTCTTTTACCTTTGGCGAAGAGAAGAATGTGGGGTTGAAGTCAATGCCAGTCAAACCGATTTCTTTTCCGAATTTTGTCCATTCCTCAAAATGTTTGTAAGAATATTGATCTCTATCTATTTTTCCTAAATCATCACCTAGGATTGCATATGAAGCGTGTAAATTTAATCTTTTCTTTCCTGGCATTAAAGAGAATGCTTTTTTGATATCTTGCATTAATTCTTCTTTATTACGTGCTTTGCCTGGATAGTTGCCAGTTGTTTGAATGCCACCTTCAAGAATTTGGCAACCTTCCAAACCCAGAACGTCATCACCTTGCCAGCAATGAAGGCTTAGCGGGATGTTCTTAACTCTTTCAAGAGCTTTTTCAACATCTACGCCTACCTCTTCGTATTCTTTTTTTGCTTTTTCGAAATTTTCTTCAATAGACATATGATTTTTCCTCCTAATGAATTAGCAATTTGGATAGTAAGTTTTTGATGAGATTGAATTGGAGATGTCTTTTCTTCCTTCTTTTACATCTCTAATTTCCCCTAAGGAAATGAATTGGCAAAGAGCATTTCCAAGAATTGTCGCCTCGCTTGAACCGGTTATAACCTTAATTTGGCAAACGTTAGCAAGATATTGATTAAGGATTTCGGCTTGGTTGCCTCCTCCAACAACGAGAATAGAATTTATCTTTCTTGAAGTAAGTTCTTCAAGTTCAGAAATTATCTTTTTATAGGAGATTGCCATCGATTTATAGATGAGTTTCATATACTCACCTGGAGTAGATGGCTTTATTTGATTCGTTCTAGTTAAGTAAGTACCAAACTTATTTAACATATCGTTTGGTTCTTCGAATATTTTATCGTTTACGTCTATTACGGTAGGAAGGTCTTTAGCCTCATTAACTAAAGCAACGATATCTTTTGTTTTGATTTCGATTCCTTTTTTCGCATAATCATTACGAATCTCATTAATTAAGAACATACCCATTGTGTTTTTGAGGAAACGAATCGTATTGTCATATCCGATTTCGTTCGTGAAGTTATATTCAAGAGATTTGGAATTCATTAACGGTTCTTTAAGCTCAACACCAATCAAAGACCACGTTCCAGAAGAAATATAGGCAAAATCTCCTTCGCCATTTGCTCCCAAAACCGCAGAGGCAGTGTCATGAGATGGAGAAGCAATAACCTTAACATTTTCATTCATTCCTTCAGGCATGAATTCTTTTTTTAATAGACCGTAGCTTTCTCCTGGTTTAATGAGCTTAGGGAATATTCTTTCAGGAACATCTATTTCTTTGAGGAGTTCTTTAGACATTTCTTTCTTAGAGCGATCATAAATAGAGGTCGTTGAAGCGTTGGTTTCCTCTAGACGTTTTTCTCCCGTTAAGAAATAAGCAATTAAGTCAGGAATCATTAAGAAAGTGCCTACTTTATCGAATCCTGTTGGATCACCTGCGAGTTGATATATCGTGTTGAAATGAAGATTTTGAATGCCAACCAAAGAATAAATTTTAGAGAAGGGGATTTTCTCCAAGACTCTTTTTTGTGTCTCAAAAGAACGGGAATCTCTATAGCAATATGGATCATGGATTAGTTTTCCATCTTTATCAAGGAAACCATAATCAACTCCCCATGTATCAATAGCAATTGACTTGACGTCTTCGTTCTCTTTTAAGGCAGCCATTATTCCTTGTTTGATGTTTTCAAGCAAATAAGAAAAATCCCAACAAAGGTAACCTTCATTGTTTGTATAGGTGCGATTTAAAAATCTGGCGTTTTCTTTGTAAGAAAAATAATTATTTTCATGAGTAATTGTCATTACTCGTCC
>CAVDTI010000092.1:0-6050 GCA_963611905.1 Faecalibacterium prausnitzii | reverse complement strand
TTGAAGCTCTGAGTTTTGTGAGGTCTCCTTCCGGAAAATCCCTGTATTTTTCAACAGGGATTCATTAGTTTTTTTGTATTTATCTAATTTCGTTTGGCTTAACGATTTCGTTGTCGTTAACTTTTGCATCCGTTAAGACGGCGTTTGGTCCAACGACACATTCTTCACCAATGATTGTATTGCCCATAATGTATGAGCCTGGTTTGATGATTGTATCTGCACCAATCTTGACTCCTGGAGCGATGTAGGTGTTCTCAGGATCCTCGATTGTAACTCCACTCACCATGTGTTTGTGGTTGATACGTCTTTGAAGAAGTTTTGCGGCCGTTGCTAACTGCGCACGATCGTTAACACCTAAGGTTTCAGTAATATCTTCAACACAGAACGTATCAGTCTTTAAGCCTTTCTTACAGAATATTTCGATAGCATCGGTGATGTAATATTCTCCTGCAGCATTATCTGTTTTAAGACTCTTAAGTGCCTCAAAGAGTTCTTTATTGTTGAAAATATAAACACCTGCGTTAACTTCTTTGACTTTTGCTGTTTCTGCATCTGTATCTCTTTGTTCAACAATTCTCATGAAACGGCCATTTTCTTTAATGATTCTGCCATATCCGAATGGATTATCGATAACGAATGTCATAACGGTTAAATCATTATGATTTTCTTCGTGATATTTGAACATTTTCTCAAGAGTTTCAGAAGAAAGCAGAGGGGTATCACCACAGCAAACGATTGTTTCTCCTTCCTTTCCTTCAAGAAGAGGAGAGGTCATCATAACAGCGTGTCCTGCGCCTTTTTGTTCATGTTGCCAGACAACATCACAATCATCTTTAACGACTTTCTCTGATGTTTTTCCACCAAAACCAACAACGGCAATCAATTTCTCTAAACCTAATGGTTTAAGAGCGTTGATAACATATTTAACTAATGGTTGGCCAAGAATTGGGAAGGAAACTTTAGAGATGTCATCCCTTTTAGATTTCATTCTGCTGCCTTTGCCTGCAGCTAAGATAATTGCGTTTCTACTCATGTTTTCTCCTTGTATTTAACGAATAACTTCACATAAACGTACTATATAGTTTGAATGCTCGAGTTTTTTATATGCCTCTTTAGCTTTTGCTTTATCTGTTGTTAAAGCGTAACAACAAGATCCCGAACCGGTCATTCCTACTAATGTAAATCCTAAAGCACTTAGCTTATCAATTACAACCCCAATTTCAGGAACGATGTTTATTGCAGGAGCAGTTAAGTCATTGCCAAAATTCTCTTTTATTAAGTTATCGTCTCCTTCTTTGAGACCTAAGATAACCTTTTCAGTGTCTATATTCAAACGTTGGAATTGATCGCATATTCTATAACATGCGACAGTGGAAACTCCTTCAATAGGCTTAACTAGAAGGCAGTAATATTTTTCCTTAACGGTTATTTCTTTAACATTTTCACCAACACCAGTAAGGACTGCTGGTTTATTTACAAAGAAGAAAGGAACATCCGATCCAACCTTTAAAGCGATAGAAAGTAACTGCTCTTTGCTTGCGTGTAAATTCAACAACTCATTTACCATTTCTAAGACTACGGCAGTATTCGATGACCCTCCACCTAAACCTGCTGCAAAAGGAATTTCTTTATGGATTTGAATAAGGAAGTTTTCTTTGAAGTTAAAAACCTTTCTCATTTCTTCAACCGCTTGATGGCAAAGATTGCTTTTCATGCCATTAAGCGTTGGATCGTCCGCGGTAACATAGGTATCATTTGCACCATCAAGAACTCTAACTTCGATAACATCGTGAAGAGTTAAAGGAAGGTTGACCATTTCTAAGAGATGATATCCATCCTCTCTATTGCCGGTGATTTTTAATGAGAGATTTATTTTTGCGTAGGATTTCCTAGCCAATGAGCGTTTTTTGAATAACATAAAATTTTAGCAACGTAGATTGTACCATTATAGAAATTGAATACAATCTAGTTTTATTCTCCATGAATGTTTTCTAATAAACGTATATATTCGTCTAATGATATTTCTTCTGGACGCTTATTTGGTGAAATGGAGGCGTTTTCCAAGGCGATTTTTGCATTTTCACCATCTTTTAAGAAGGTTGTAAGATTATTTAAAATCGTTTTTCTACGATGAAGGAAAACCCCATTCAATAAAGTGTATAATTTTTTTGCTTTTTCGATATCGTTATCATTGAATTCAAAAGAAAAGACTACCGAATCAATATGTGGGGCTGGAGAAAAGCAAGAACGTGGGACTGAAAGTAAGCGTGACATTTTTGCTCTATATTTGATGAGTAGAGGTAATGGAGCGTAGTCTTTACTTCCTAAAGAGGCATTCAAACGAAGATATGCTTCCTTTTGAACCATAAAAACTCCTTTGGTAACGTTTTTAGCGCCCAAAAGAACCTTTTCCAATATTCCAGAAGTGATGTAATAAGGGAGATTTCCGATTATTTTTGTATATCCAGACATATCGTAACGCATGGCGTTTCCTATTTTTGGGTGAATGTTACCTATATCTTCAAAATCGTGTTGGAGTTTGGTTACTAAGCCTTCATCAATGTCAATTAAGTCTGTTTCCGCTTTTTCTTTCGCAAGGAAATATGAAAGAGAACCTGCACCAGAACCAATTTCTAAGACCTTATCGTCATCTTTTATTTCTAAAAAAGAAACGATTTTTTGGCATATTTCTTCATCTACTAAGAAATTCTGACCTACTTCATGTTTGGCTAAGAGCTTATATGATGCGACGTTCTTAAAATATTCTTCTTGTTCAATCATTTTTCAATCTCCTTAAGTTCTTTTTTGTTTATCCCTAAAGCACGTAATCTAGCTAGTAATGTTTTAGCGTTTGTATGTCCTAAATGTAGCTTATCTTCTAATTCTTTTCTTTTTGTGGTGGAATTATCTTCTCCGACTAGGCCAAACTCATACAAATCAGCCATGTTCAAATCACTTGTAGGTTTGGCGTCGGTGGGGATTAGATTCTCTAACGCTTCGAGTATGGTTTGCTTTGAAGACTCAGCCACACCAACTTTGTGGCCTTTTATGGCTTTTTCTTTTGGCACAAAAGCGTTCAAGCAACCTGGTACTTCATGATTGATGATATCCCTGATTCTTTTTCCGGGCGCATCGGGATCAGTTAGGATGATTACCTTTCTTTTTTTGGATATTTCTTTAATATAGTCTATAGTTCCATGTGAAACTTCAGAACCGTTAGTTGTTATAATATCAACATCCATAAAAGATTCGATTAAATCTTTATCCATCTTGCCTTCAACGACAAGAACCGCATTGCATTTTATCTTATTCATAGTTCCACGTGAAACAGTTTACTGAAATTATCATTGATCTGTTTTTCCAAAGTTTCCTTATCAATATTTTTAAGTAACGCCATTTGTTCAAAGATTTCTTTGATGTGAGCTGGTTCGTTGGTTTGTCCTCTGTAAGGAACAGGAGGAAGATAAGGGGAGTCAGTCTCCGTTAATATTTTATCTAATGGGCAATTAATCACACATTCTTTAGGCGTATGTGAGTTTTTATAAGTTATTGGTCCATCAAAGCCAAAATATAAGCCGAGTTTAAGGAATCTATCCATCATTTCTTTTGAGCCACTGTAGCAATGAAGGACCGCACCATATAAAGGACGATGTTCTTTTAATATTTCGTATGTATCTTCTGAGGCGTCTCTAGCGTGTATAGATAAAGGAAGATGGAGTTTGTTAGCTAATTCAATTTGCTTAATAAACCAAATCTTTTGGAATTCATGTTCACTTTCTTCTTTAAACCAATGATAATCCAATCCAATTTCACCAATCGCTTTTACTTTGGGATCCTTACTTAGTTCTTCTATTTCTTTTAATGTCTCATCGTTTATTCCATCAAGATTCTCGGGATGGATGCCTATTGCAGCATAAACCCCTGGAAATTCATGGGCGATTTCTATGGCTAATTTAGATGAGGGAAGGTCCCAACCTATCGTTAAAAACGAATTTACCCCAGTAGAAATGGCTCGTTTTATTATTTCCTCTCTTTGGGGATATATTTTTTCATCGTTTAAATGTAAATGTGAATCTAGCATTTTATTTACCTACACAGAAACGGGAGAATATCTCATCAGTTAAATCTGTAGTAACTCCCTCACCTAAAAGTTCTCTTGCTAAGTTATATGCTCCCTGTAATGAAGAAGAAACAAAATCGATTGGTGCGTCATTAAGAGAATCTCTCTTTGCTAAGGATAGCAATTCATCAATACGTTTAAGAAGGCCGATTTGTCTTGCAGAATTTAAAGATGGCTTCTTAAATGAATCTTCTCCTGATATTCCAAGAGATTCAAACATCTTGTCTAATAAAGGTTTTATTTGTTTATTTTGTGCGGAAATATATAAGATTCCATCTTTCTTTTCTTCAATTAAATCCATTTTGTTATAAACGGTTATGAATATCTGATTTGTGATGTATTCTTTAATCTTTTTATCTTCCTCGGAATATCCTTTTTCTCCATCGATAACATGAATGACCATATCCGCTTTAGAAATACTTTCTTGGCTTTTTTCAATGCCTTGAGCTTCAATGATATCAGAAGATTCTCTAATACCTGCCGTATCTAAAAGATGGAAAATAACGCCATTGAGGTTTACTTCGCCCTCAACAATGTCTCTAGTCGTACCTGGAATAGGCGAAACGATTGCTTTATTCTCATTAAGCATTGCATTAAGCAAAGAAGATTTGCCAACGTTAGGTTCTCCAACAATCGCGACCTTAACGCCGTCCTTGATAATTTTTCCTTCTTCGCCTGATTTTATTAAATTTCCTAAAAACACCTGTATCTCATCGATGGATTTAGAAATAGTCTCCTTATTTGCATCTTCAATATCCGTATATTCCGGATAATCGATGTTAACTTCGATCAAAGACAAAAGATCAGCGATTTTCTTTTTTAGCGGTTCAACAAGTTTAGATGTTTTTCCTTCCAAAGACATCAAAGAAACGTTTTTCGCTTCCTTACTTCTAGCGTTAATCATGTCATTAACGGATTCAGCCTCAACCAAATCCATCTTTCCATTGAAGAACGCTCTGGAAGTGAATTCTCCTCTTTCCGCATATCTCGCTCCTCTTTTTAGATACGCTTCGATAATTTGATTAACAATTACCATTGAACCATGGCAAGTGATTTCAACAACATCTTCACCAGTCATGGTATTTGGACCTTTATAGGCATAGACACAAACTTGATCAATATCCTCGTCTTCGTCTTTTATCGTGCCGAAATAGATTTCACGTTTTGTGGTCTTAGAAACATCTTTGCTAAATATTTCATTAGTTATTTCGAAAACGCCTTCACCAGATAAACGTATTATGGCAAGCGCACTTTTTAATGGAGGGGTTGCTAAAGCGATAATTACATTATTCATACCAAGAAATTATACTCTAGAATCACTGTCTTTTAGAATTAAAGAAAAAGTGAGTTTTTGTGTCACTTGGTGATATCATTTTTATTCTTCATCTATTTGAGTTTCAGTAACATATAACAAATATAAAGCAAGAAAAACAATAGAATATACTTTCAAACAATTATCTCCCTGGCTTGGTTTCTGTTTCGTTGTTGATGTTTTTCGATTTTAAATCATTACAAACAAGAATGTATAAAATTCCAGCTGGAATGCTGACAAATATCAAATCAAAAATTCCAGCGCAAAGTTTAAAATTGTCGTTACTAAAAGTAAACAAAACCCAAATTCCAATACCGCAAGAGACGAAAATTAAAATAATTAAAATAAAAGCTAACGTAGGAATTTCATCTAAATACGTTTTTATTGAAAGGACGGAAAATAACATAGTCCTTAAAAATATTCCGATTATTGTAAGTGTTAAGCTAGTTTTTTTCATCTTTTGTTCTATCATTTTGGGTGAACAACTAACTTAATTATACATAAAAAAATGGCCAATGGTTAATCCAAAGGCCAAATTTTATTAATTTTATCAATTAATCAACGTATTTGATGGTTACAGCTCTTTCTTTGCCTTCACCAGTTGACTCTGTTTTGATG
>CAVDTI010000091.1:0-19279 GCA_963611905.1 Faecalibacterium prausnitzii | reverse complement strand
GACAAAGACACCCCCGTTTCTTAACAGAAATGAAAAATTAAAACGTTTCGTTCCTATTTTGTGTACTCGGTCGGTGTTTTTTATTTTTGTTGGAAATAGAAAGGAAAATTATGAAAACAAAAAAACTTTGTTTGCTTGCATTGAGCAGCATTCTTATGCTCGGAGGATGTGTTGATAAAACTCCTTCATCTTCTCAAGTGTCATCAGAAGCTAGCTCTGTTAGCTCATCATCTTCTAGTGTTTTTGGCGAGGAATACGATTCAATTACCGTCGCAAAGGCCATTGAAATTGCTACAGCTCATACCACAGCCACAACCGAACGCTATTACATCGTTGGTACAATTGCTGAAATGAAGGATTATACCTATGGCTCATTCACGCTCCAAGATTCTACTGGAAGTATCTATGTATATGGTTCTTATTCAGCCGACGGCAAAGATCGTTATGGGGCAATGGATGAAAAACCTCAAGCAGGAGACAAAGTTGTTTTATACGCAACCTTAGTTAACTACAACGGAACACCTGAAGTTAAATCTGGTTGGATCGTTAAATTCCTTCACGAAGAAAAAGAATTTGATGAATCAGACTATGCCGCAAAAAGCATCGCTCAAGCAAGAGAGCTTGCAAGTGGTTCTAAAGTGAAGGTTGAAGGCATTGTTGAAAGAATTACATATGCCAATGGCAAAAAGCCAAATGGTTTCTATGTTATCGATAATACATCTTCAATCTACATCCATTCCGAAGAAGCGGCCTCCCAAGTAAAGGAAGGTAACAAGATCAAAGTTTGTGGCGCCCTTGATTTCTGGATTCTCGAATCCGAACAAAAGAATGCTGAGAAATTAGGCTACAAAGGCTCTTGCCAATTGACAGATGTCATCATTGTTTCTAACGATAAATCCACAACAAATTCTTATGATAAGAGCTGGATCACCGAAACAACGATCAAAGACATCATGGAGACTGATCCTTCTAAGAATATCACTAACAAAATTTATAAAGTCAATTCCTATGTCAAGAAAGTCCCAGGAAGCGGATTCACCAATTATTATTTCAATGATATCGATGGAACTACTGGTTCTTATACATATACTCAATGTAATGGTGGAGACTTTGACTGGCTCGATGAATTTGATGGCAAGATTTGCACAGTCTATATCACTGCAATAAACGCTAAGAGTACTGCCTCTGGTGCAGTTTGGCGTTTTGTTCCAATCGAGGTTATCAATGAGAATTACAAATTTGATACAACAAAAACAAATGAATTCGTTTGGACATATCACATTAAAGACTTATTCAGAAGTGACTATAATGGCGATCCTGTCACAGAAGTTCCAACAAGCGTTTCTTCTACTCTCTTAGGATTTAGCGAAGCAATAGTTACTTATACTTCTAGCAATACAGACGTTGCTGAATTCAAAGAAGAAGATGGCAAAACATATTTCCATATCAATGAAGTTGAAGGAAAAGCTACCCTCACCTTCAAAATCTACTATGGTACAAACCCAAGCTTAACAAAGACCTTAGATGTTACATACACCAAACCAAATTTTGGTGAAACACATACAGTTAAAGAAGCAATCGATGCAGAAAATAAGCAAGTTATCACTGTTATTGGCATCGTTGGCCCATCCTTAATCAACCAAGATGGCTTCTACTTAATCGATGATACTGGCCTTATTGCAATTAAGACTTCTACTGATGTCTTATCTGGCTTATCGCTCGGCAATAAAGTTGTTTTAAAAGGAACAAGAACAAAAGGCTATGGCTTAAAGAGCGAAACTGCAACCGCTTCTGGACAATCTTGCTTGCTTGATTGCGAACTCATTGCCAACCTCATGGGAAAACACGAATATTCCAGATCCAATTTCATAACTGGCAAGAAACTTTCTGATTTGAAAGCCTTAGATTCAACTGTTGATCACAGCACAGAAGTCTATACGGTTAAAGCAAAAATTAGCAGGGTTGAAGCCCAATATTATACGAACGTTAATTTGTATTCCGATGATTGTGAGAAGTTTGAGTTATATACATCCAGTGGAACTCAATATAACTGGTTATGCAACGCCTTTGGTCTTGATACAGAAATCACTCTTGATATTGCACCATGTAACTGGAATGGAAAGGATTTCTGGAAAGGCTGCGTACTCTCCGCAACAGACGGAACAACAAGAGTAGATAATACTTTCAATTTCAGCAAATAAGAAACGTCTTTTCTCTAGCGAGAACAACTCTTTAATTCGCGAACAAAATGGCTGTCATTTGGCGGCCATTTATTTTTTAAATACAAGATTGAACGCAAATAACAATAACGTCGTTTTCTTTTTGCCTATTTCTTGTTTTTATTTATAATAAAACTCATGCCAAAAGATTATGCTAGCAAAGAAGAAAAACAAGTGAGCAACAATGGTGTTCTTGTTCTTAGAGGAGGGAACACTAGAAGAATTCTTGCCGAACTTGCAGACATACTAACCGTTTTCATTTTAACCGTAACGATATACGGTATCGGTTTACAAAGACTTTTTGGGTATGAGAAATATACAAAGGAGATGAGTTCCGTCTCATCAAACATGACTTCATACATTCTTGATAGAAACCTTTATAAAAAGAATAATGAAGGAACGATTCTTCTTAAAACAGACTTAGAATACCCATTCTGTTATTACTATTTGTCCAAAGAGTCTTCTTCTTTTGATGACAAAGAAAAATATGAACCAATAAAAGATTATTACCTTCTTGGAAGAGAAGAGAATAAACTCAGCCAATATCAATACAATACTCAAATATTGAAATTACCATCAACACTTGACGGATCGTATTCTGAAAGCTTGTTTGTTTATAACACAAAATCGTCTGATCCATTGAATTCTGAGCCAGTTTTCAATACAGAAATTCAAGAAAATCTTTCTAAATATTTTCTCGGCAATACGGATGCCTATGAACCAAAGAAAGCCTATGATTCAGTTTCATCTTTCTTTAAAACGAGTTATGAAACAGCTTTTTCTGAAGCAATTAAAAGCGAAACATATAAAGGATATGTTTTAGAGTTTGCTTCCAAGATGTGGACACGTTCTTATCTTCAAAGTGCGGCTATTATTTCTTCCTATTTATTGAGTTCTGTTATTGTTTTCTTACTTATTCCTTTGATTCAATTATCGGGATTAACGCTAGGTAAGAGAGTTGCAAAGCTTCAAGTTAACGATTCTAAGGGAGAAAAACCTCGTTGGTATTCCTTCTTAATAAGGGGACTTGTTCAAACAATTTGCTATTGTTTCCTCATTCCTTTTGTTGGAGTTATGTCTTTTGGCTTTGGCTCATTTGAGATGCCTCTGCTTGAGATTGGATCGTTATCTTTGAATTTATCCGTATTCGCAATAATCGGCTTATTACTAAGCCTCGCTTCATTAATAATGATGTTCCTAACCCCTGAAAAACAATCCTTACATGATTTGGCGTCTTTGACTTATGTAAATACATCGGACATTGTTAGGATGCGTTCCGAGGAAGCAAAATTAGAGAAAAAGAGAGAAGAAGATGGAAATAAATAAAGAAGAAAAGAAAACCGTTGAATATTTCAAGGCGCCATTTGGTAAGAGAATGGTTTCAATAGTCATTGAGATTCTTTTGCTTGCTTTCGGGACATTCGGCTTCCTTTTTGCCTCAAGACTTGTTGTCGAAAGGATGCCTCTATATATCGATTCATTCAATACTTACGTACAAATATCAAAAGATTCTGGCTTATATGTTTGTAACGAAAAAACAGAGAATAACTTAGTTACTTTAACTGAGTATTATGCAAAAGAAAGTTACGAGAAACAAAACCAAATCATCGAAGATGCCTTAACTAATTTCTATACCCTTGAGGAATTCTTCTCAACAGATCCAATAGATTCTTCTTATGGGCCAAATATTTATTTCAAGCAAAAAGTAGGGGATTCATGTATCAAAGCAGACGATGGAACTCTATATTTCTTGCTTGATTCAGACGGTGTCCCTCAAAAGAATCCATCTCTAACCGAAGAAAAATTAAATGAATTCTATCTCACCGCATACGATAGAGCAGTAAGTTATATTCAAAACAACGATTCCTACCTTCAAGCAAGGAATCTTCTAACGATTTATATCAACATTGTTTTGATTCCGTTATCTATATTCCTTTCTTTCTTGGTATTTGAAATCTTAATTCCATTTATTTTCGGGAGAAGAGGCAAACAAACTCTTGGAATGAAGGCAATGAAATTATCGTTATTATCTGCAAATGGATTATCTTGCTCTTGGAAACGTTATCTTGCTAGACAGACAATTCAACTTTTCTTGATTATCATGTTGTCTTTAGTTTCCTTCGGTATCCCTCTTATTGTATCTTTTTCGATGATGGTATTTAGGAAAGACGGGCAATCGTTACATGATTATTTAGCTGGAACCTACATGGTTGATTCTTCGGAACAATCTGTTTATACAAGTTATGAAGAGATGAAAAAACTTCAAGAAAAGGCTGCATCAAGAGACTCAAATCCTCTCTTGCCGCCAAGAAAGGAAGACAAAGATCAACCATTAGGAGATTCCTCTATTTGGAAGAATTTAAGAGACAAATAAAAATTATTGCCAAATATGCAAGATGTTATCGATACCTTGAAAATGGCTATCTTGAAAAATAGTAATTTATCTCTTAAAATCGCATATGATAAAAATGATTGGAGACGCTCATGGAGATTAGACTCAAGAATCTGACCAAATGCTTCCCAGGAAACCCAAAAAAGGGAATTCCTGATACTTATGCTGTGAATGCTTTGGACGTAACCATACCTGATGGAAAATTAGTTGGACTTTTAGGCCCATCTGGATGTGGTAAATCAACAACCCTTTATATGGTTGCTGGCCTTTTAGAACCAACCGAAGGAGAAATTTGGTTTGGTGATGAGGATGTTACTGACCTTGAGCCAGAAAAGAGAGGGATTGGCTTAGTTTTCCAGAACTACGCTCTTTATCCTCACATGACCGTTTATAAAAACGTCGCCTTCCCTCTCACCAATCTTCGTATTGAAGAGAAGGTACTTGATAAAGATGGCAAAGAAGTTTTAGACGAAACTGGCAAACCATATATCAAAAAGAGAAAACTCACAAAAGATGAAATCGATAAAATCGTTCGTGAAACAGCCAAGATTGTTCAAATCGAAGACTACCTCGAAAGAAAACCAAATCAACTTTCTGGCGGTCAACAACAGCGTGTCGCGATTGCTAGAGCCTTAGTTAAGAAACCAAAAGTTCTTCTTTTAGATGAACCTCTTTCTAACTTAGACGCTCGTTTAAGACTTCAAACACGTGAAGAAATTAGAAGAATTCAACAATCCACAGGAATTACAACCATATTCGTTACTCACGACCAAGAAGAAGCGATGTCTATCTCCGATGAAATCGTTGTCATGAAGCTTGGCGTTGAACAACAAAGAGGTGTTCCACAAGATGTTTATAACAATCCATGTAATAAGTTTGTTGCAAACTTCTTAGGCACTCCACCAATTAACCTTTTCAAGGGTAGAATTGAAAACAACAAAGTCTATGTTGGTGACCAAGTTGTTCGTGAGATAACAGAAAAAGACGTTCCAAATCAAGAATGCACAGTTGGTATCCGTCCAGAAGGCATCGTTGTTGATGAAAAAGGAACATTCACATTCAATTGTGACCGTATTCTTACAATGGGACGTGACATCATGCTTGTTGCCGATCATCCAGAAGCAATTTCTAATATAAAATTCGTTGTTGATGCTTTTGTTAAGGTTTCTACAGGCGTTGTTCATTGCTCTGTCAAACCTCATAAATGCTTTGCTTTCTCTCTTGAAGGCGATGAGGAGAGGATTATCTAATAATGGCGGCCTCAGTTACTAATACGAAAAAGCCTTCTTTCTTCTCTAAACTTTTTAAGAGAAAAGAGAGAGTGTCTGCGGATGCTGGAGAAAAGAACAACTGGAAAGCGTGGTTATATCTTGCACCAGTTATCATTCTTCTTTCGGTATTTACTTTTTATCCGCTTATTAACACAATTGTCATCGCCTTCTTAAAAGACTATGACTATACAACCCAACAAAGTGCTGGATTTACCTTCGATAACTTCCTTACCGTTCTTACCTTAGCCGGTAAAGACCCAGCGCAAAACTTAGTCTATCGTTGGAATTGTTTCTATAGCGAAGAAGTGGGCGGTCTTGCTTATATTGATGCGGCTGGCGCCTTAACCCGTGTTTATTTCCAAACAGACGTTCTTACCTACGCCTTACCAAACACGATGCTTATCACCTTCGTTACGGTTCCTGCTTCTATTCTTATTGCTTTATTGATATCCGTTTGTTTGAATTCAATCAAAGCCTTTAAAAAGATATTCCAGACGATATTCTTTGTTCCTTATGTTACTAACGCTATTGCCGTAGGTATGGTCTTTGCTGTTTTATTCGACCAACAAGGTATTCTTAACTTTATCTTTGGCTTAGGAAATCATAAATGGATCGATGGTGGTGCGACTTGGGGCAGTGGTATGCTTGCCTTATGTATCTATATTGTTTGGCACGCTCTTCCGTATAAGATTCTTATCTTCTTATCTGCTCTTCAAAATATTGATAAACAATATTACGATGCAGCCAAGATCGATTGTGCAGGTAAATGGAAAACGTTCTGGCACGTTACCGTTCCTATGCTTTCCCCACAAATTCTTTATATCATGATCACCTCCTTTATCGGATCGTTTAAAGAATATACTTCAGTCGTTGGTTTATTTGGCTCACCTTCAACAGACGGTGGTTCAACCAAAAACATGTACACGATTGTCTACTATATCTATGAATGCTTAGGTGCTCCAACGACGGTTTCTAGAGGAGCAGCCGCAGCCGTGTTGCTCTTTATCATCATCATGATATTCACGGCAATTCAGTTCCAAGTTTCAAAGAGGAGGGTTCACTATTAATATGGAATACGATTCAAGAAATTTCCTTCAACGCCTCTTCAAAATGAAGTCTCGTGAACAAAAACAAGCTGAAAGAGAAGCAACTCCTGAGTATCAAGCAATCAATACCCAAGGAATGACTCTCGTTATCAAAGAAGGCAGAGCAAACGCTGAACAATTACAAAAGGTTCAGAAAGCAGGAAGGATTGTTACTACAATTATCACCTACGCTTTCCTTCTATTCATGAGTGTTATCATTCTCTTCCCTTTCTATTGGATGATTATTACTTCCTTAAAGAGCACAACGGAAATTCGTTCTAACACTCAGACCTTCTTCCCAGCTACTGTTCTTTGGACAAATTACATCACTGTCTTTAATACCTTTGATTTTGTCACATATGTTGGTAACACCCTTGTTGTTGGTGTCATTTCTACGATCGGAACGATGATTACAACAATTCTTGCTGCCTTTGCCTTTGCTCGTCTTAATTTCAAAGGAAAAGATCTTATCTTCTCTATCCTTTTAGCAACAATGATGATTCCGGGCGAAATGATGGTTATTACTAACTACATTACGGTCGCAAAATTACCTTGGTATGAATTCGGAGTAGGGCAAGTCACTGGATGGCTCACATATAAAGATTCAGTCTTTGCCTCGATGATTGTCCCATTCTGGGTTTCTGTCTTCTATATCTACTTATTAAGACAAAACTTCAAACAAATTCCTAACGAATTGTACTTAGCCGCAAAAGTTGATGGAAAGAGCGATTGGCAATTCCTTTGGCGCGTTATGGTGCCTCTTGCAATGCCAACTCTTATCTCAATCTTCATTCTCAAACTTATGGGTACATGGAACTCGTATGTTTGGCCTCAACTCGTTACAGCAGGAAATGAATCTTGGAGACTTGTTACTAATGGTCTTCGTTCATCATTCTCAACCTCGTCAGGAGAACCACAATACGGTATCCAAATGGCTGCTACAATTCTTGTAACAGTTCCGTTACTCCTATTGTTCATCTTCTTCCGCAAGTATATTATGAAAGGCGTTGGCCGCGCCGGTATTAAGGGATAGGCCTTTAAATTGGTTACAGTTCGTAAGAATGTAATATAGAAATTAAATGGAGAAAAAAATGTCTAAGAAAAAAGTATTAACATGCGCCCTAGCTTTATTGTCTGCTGGTATTGTCGCGACAAGCTGTGGACAAAAAGTCGACAGTTCATCAGCTGCCTCTTCAACAGATAATGCTGTTGCAGCTTTCGATAAGCAAGTTGCTGCACTTGGTGATTTAAAGCAACTTTCCTGTGAAGTTACATTCTGGCACACCATCGGCAAAGAAAATCAAGAAACTCTTGATACAATGATCAAGGAATTTAACAAAACCTATCCAAACATCAAAATCACTCATTCTCAACAAGGTGGATATGATGATCTCAAGAAAGCTGTTTCCAAAGCTATTCCAGCTGGAACAACCCCAACGATGACATATTGCTATCCAGATCACGTTGCTGACTATCTCCCATCAGATTCAGCTCTCAAACTTGATAACTATATGAATTCAACACTCATTGGTTTAGGCGTTGATAACGGTTTAGCCGACAAAGAAGCCTCTGATTTCATTCAAACCTATCTTAGCGAAGGCAATAACTACACAAAGAATGGTGTTAAAGTTGAAGGCTATTATTCCATGCCATTCTCCAAATCTACAGAAGTTCTTTTCTATAATAAAGACGTATTCGAATCTGAAGGCTGGAGCATTCCCGAAACGTGGGATCAAATGTGGACTCTTTGCGAAACCATCAAAAAATCTTATCCAGATGTCACTCCATTAGGCTATGACTCTGACGCCAACTTCTTTATCACCTATTGCGCACAAAATAACATCCCATATACAACAGGTGAAGGAAACAATCACTTCTTATTCAATAACGACAAAGCAAAAGCTTTCGTTAACATGATTAAGGAATATTCTTGTGCTGAAGATCAAAAAGGATATTGGACTTCCCAAGCTCAATTAGGCTCTGGCACCTATACCTCCACAAAATTCACTAACCAAGAAATCATGATGTCTATCGGTTCAACTGGTGGAACAAAATATAACATTTCTTCTAATTTCTCTACAGGTGTTGCAGCTTTACCACAATCCGATATGAAAAATGGCAAAGTTATCATGCAAGGACCTTCTATCTGCTTTATGTCTGATAGTTCTATTTCTCAAAGAGTTGGTGCATGGTTATTCTACAAATATATCACCAACACCCATAACTCTGCTGTTTGGTCTTCGATGACAGGTTATAACCCAGTTAGAACCTCTTCGTTCACCGATCCATCTTATGCTCATGCTTCAAATGATTTAGTTAATACCGTTTTGAACTTTGCTGGTGCTGGTTCTGATTATGCAAAATGGTATTACACCTCCCCATCCTTTAAGGGATCTTCTGCGGCTCGTGAACAAATCACAGCTCTTATGTCTGGCGTTCTCACCGGCACAAAGACTGTTGATCAAGCTTTCGCAGACGCATATAAAGCTTGCTTATTCGCAGCATAATCTTCATTCAATTTATTAGGCGGGGACACATTCTCCGCCTTCTATTCGATTAATAAGGTAGTAACATCATCATGAATTTTAAAAAGAAAAGTATAGGCATATTGGCTGCAACCGTACTCTTGTCGCTTGCCTCATGCGTTGATAAGACCAATTCTTCACAAAATGGTGGCAACTCTTCGCAAAGTGATAGCAAGGTGACGATTGAGTTTTGGCATACCATGGGCAAGGCGAACCAAGATATTCTTGAAGAAATGATCAAATCTTTCAATAAGCTTTATCCAAATATCGAAATCAAACAAAGCTCTGCGGCTGGCGGTTATGACGATCTCCAAACCCTCATACTTAAAAATGTCAGACAAGGAACTTTGCCAACAATGGCTTTCTGTTATCCAGACCACGTTGCTGAATATCTTAGCGCAGGAAATGGTGGAATCGTAACTGATCTATCTTCCTTTATTAACGATTCAGAAATCGGCTTCACCAAAGAAGAAGGATCTCATACAGACGAAAATGGAAAGGAAGTCTATGGCAAAGATGACTTTGTTAAGACTTTCTGGGAAGAAGGAAGCAATTATACAAAAGAAGGCGTATATAGCGTTCCTTTTGCTAAATCAACAGAAGCTCTCTTCTATAACAAAGATGTATTTGATGAAAATGGTTGGGAAGTTCCTCAAACATGGGATCAAATGTGGGCCCTTTGCGAGGAAATAAAAGCCGCATATCCTGAAGTAACTCCATTAGGATACGACTCAGATTCAAATTTGTTCATTTCTCTGTGTGAACAAATGGATATTCCTTTCACGAGTGCGACTGGATCTACCCATTACTTGTTTGATAACACTAAAGCAAAAGCAATGGTCACAGACTTAAAAGAAAAATACGACAAGGGATATTTCATAACTAAAGGAAGTACAGGAAATAATACTTACACATCGACGAAATTCACCAGTCAGGAATTAATGATGTCTATCGGTTCTACGGGCGGTACGACATATCAACAAACTTCAAATTTCACTGTTGGTGTTGCAGAAACTCCCGCATATGACCTAACTAAAAAGGCTGTCATTTCTCAAGGACCTTCAATTTGTTTCTTTAATTCCACAGGAAATAAATCCAGTACAGCTCAACTTAGAGCGGCTTGGCAATTCTACAAATTTATTTCTTCTGCAGAAAACAGCACTCTTTATTCCGTTTCTACAGGTTACCAACCAGTAAGAACTTCTTCTTATCAAACCGAAACGTATAAGAAATATTCCTCCGATACAAGCAATCTTCTAAGCCAGGTCGCAAAGGTTTCTTCAGGAATGCTTGATTCTTATTTTAATTCGCCAGTCTTTGTTGGCTCTGCTAAAGCAAGAAACGAAGTCGGTTCGTTAATATCGGCAGTTTTACTTGGCTCTAAGAGCGTAGATCAAGCCTTTACAGACGCGTTATCAAATTGCGTTAATTCAAATTAATGAGGTATGAATATGAAAGCAAGAAAAACATTAATTGCAAGCTTATTATCAGGGCTGTTCCTTGTTAGCGTCGCCTCTTGTAACAATAAGATTGATTCATCTTCCGAATCTTCTACGTCTTCTTCCGAAGAAGAGTTTATCGATTATGCGGCTAAAACAAAACTTACTTATAGCTATTCTGGTAAGGATTTCCTTAAAGATGGCATTGGCGAAGTTACTTTAGTTACGAAAGTCGATGGAGATACAGCCCATTTCAAATCAAAAGTGAGCAATAGCGGAACAATCAAAGGCAGATATAACTGCATCGATACACCAGAATCAACAGGTATGATCGAACCTTGGGGACACGGTGCGTCTGAATATAATGGCAAACTTCTTACTGAAGCAAAACACATTGTTCTTAGCACAGATAAAGTTGATTCAACAAGCGGACCAGCTCTTGATTCCACAGGTGGAAGATATCTTGTGTATGTTTGGGTTACAAATGTTGATAACCCAACATTAGACGACTTTGTTAACGTTAACCTTTCTATTTGCCAACAAGGCTACTCAAAAGCCAAAGGCATTTCTGGCAAGGAATATGCGGACGCATTTACCGATGCAGACATTCAAGCCAAGAAATTTAAACTCCATCTTTGGAGCGATGACCCAGACCCAGATTTCAACTATTCCGATCCTACAAAGATTGATCTTCGTATGATTGTTGAAGGCTATGATACAAATGGCGATAAATACGACTGGGTTGGCTCAAAAGTTACCTTTGACGCTTATGTTGCAGCCTGTGGGCCAGATCAAGGTGCGGCATATGTTTGTAACGATATTACCTGGACTGATGATAGCGGAACACATACTCAAAGATATGGTATGTATATCTTTACGCAATATATTAGATATGCTCCATTACAAACCATTGGTAACTATCTTGAAATCTCAGGTACAGTCGCAGAATATAACGACAACCTTCAAGTTGTTGACGTCTCATATTCCGAATTCTACGATGATGACTATAACATCAAATATCTTGATAATGAAAAGCATTTAGATAAGGTTGCACCTGCAACAGGATCAGCAGGAACATTTGCTAACGATAAGTACGTTAACACAATGGTCACTGTAGACTTAGTATGCGATGGTGGATATGCAACACTTAACACTGCAACCACAACCGCCTATGCCTTCACCCTCTATTGTCATGATAAAAATAATCCAAGTGAGAAAATAAATATCCGTATCTCGGATGTTATTGCGATTAACTATCCAAAAACTCTCTCACGTATCCAAAATTGTATCGACTTCTGGACTGGTAAAAAGAGTATTGCCGAAGCACTTGATAACGGCAAAAACACAGATTCCAGAAAGTTAGAATACATCACTATTACTGGGGCAGTGGTTAAGTATGCTACAAAAAATAGCAACTACCAAGTCAATCTCACAACAAAGAATGACTTAGTCCTCAATATGAGTGAAAATTAAATTAGGTTGATTTATCTTCAGGAAGGAGAAATTTATAAATGAAGAAAAAATTAAACATCTTAGTATTGGCTTCAGCCTTTGCTATGGTAGGCTTGACGGCTTGTGGACCACAAACCCAAAGCTCAAGCTCAGCTGATGTCTGCGCTGTTACAGATGATGTAAAGAGCATTGCTGAAAAAGCATGGAACGGCGTTGCCACAACCTACGCAGATTGGTCTTCAACTGGCGTTACTGGCGATCAAGATTTAACAATGAGCGCAAAGAAGAATAGTGAGGATGGTACAACAACATATAACTTTAACATCACCTATTCAGTCGATAGCACATATGCAGCCAGCCTCAAACTCAGCTCTGATGGCAAAAAAATAGAGGTTACCTGCCAAGATTCACTCTCTGGTGGAAAAGACGTCCAAACAAAAGTTAAAGTCAAATTAACTCTCGAAGGTTGCACAGCCACTGCTTACGAGACAGAATTTAACGTTCTTGTTAAAGCGGTCGTAAAAGTTAAGAGTCTTGCTGACCTTTATAAGACTGACTCAAAAGGAAATGCATTAGTTGCAAACAAATCCGCTGTTTCCTTCAATGCCTACTACATTGGCATGTATCCTGGACAAGGTGCTATCTTTGGCGATGGCGACTATGCTATCTTAGCCTATAAGACAACAGAACTTCCTGAAGGAACAAAAGAAGGTGATCCATTCTCAATCAGTGGCGTCCTTTCTGATTACAGCGGCCTCCGTGAATTATCTTCCTCTGGAACAACAATCACAAAACTTGACACAGCCCCAGAAGGCTTAACAAAACCTACAACAATCACCTTAACAAACGACGATGCAAGAGCATTTAAGTTTGGTGATGACAATAGACCAGTTGACGTTAAGGGTGCAACCGTCGTTAGCGTTAGCGGTGATGGCAGCTCATCCAACCTTACAGTTAATGTCGAAGTTGGCGGTCAAACATTTGCTGTCTTTATGAATAAGGACTATTCTGAAGATGTTATTCCAACATGGAAACAAACAAGAGATGGACAAAAGAATGCTGAATTAGTTAAACCTGGTGATACAGTTAGCTTCACTGGCTATATCTCTGCTTATAGCAACGTTTATCAAGTCGTTTATGGTAAGGTTTATGAGTGGAGTGAAGCTGAATGCGCAATTACTGCACCATCCCAATTGATCAAGGGTACAACCGACAAGATCAGCGCTAAGCTCAAAGGCGGCAATTTGCCAACTGATATGACATTTGTCTCTTCCGATGAGAATATTGTTAAAGTTGAACTAGGCGAAAAGAAGACTGATAGCAAAACTGGCAAAGTAACATCTTACTACTTAAAGGCAACAGGTGTTGGCGTTGGAGATGCAACCATCACTTTAACCTGCAAAGGCACTGTCGATGGCAAAGAAATTACACATGTCGAAACCATTTCAATTAACGTCTTCGAAGTAACTCCTGAAGAAACGACGGTTTCTGATTTGATTGCTAAAGCAAGCACAGAAACGACAGATGGCGTTTGGGATACAAAAACGATTTATCGTGTTACTGGTATACTTGAAGGAAAGAGCGCAACTGATGCTAATGGCTATGGCTATTTAACAGATGCAACGGCCGGAAAATCAATTAGAATCTATGGACTTTCTGGTAACCTTTATAATGGTTTCTCCATGGCTGATGGAAAATATAAGTACACGAACCCAAAAGATGCAAAAGATTCATTAAAAGATGTCAACAATGGTGAGAAGGTTACTTTGGTTGTCATGTTTGAAGACTATAAGGGCACGCCTGAAATCTTTGGTAGTGTTGAAAAACATGAGACTGTTACCGATACTTATGCTTCTACATTAACTGTTGGCGAGCATGGTAAAGCCGTTTCCTCTCAAAACAAAGATCAAAAATTAGCATATGGTACGAAAGTAACTATTACTCCTACTGCTGACGATGGTTATGTTGCTCAAGCAACTCTTACAAATAACATTGGTTCGACAAGATTGGTTCCAGATGCGGACGGCAAGTTCACCTACGAGGTAACTTGTAAGAACGAAATCAGTGTTACTTTCAAAGAAAAAACGGTTCTTCCTGCAAGTGGCACGAAAGTTGAAAATGATAAATGGGATTGCGTTAACAACACCACCTCATTCCCTACATCTTCATCAACTACGGCCAGTTACTTCTATGCAGAATTTGCTACGGCAAAAGAAATTTTAATGGGTGCAGTCTCTTCTTATGTGAATACTTTTAATGCAGCCAATACATTACTCCTTGGGAAAAATGCAGGTTTTATTTACAACATTGAGGCTATGCCTGGAAAAATTTCCTCTATTAAGGTGACGACTGCAACTGGTGCGGCAAAAGCTGCTCAATATGCTGTTACATTTGGAACTTCAGCACTCACTAGTATAAATAAAACCAATAAGCAAGCCATTGCTCCTGGTGAATCTTACGAGTTTACGTGTTCTGATGATGCTAAATATTTCCAAATTTCTTCCGCTAACAGTTCTAATGGTCAACTTGCATCCGTAGAAATCACTTATACTGTTGATTAATTAAAGTTTAAAAAAATACATGTTTAGGCCCCTCCTTCTAGGAAGGGCCTTTTCATATATAAATATATGAATTCTTGCCTACAAGACATTCTTATTATTGAAAAAATGTTCTTATTTCATTATGCTTTTCTTATGAACAAATCATTGAAATTACTTTTATTCCCACTTAGCCTCCTGACTTTAGTTAGTTGTGGTAAGGAGGTTAGTTCCAGCTCTTCTTCCTCTAGTAGCGATGTTTTGGGCGGCCAAACCCTTAATGACGTGCTTGATTATTTTGACCAAAGCTTATCTGCAAACGCTACATATAAGTACTTCGAAGGAAGCAAAACTCCAGGCGCAACAACGATATTCATGGAAAAAGGATGTTTTACAACATACCGCAATTTTGAAAATCTTACAAGTAGTGGTCTTATTACTGTCGACTCCACTTTAGCATCTAGTAAAGGAGTTGAAGCAGGTGTCTATAGATGGACAAAGAATAGCGAGACTAAAGCGCTTGATCTTGGAGAAAAAGTTGGAGAAGGAACGTACCAAGAAATCTATCACAACCCTAAGGAAATAAAAGAAAACAAAACGAACTACATACATAACCTCCATCATGAAACAGAAAGCGAGAAAACTGATTCTAAGGCAGAGGTTAAGTTAACCGATACAGAAAAAGCGGCAAAGAGTGGATATTTCACATTGAATAAAATTTTCAAAGATGAAGAATCTGAGAAATTACTTGTTAGCTTTGCTAAGTCTTTAGGCGTCTATGAAATCATCGATAAGACTGAAGGCATGGAACTTAATTATGCCAATATATATTTTGGCCCTATCACCGCTTCGTTAAGTGTTACTTTCTATTCTCAATATAAAGGTGGGTACTCTTCTTTTGAGACAACAGTGACCGTTAGCCAATTTGGTACAGCAAAAATTAACGAGTTGAATTCTTATATTGGAGCCTAATATGAAAAAAAGAGTCGCCTTATTAGCATGCTTAGGTACAACTCTTCTTTTTTCATGTGTGGATAATACTAATTCATCTTCTTCGTCTAATGATGGAACTCTTACCTTTAAAGCTGGCTCTTCCTTAATATTTACGGAATTCTTTAAAGGAAGTGCTACAGCAGATCGTGCTATAGAGATTGGAAATATCGGAAATAGCACGCTAGATTTAAGCAAATATTCAATTATCATCTATAAATCTGGCTCATATTCTTCTCCATATGAGATAAAACTCAAAGGAAATTTAGAGGCTAAACAAGCTTATGTTATCGCCTATAAGGACGCAAATGATTCAATAAAGAAACTTGCTAATCAATTAGATGATGAGCTGCCTAATATTGGTACTTATCCAATGGTAATTACTGACGGAAGTTATATCTACGATACGTTAGGTACGTTAGGATATAACGTTTCTTGGTGCGACAATTTGGATTTAGTTAGAAAAAATGAATATATGGTTGGAGAAGAAGAATTCGAACCATATGATTGGATTGGTTATTCAAACACAGAATATTCTCGTTTAGGAGCTCTCTCTTGCCCATTATCTGAAGAAGAAATCCTTAAAGGACCAAGAATTGCTGATCCGTATAAAGACGCGGCTTTCTTTAAAGAAGGAAGTACGACTCTTGGTGGAGGAGGATTTGCTGATGTTACCATCAATAAGTTAGTTGATGGAGACACAACAAAATTCAACTATCCAAGTGTTATTACTGATGCAGGGTATAAGAATGGCACGAGTGTTCGTTATGAGAATATCGACACTCCTGAAATATATCATGGAGGAAACTCTCCTGCCGATCCTTGGGGAGATGCAGCAAAAGATTATACTGGCTCTCTCTTAACGGCTGCAAAACGTATTAGGGTTCAATCCTTGCCGAATGTCTCTGTAACTGAAACATATGGAAGATTATTACTCTACGTTTGGGCGAGTAATGAAGAAAGTGGAGACGATTCCTTCTATATGGTTAACCATTCAATAGTCTTAAATGGATATTCCTTGGTTGCTTTCTCTGGAGATACCTCTTCAAAGATGCTATACAAAGGAATCTCATATTACCAATATCTCATTGATGCTAATAACAAAGCAGCAAAAGAAGGATTAAGAGTTCATGGACAAAAAGATCCGAATTATAATTACTAGAGGAAGGAGAAAAGAATGAAAACAATTTGTAAAGACTGTTTAGGAAAAAACAATGCTTCTGAAACAAAATGCAAGCATTGTGGAAATGAAATTGTAACTAACTTAAATGGAGATGGGGAAATTAGACCCGTTATCCAAAAACTTCACAAGAAAACTAATGATTTAAGACATCATATGAGCCACGCTTTATCAGCATTGGTCATTGGTGCAATTTTCCTTATCGTCGCTTTCTTCTTCTATTATCTTTCTTTCGTTTCCTCCGTTGATCCTAACACGGCGGAAAAGATTTATGTTGTAAACACTTCTTGCTCCGAATTCTATGTATCAATGGTCGCATTAGCCGTTGGTGGAGTCCTCTTTGTTGGAGGAATCGTGTTTGCTTTGGTTCTTTCTCGTAAAAAGAGACAGGTTTTAGCAGATGTTGATCACATCAGAGAAACAGGAGAACTCAAATCTTATCCTGTCAAACCTTTGATTGTTGTTTGGTTTAATAAAATTGTTGCCAAAACAAAACATTTAATCTGGGTTTTGAAATTTAACAAAACAAACAAAGCTAAGAAGGAGGGCAAATAAGATGTCAAATAACTTAGTCGCCTCACTTGAAGAAGATAATATTAAAGAAGAAAAGGGAAGATTCTTCTCCTTTGATTTAGAAACGTTAAAAAGACCGGGTGTCATTCTCCGTTTAGCGGGTTTAATTATTTGCTTTATTGCAATCGTTCTTACCATTGTTCTTCCTACTGTAACCATTGAATACAAGTGGTATTCTTCCTCCTCGGAATTTGATGTAGCTAGATCAAATCTTTTCCCTGCGGAAACAATCTATGGTCCGAATGCCTTGTTTGGTGGAGGATATTTCGCGATGTATTTTAAGAGCAGTGTTATCAAAGGCGTTCATATCCTTTCATCCGTGCAAGCTCAATTTAACTGGATCTTATTCATCTTGCTTTTATGCATGGTTGGATTCGTTGTTCTTGGCTTCTTTGTTACTTTTACAAAGAAATTAGAGAAGTTCTCTAAGTTAACGGTTCTTGGATTTGCGATTGGTGGATTTGCTGCAATCGCCAGCCCAATTTGGTTTATGGTTACAAATAACATCGGTAACCAATATGCCGTAGCAACTACAACTCTTACAAGATACTGGACATATGATTCCTTCTATTGTCATTGTTCTTGGGGAGCGATTGTTGCTGCTATAACATTTATTGTTGCAGCCGCTTTATTTGCCTTAGGCAGCGGCTTTGAAAATAAAGGTGGAGAGAGAGGAAGATAATTATGAAAAAGAATTTAGTATTAGCTTTAGCGTCATTCACGCTTCTTTCTTCTTGTGGAGTTAATTCTTTTGGAAAAGAAATAACTTCTGAAAGTGATTTTGTAACGATTTCTAAAAATACCGATTCAGATTTCAATGTTGTTAAGTCTAACCGCGTATTTAAAAAGTCAGATACCGCGACAGATACATCATTAGCTAGTGAAAACCATAATGTTGAAATCTATTCTGGTGAAGACTTTGTTTATGAACTCACCACAAAGATGACTGGATTCACCATCAAATATGATGTGGATACGTATTTCCTTATCTCAGGAGAGAAGAGTGGTGTTGTTTCTGAAGATCCTTCGATTTTAACTGAGTATCGTAGCTTAACATATAGTGTCATTAATACCGATTATTCTGCAGTTTTATCAGTTTATGAGAATATGAAAAACTTTGCTGGTAAGAAAGGAAACTGCGAAGTTAATGGAACTTCCTATAGCAACGTTTCGCTTACTCTTGCTGATGCAAATACAACCTTAGGCTATGTTCTTAAATATACCCATGAAAAGAATGGCGGAACACGTACTGAAGACCATTACATTACCTTAGACAAGGTTGATGATAAATGGGGTATCTCATTCTATTCCCAACGTATAACTGATCTTATCGATGGAACAGAATATTATTATGTTACCGAATATCAATTCAGCTTCATGAATGATGCCTCTTTAGAAAAAAGAACTCTTAATGTTAAGACAAACCTTTCCGCTTATTCCTTTGTAACAAAAGGACTTTCATCAGATTCTCTCGATCTTGATGAAGATAACACCCTCTCAAAGAAATAATTCTCTTGCATGATATCTTGAGTTATTGTAAGATACTTCATGCGTTGGTCCCTTAGCTCAGTTGGTAGAGCAGCTGACTCTTAATCAGCGGGTCGCGGGTTCGAGTC
>CAVDTI010000090.1:0-6536 GCA_963611905.1 Faecalibacterium prausnitzii | reverse complement strand
TATTCTAGCAATATTTTGCTTTTAAAAGTTTAATATTATTTTTTTATAAGTATTGATTTGATTTTTATTTATCTTTTCTTTTGTGTTTTGCTTGCTAATCATTGTTTTGCAACATATAATGAAACTGCAAATTAAGGAGGTTCCTCTATGTCATTGTTTGATTCACCTGACTTCAAACCAATGGAAAGGATTGTCGGCAGGGCCATGATGACTGTTACAAAAAATGGCGTCTCTTTTTCAAAACAGGCGGTTGCAAAACTGTCATATCCTCATTATGTGCAAATGTTCATTAACAAAAAGGACAAAATGATTGGCGTAAAGGCGTGTGATGAAAAAGATCCTAATGCCATAAAGTTTGTTAATTCATCCAAGGACAAGGTGGATTACGTAAGATGGAATAATAATGATTTTACGTCAGAAATTAATTCGTTGGTTTCTAAGGAAACGGCTGACCGAGGATATAAAATCGAGGCCGAGTATTTAGAAAACGAAAACGCCTTGTTGTTCAAATTTGAAAATCTGAATACGGTGGATAATTAATGGTTTGCTAGAAAATGTCCTTAATTTCTTAAATTTGACACGAATGTAAAAAAAGCATTACTACCGTTAATAGTAATGCTTGGTAAGAATTGATTATAATCAATCCCGCAATGAGATTATATCGTTTCTTACCGATTTTACAAGGTCAGAAAGGGTATAACAAAAATGAAAAGAAAGAAAAAAATTAAAAAAGACGGGATTATTTCCTATGAAGATTTAGATTTAAGGCGGCTTTTGCAGCTAAAATATCAAAAATACTCTAACAAGTCTCAATATGTTGGAAAATACGACATCCCGTCAATCTATTGTAATACGGATATTTATCCTGATTTTATTGCTTTATATAGCGAGAAATCACTCTATCACAAAACGGAATTAACTGCTGTTGGTTTTTTTCAATTCGATAATGAATTCGATGGGCAACGTGGTTTGTATAATTCAATTTATTACGATAACAAAAGCGATTTAGCGAAGTTCAAAAAGAGATTCGAAGGCGTTAAATTCGTGTTTTCTCCTGATTATTCACTTATAGAAGACACCGATGAGGCCGAAAATATTTATAGGCTTAAGAAAATGCGCATTGTTTCTTTGTGGCTTATACATGAAATAGGTGCTATTGTAATTCCTTTAATTTCGTTTCCATCCGTTAAATCAATTGATTATTATTTGGATGGTCTAGAAGATTCTTCCGTTGTTGGAATTTCCACAAAAGGTCATATCGAAGAGAAAAATGAATACAAGATTCTATGCGCGACAATTCAACATCCCGTAAAAACTAAGCATAATTTAAAAGCTATTGTTGTGTATGATGTTTGCGGAGATGAACGCAAAATTCATAATGCATTTAAAGTGGCAGAAAGAGCCGGAGTTAAAATTATTGTTCCGGATAATTCGCTTAAAATTCAAAACGCAAAAAGATGGAGGACAAATCATGGATCACTCTAATCTTGACCTTGCACACGGAACGAATGGAAATCCACAGCAAAATCTTGAACAAACGGAAACGCAAATAAAATCAAAAGAGCTCGAAACTAACCTAGTCAAAAATAATCGTGAAAGAATGCTGGAATCCGTGAAAACGGAGAAAGCCAAAAATATAATCTCTGAATTGTATAGACCCGGCGCAGTTGTTGGGGATGGGGGCACAGCCGACATGTTAAGAGACGAAGCCATTAATGGTGTCCAACAGGGCAAGAAGTCGCATTATCAAAAAGCCGTTGATAGGGTAAGAGAAATTAAAAAAATGCTGGCTAAACACTTGGTGCCTGGCGATGAAGACATTTTGACTAAGGAAAAGAATAAATTAGAAAAAGCGATAGAGCTTTGGGAGAATAAACATGGAAAAAAGTAAATTTAATTCGATTGTGTTAAAGTATTTTAACGAAATAAAGGAAAAATATTTATTTGATGTGAAGAATGAATGGGATGGAGAAGAAGTTGGGTCGACAATATTGATTGAAGACTATTTGTTACCATATGTTTATGAACATTTAGATGATGAGAGGGCGATGAGTAATCTATCAGATTTATTGGAAGAATTGATTTCTTTTAAAGATGATTATTGCGAAGAAATATTGTATTGTTCTTTTTTTGAAAAAATACATTATGAAAATTTGGAAAACAAATTTGTTCCTTATTATAAGAAAAATACAAAAATGTTCTACAACCAATTAAAATTTTAGAAGCCTAATCATCGCCGTTATCATAAAGGCTTATTCGTTTGAATTAAACCGATTTTATAAATGTGCTTTTGAGCAACTGTTGTTGATTGGTATCGGATCGTTCGATAAAGAAAGTCCTTATCATAAATAATTTTATCTAAGGGCATAGAAACTTAGACAACATGTCACAAAAAATCGTTCTTATCGTGACGATATCTTTGTTATGGATATCTTGAGGGAGGAAATTAAAAATGACGATCGCCGCATACAACGAATTGTACTTGAGTGATGCTGTTAATAATTTAGCAAGCGCTTTTGACTATGCGATAAATGTCTGTAAATTAGAGCCAAATGTCTTTGCTAAGCTTTTCGTTCAATCTGACTTGTCTAGAGAATTTGAACGTGGAAATCCAGCCGTAATTTCTGGAAGATCTGGTCTAGAGCTTGTACGAGATGTTTTGAACGACTTATGCCCTGAAGAAAAGCTGCCCTTGCCTACATTTTCTATAAGTAGAACTCCTGAATATTGGGCAGGCTGGGCTTTAGCACAATACCAATGGGTCTCATCTAAACGTTTTAAGGATATTTTTGAACGTATTCCATTAAGTGAAATAATTGCCATGTATCCTGTTTTTCATGAGATGGATATAAGTCGTTTCAATGAGTCTTTAGACCGACGTTATAACGAATGTATCGGTGAGACTAAGCTACGTAAAATCCGTGAAAGTAGACAAATATCACAGTCTCAACTTTCAAAATTTTCGGGAGTTAATTTACGTTCGATCCAACTCTACGAACAACGTGTGAATGATATCGATAAGGCGCAGGCTCAGACTTTATACAAACTATCACGTGTGCTTGGCTGCGACATTGAGGATTTGTTAGAAAAACCTGAGACATTCTAGCATTTATTTAGAATCTTCTTTTCTCTTGAAAATTAGTTTCTCTAAATGAGGGTAGAAGATTATTAAAGGAACAAATCCTGCTAAAGAGAGGGAAGAAAGTATTGTTCCAGTTAATAGGCCTTTATCTTTATATACGAGTTTAATCGTGTGAATACCTTTTTCTACTCCTTTTAAAGATATAGCAGTAAAGATATCAAAACGAGTCATGGTTTCTTGTTTTTTGCCATCTAAATAAATGGAGAAATTGCTGTCGTTAGGAATGCTAAAAAGGAATTCTCCATCGTCTTTTTGATAGTTGAAGCTTCCTTCGTAGGAGGTAGAGGCTAAAGAAGAGGTTACTTTTAAATCATTTGAACTTCCCTTTTTGATTTCACTTAGGTATTCTTGGAGAATGCTTAAGTCTTCATAGTATATCTCAGGATTTATCTCTATCTCTCGATCGTCGTTTTTGGAATAGGTTATGACAAGAGAGTGAGTGGATCCTACCTTTGCGTTAAAGGAATGGATACCGGAATACCAGTAGTCGTTTTTAAGGAGAGTACCATCTAGATAGATGCGAATATCTTGGTTTTCTGATTGTTCAAAGACGTAGAGGTTATTATTCTCACATTCAGGTGTGATAACGAAATTGTAAGTAATACTCGACCCTTTCTTTAGGGAATATGTTTTTCTTCCAAAGACATCTTCTTTAACGACTTTTGTATCACTAGAAAGAGTTTCCATGGTCACAGGGATTTTATGGAATATATCCTTATGTTTGCCATTTTCATCAAGAAGTGATTCATTCATTGCGTGATACATCTTGTTTTGATATTCAAAATGATCAAACCAATATGTTTCTTCGACTCCTTCTTTCCTTTCTCCTTGAGTTACGTATGTTGATCCAGATGAATCAACTACGAACCCCAAAGGAAGAGCGTATTCATTCTTATAATAAGAATACACTTGGTTATCTAGAGTTAATGTGTCTTCTTTTTTGAAGAGATTCAAAGAAGACTCGTTATAGAAGAACTGAGGCTTTTCTTTGCTAAAGTCCTTTTTATCAATCAGATATTTAACTCCTAAGAAGGAATTCATGGCCTCAGTTGAACCTGTGCAGTAAGATTCCCAAAAGCCATTCTTGTGAAAACCAATTCTTCGCATGTAGGAAGAAATGTTTTCTTTTTCTGTGGATGAGAAATGATTCAAACCGTTATAGGAATAGAACAAAGGATTGTTATTGATTACGTTACTCGAACCGTTACGGTTAAAGGTTGCTTCCATTCTATAAAGAGATGAATCGTCGTTTTTGACTTTATTGAATACGGGAGATAAAGAATCATCTTTCTTATAAACGTTATAATTTTGATAGCTATTTTCTTCGATATTCTTATTTATGACGTTATATCCTCCGCGATACGAGGAAATTAGTGTTAGTGTTAGTAAGGCCACTTCGACTGTTTTACTAATATAGGTTGGAGAAGTGATTTTCTTCTTTTTGGTGATTAAGGTATAAAGGAAATATAGTCCAACAATTACAAGAGAGAAGATAAAGATTAATAATGATGTGACAGATAGTGGATATAGGATTTCTTTATTTCCGCCAGCAAGAGCGTTTTTCTTAACGAGAGTAAGAATGGGAAGAAGAACCAAAGAAACTCCGCCTGGAACTGCCAATCCCCAAATTGGAGTATCTTCTAGTTCAGATGATTCTTTTAAAGCGAGGTAGCAAAGATAGAAACCTATGATAAAGGAATAACGCGTAGCAAAGAAGGTAGGAAGTCTACCTCCATGGAAGAGGGCGTTAAAAGTGCTGATGATAGTGGATATAAAATAAATGAACAGCAATATTCCATCAGTAGTCTTTTCTCTCCAAGAATATTTCTTGTTTGTGAAATACAACAAAGCAAAAAGAAGAGTAACAACGGATACGAATGCGCTCATGTATCCTTCGTTTCTTGTAAGAGCACTATAGGAAAGATAGTTGTTTTCTAATAAGCCCTCAAAGAAAAGAGCCCAGTTATAGCATTCAAATTTTGGCAAGGCCATACTGGCTTTTGTTCCATTAAAATGTGTAAATGCACTAAACCAAACAAATGAAGAAAGAAGACCACCAAAAAGAGAAAAGAGGGCGAATCTAAGTAGATATTTCAATTTTTCTTGTGCATTTCCTTTAGAAAAAACCATATCAAAAATGAAATATATGACCAAGAAAACACAAATCATTGCCCCGATATACCAATTGCAAAGTAGGGCGTAGGCCAAAGAAAGAGGATATAGCCAATAATATTTATCATTTCTTAGTTGTTTGAAACCTAGGAAAACCAATGGAAATATCATCAATCCATCTAGATACATGAAATTGAACATGAAAACGAAGGCGTAGCTGATTAAACCATAGGCGATAGAAAAAGCTAGATATATCGGCCTTCTTTTCTTTGTGATATATCTTGCTAAAAGGTATGTATTAGCAGAGGCAAAAGACATCTTCGTAATTGCAATAAATATAAAGAAAGCGGGAATATCTTTTGAGGAGATAAAAACAAGTAATAAATTAAATGGAGAGGAAAGATAATATGCAAAAAGAGACTGAAAATCTCCGCCAAAAGTCTTTGAAAGGGTATAAGTAAGACTTCCGCCATTTTTCAATATGTCTTGATAAGCTCTCATATAGGTGATGTATTGAGTCGTTTGATCGCTCATCATGCTTGTTAATCCATCTTCCTTAAAAGGATAGAAACCTAAACTTTGGAATATCAAAAGATATATTAAGAATGTAATTCCAAAGGCGAGAAGGAAATAAACGCCGTCAATGATATATGGATAGTATTTGTTTTCTTTTAGCTTCACAAATGGAGTTAACGTTTTTTCCATAAGTTGAATTATATAGCAATGTTAATTTTGTTTCTTTAACAAAAAGCCGAAAACTGAAACAAGAGATTCGTATGCTAACTATAGAATGTAAGAAATAAATGTATCGATAACAATCTTAAGCAGCATAAACAAAACCTATATTTTCTTGCCTTAGTAAAAGAAGAAAAGATAAAATCTAGAACGTATGGAAAAGAACATATTGGCAATAGATTTAGGTAAAGGCTCTATAGGGTTGGCAATATCCCGTAGTGGGATGTTTGTCTCTCCTTTGCCAGAAGTTCGTTTTAGATTAACTCATTATGAAGATGCCTTAACTGCTGTTAAGGATGTTTTTGCAAGAGAAAAAGTCGAGAATATTGTTATTGGCCTCCCTCTTTATCCTTCAGGGGATGAATGTGAGATGACACCAATTGTCAAAGACTTTATTGTTATGTTAGAAGAAACCTTTCCGGGTGTTCCAATAAAACAACAAGACGAAAGAAATACGACAGTTGAAGCTGCTGCCATCTTTCATCAAAACGGCTTGAATTCAAAGAAGCAAAAAAGCAAGATAGATTCCGGTGCAGCAATGGTAATC
>CAVDTI010000089.1:1672-2926 GCA_963611905.1 Faecalibacterium prausnitzii | reverse complement strand
ACAATCTATATCTTCATTTCGACAGCGGAAGTGAAGGTCTTTTGTTTGATAATGACGGAAATCCCATCAAGGGTTTTGCGCTTGGCGAATATTCTTTGGAAAACGAAAGAGATTATGCGACTTTAAAATGCCATTACCCTTTAAAGAAATTGATAAAAAACGGTAATGAGATAAATCTTTGGGTTGAATGCCAAGATAATATTTATCTAAGAGAAAGATATCCTCAAGCAGGCGTTTTTCATAAAGCGGCAATCGTTGAGAAGTCTTCAGAAGATCTTGATGTTCTTTATGATTATGAAGTTCTTTCTAATTATGCTTTCTCGGTCAGTAATGACGCGCCGTATTTTGAAGATATACTTACTGGATTAGAAAAAGTAAGAGATCTATATATGTTTTCTTGGCCAAATAAAGCCGTTGAAGCAAAGAAAATAACCTCTATTTTATTGAAAACAATCTCTAAATCAGACTTTACCCTTTATTGCTTAGGACATTCTCACCTCGATCTAGCTTGGCTTTGGAATTTTAAAGAAACAAAGAAGAAAGCTTTAAGAACGATTACAAATTCCATATATTTACTTGATACTTATCCAAATTATAAATATTCAATATCTCAGCCTTGGCAGTTAGAACAAATAAAGAATTCCTCTCCAATGCTATTCGGCCGTATTGTTGAACTTGAAAAAGAGGGGAGAATCGAACTTTTAGGCGGGGCATATGTAGAAAACGATTTAAACTTAGTTGGTGAAGAATCACTGATTCGCCAAATGCTATATGGCCAGAAGTTCTACTTAGAAAACTTTAATCACTATACACAAATCGGTTTCTATCCTGATGACTTTGGCTTCCCTCCGTGCTTGCCAAGCCTTCTTAGAGATACCGATCAGATTTATTTCTATACTGCCAAGATGAGAATGAATGAACAAACTATTTTCCCATATTCTTCTTTTGTCTACGAAGGAATGGATGGGAAAGAAGTGTTAGCTCATTTTTCAATGAACCCATATGGATATAACGGATACGCCTTGCCTAGTGAAATAATGGCGACTGAAAAACAATCAAAAGAAAAATCTCCGATCAAAACAGCTTTATATCTTTATGGTTGCGGAGATGGCGGAGGAGGCGGATCCTCTGATATGGAAGAAAGAATTAAGAGAATGAATCATGTACTCAATCTGCCTACTATTAAACAAGATAGTGCAAAATCATTTTTTGAAAACCTTTCTTTCTATAAACCAAGTCTGCCTCGTTATAACG
>CAVDTI010000089.1:0-1662 GCA_963611905.1 Faecalibacterium prausnitzii | reverse complement strand
TCGTTATAATGGGGAGATTTATCTTGAAAATCATCAAGGAACATTTACTTCCCAAGCAAGAAACAAAGAATGGAATCGTTATTTTGAAGAAAGGTTGCGTGCGGTTGAATTTTGTTTAGCTGAAAATGGCATTACTAACTATGACGATAAGTTAAACGAAATTTGGAAAGAGGTTCTTCTTTTCCAATTCCATGACGTTTTGCCAGGCTCTTCAATTAAAGAAGTTTATGACTATACAAGTCAAAAATATCTTGAACTAGATGAAAAAATCGATGCCCTCTTAGAAAAAATAACAAATAATAACTATCTAAAGAATTATAAAAAAGGATGTTACATTCGTAATTTCTCTCTAGCGCACAAACATTACGAAAAAGCTGGTAATGCCTATTACATTTATTCCTTACCTGCCTATGGAGAAATTAACAAATATACAAAATATAAAGGAAGAAACGTATCATCTCTTCCTGAATTAGATACTAAGTATTTAAAGATTAAATTTAATCCAGATGGATCTTTTGCCTCGATTATTGATAACGAAACTGGAAAGAAATATTTTGAAACGTTTGCCAACGCTTTTCGTGTCTTCTATGAACCAGGCGACCCTAAATATGCAAACTGGAATGTTTTAGAAAACTATCGCAATCAGCCAGAAATATACATGGATTTGATCGAAAGAAAAATCAAGAGATTCGGCCCATGTTATGAAATCAATGATACGTATTCGTTTAAAAACTCTTTCTTATATCAAAGAATGCTGATCGATGATGAATCAAGATTAATTAGCATTCACCATAAAGTGGATTGGCACGATGATAATTATCTTTTGAAAGCAGTTTTCCACGTTAAAAACATGCCTGATGAGGTTATTTCCGATACTCAATTTGGATTTCAAAAACATTCAACAAAGAACGACTCCTTAAAAGATAAAGCCCAATATGAGCTTTGTGCCTATAAGTGGGTTGATTTATCGGATAAAGATGGAGGAATTGCTCTCATCAACAAGACACGCAATGGATTCTATGCAAAAGATGGAGTACTTGAATTGAGTTTACTAAAAACAAATTCTTTCCCTTGTAAACACATGGATCAAGAACCGTTTGAATATGATTATGCAATATACCTTCACGATAAATGTTTATCTGGATCGGATGTAGATTCCTTGGCTAATTCCTTTAACGCACCAGTTTTCTATTTCAGAAACAGAGAAAATCCTAAGAATACCTTTAGAATTATCGATGATGATATTGCTGTTTCAGCCTTTAAGAATGCTTATAGTGGTAAGGGAAATATAATTCGTTTATATAATAGAACTGATCAACCAGTTACAATCACTTTCTCTTTGCCTGCTTCTTATTCTGAAGCGACTCTTTGTAATGCTCTTGAAGATCCGATAGAGCCTTTAAATCCAAATAAGATTGCCTTTAGACCTTTTGAAATAAAAACAATATTGCTTAAATAGTGAAAATAATTAATGCGAAACTTTTCACTTTAGTGTATATTTATCGATGCACGGAGGCGTACCCAAGAGGCCGAAGGGGGCAGGTTGCTAACCTGTTAGTAGGGAGTCATCCCTAGCTCGAGTTCGAATCTCGACGCCTCCGCCATTTAAGAAGCAATGGTTTGATACAATATGTGTCAGACCTTTTTTCTTTGCAGATAGGG
>CAVDTI010000088.1:1689-7586 GCA_963611905.1 Faecalibacterium prausnitzii | reverse complement strand
ATACGCTTTGCCTAACGAAACACTCGATGATCTTAAGAAAGATATAGAAGCCTTACTTGCGTTAAACATTCCGCATTTATCGGCATATTCTCTAACGATTAATGATGGAACCGTATTCTATAATAAGGGATATAAAGAAGCAGACGATGAGATTGAAGCAAATATGTATAATCTTATTCTTTCGACATTACGAGAAAACGGCTATGAAAGATATGAAGTAAGCAATTTCGCAAAAGATAAGCATTATTCGAAACACAATTTAACGTATTGGCGTGATGAAGAATACTATGGAGTAGGGCTTGGCGCTTCTGGCTATGTTAATGGCATCCGCTATACGAATACAAAAAATCTATCCTCTTATTTGAAAGGGATGTATCACTACACGGAAGAAAAACTCGATCTTGATAGTCAATTAGAAGACTTCTTTCTAACAAATCTACGTTTAGCAAAAGGATTCAAAAAAGAAGTATTCAAATCTAGATTTGGGTTCGAGTTCAAAGAAAAATATAAAAATCAGTTTATTAAGCTTAACAATGATGGTCTTTTGTTTGAAAATAGTGAATATATCTATCCTTCTGATGAAGGAATCCTTCTTTTAGACCGTATTTTAATAGAACTTTTTTAACAAAATTAGCACTAAGGTGTTGACAGTGCTAAAACTGTCTCTATAATAGTCGTAGCAGCCAAAGATAACGACTGCTAAAAAGGAGGCAAAATGACAAGACGCGATGAAATATTAAAATTAATCGTCGAGCATTTTATCAAGACGGCAGAACCTGTTGGAAGTAAAACTCTTCAACAAGAATATGATCTCGAGGTCTCCACGGCAACCATCCGAAACGAAATGAATGCCCTAGAAAACGAGGGTTATCTAGAAAAGACACATACCTCATCGGGACGCGTTCCTTCCGAAAAAGGATATCAATATTACGTTGCCAATCTTCGCTCTGGAAACATCGATGAAAAAGCGAAGAACGCTCTTCAAAATGTTTTGTCAAAAAGGACGAAATCCGTTGAAGAGGTAATCAAGGAGAGTTGCGAAATACTCTCACAAATGACAAAACTGGCCTCAGTAGTGGTTGGTAACTCACTTGAAGAAGAACGTTTGGTTTCGATAAACCTCATCCCGATCGGCGGAAATGCTGCAACGGCAATCTTTGTTACCGATAAAGGATATGTCGTAAATAAAACATTTGTTCTTAACAAAGATATGGATTCGAACGAACTTACTAAATCCATAAAAATGTTAAACGATCGTTTATCAGGAACCCCAGTTACGCAAGTGGTCAGCAAAATGGAGGCTATGCGTCCGGCTCTTACCGACTACATGATTGGACAAGAAGTGTTCTATCAGGCGATATTAGGTGTGTTTGCTGCTTTTGCAACTTCAAGAATGGAGTTCTATGGCAAAGAGCAATTGTTTGAACAACCAGAATTTGCTAATGACGCCGCTAAGTTACGTGAATTAATGAAATTCCTCGAAAGCCCTGAAAGCCTTTCTAAAGCATTGGAAAAAGGGCAAACGAAGAACGGAATTACAATAACTATCGGCTCAGGAAATTCGGACAGCCTCAATGATCAATTGGCTCTTGTATCAGCAAATATCGATGTCCCTGGTGAAAAAGGCGCAACGCTTTCTCTTGTCGGTCCATCACGAATGGACTATGACAAAGTTGTTGGAACCTTGAAATACTTCGCCCAAGCGTTAGAAGAATATTTCAATCAAGACAATGAAGAAAGGGAGGATAATGAATGGAACAGTCAGAAAAAAAACGAAACGAAACAAAAGAAAGTGACGAAAAAGAAAACGAAAACGAAATGAAACACGATAAAAAGAAAGAAAATTCCGAATACGAAGAAGCCTTAAAAAAAGCTCAAGATGAAGCGTTTGAATGGAAAAACAAGTACTATATGGAGCTTGCAGATGTTCAAAACCTTCGTAAAAGCCTTGAAGAAGACCATCGCAATGCCCTTCGTTATCGTTCTGAGGGCTTCTTAGAAAATCTTCTTCCTGCCTTAGATGGTTTCTACCTTGCATTAAATGGTAAGGTTGAAAGCCAAGAAGCAAAGAATTATCAACAAGGTTTCGTTTACATCTATAACCAAATTCAAAATGCTTTAATCTCTGAAGGAGTCAGCGAGATTCTTCCAAAGATTGGAGATGAATTCGATGCCCATTCAATGAATGCGATAGATATTGAAGAAGGGGATGACGGTAATGATGGAAAAGTAGCGTTGATTTATTCCAAGGGTTACAAACTCCACGAAAAGCTCATTCGACCAGCTAACGTGAAAGTCTTCAAGAAAAAGGCCGAAACAAAAACTGAAGATAAACAATCTGATACTAATGAAGCTAATAAAGCTTAAGGAGAAAAAATATTATGGCAAAAGAATTAATCGTTGGTATTGACTTAGGAACTACAAACTCTGTTATCAGCTACTTACAAGCTGACGGAAAGGTCAAAGTCATCCCAAATCCAGAAGGAACAAATACGACTCCATCTGTCGTTGCTTTTAAAGCTTCTGGTGAAGAAATAGTTGGTAACGCCGCAAAGCGTCAAATGATCACCAATCCTGATACAGTACGTTCTGCAAAACGTAAAATTGGACAAGATTATAAATTCCACATTTCTTGTTTAAATAAAGATTTCACTCCACAAGAAATCTCTGCAAAGGTTCTTGCTTATATGAAATCTTATGCCGAAAAGAACATTGGACAAGAAGTTAAGAAAGCTGTCATTACAGTTCCTGCATACTTCAATGATGCTCAAAGACAAGCGACTAAAGACGCCGGAACAATCGCCGGACTTGATGTTGTCCGTATCATTAATGAACCTACGGCTTCATGCTTAGCCTTCGGTCTTGATACAAATAAATCCGGTAAAGTCTTGGTTTTCGACCTTGGCGGCGGAACCTTAGATGTCTCCATCCTTGATATTGGTGATGGCACCTTCCAAGTATTATCAACAAACGGTGATACAAACCTTGGTGGCGATGACTGGGATAATGCGGTTGCCGATTGGATCCATGCACAAATTCAAATCGAAACTGGCGTTGATCTTACCGATAAAATGGCCCAACAACGTTTCCTTGATGCAGCCGAAAAAGCCAAGATTGAACTTTCTAGCAGCTTAGAGACCACAATCTCCCTTCCATTCATCGGAATGGGGAAGAACGGTCCTATCTCCTATGAAGGCAAATTAACAAGAGCTAAATTCCAAGATTTAACAAAAGGATTACTTGAACGTTGCAAGGTTCCAATGGAAAAAGCTCTTCATGATGCAGGACTTACCTACAATGACCTCGAAGATGTATTAATGATCGGCGGTTCAACACGTATGCCAGCCGTTCAAGAGATGGTCAGCAAGGTTTCTGGTAAGAAGATCAATATGTCCGTCAACCCAGATGAAGCAGTTTCTATGGGCGCTGCAATTCAAGGCGGAATCATTGCCGGAGACGTTAAAGATGTCGTTCTTCTCGATGTCACGCCATTAACACTTGGCATCGAAACTCTCGGTGGAGTTTTGACTCCTCTTATCCCAAGAAACACAACAATTCCTACAACTAAGAGCCAAATCTTCTCAACAGCTGCAGATAATCAACCAGCAGTTGATATTATGGTTTATCAAGGTGAAAGACCAATGGCTCATGACAATAAATTACTTGGCCACTTCCAATTAACAGGCATTAAACCAGCACGTCGTGGTGAGCCAAGAATCGAAGTCACCTTCTCAATTGACGTTAACGGCATCGTTAAAGTTTCCGCAAAAGATCTTGATACACAAAAAGTTCAAGACATTACCATCTCCGGTTCAAACGGTCTTTCTAAAGAAGATATCGACCGTATGGTAAGAGAAGCGGAAGAAAACAAAGCTGCTGATGAAAAGAGAAAAGGCGACATCGAAGTCAAAAATAAAGCCCAAACTTATGTTGATCAAATCAATCAAACATTAGTCGAAAAAGGCGCTCAACTTTCTGAAGATCAAAAGAAAGAATTAACCAAGATCCGCGATGATGCACAAGCCGCAATTCAAAACGATAACATCGATAAATTAAGAGAAATCGTTGGTAAACTTGAAGATGCAGCCAATGCAGCAAACGCATATCAACAACAATCTGGAGCAGGTAATGCTTCTGCTGAATCTGGCAATTCAAATTCAACAAACAATAACGACCAAGACGTTGTTGATGCAGATTTCACCGATAAAAAGGCTTAATCTTAGTGAAACATTTCTAGGGGCGTCTATAAAAAGACGCCTCTATCTTCTTTAAAGAAAGGAGAAGGAAAATATGGCAGAAGAAAAAAGAGACTATTATGAAGTTCTCGGAATAAATAAGTCGGCTAGCAAAGATGAAATTCGCTCTGCTTACCGTAAATTAGCAAAAAAATACCATCCTGACATTAACCACGATCCTGACGCTCCAAAGAAATTCGAAGAAGTCCAAGAAGCTTACGACGTTTTATCCGACGATCAAAAGAGAGCGGCCTACGATCAATATGGCTTTGCAGCTTTTGGAAATGGTTCTTCTACAGGCGGAAGCGGAAATCCTTTTGGGGGAGAAGGATTCTCTTCTCAAGGGTTTGGCGGCTTCGATGATTTATTCAATTCGTTCTTTGGTGGCGGAAGTAGAAGAGGTAACGCTAACAGAAGCGGCCCTCAAAAAGGTAATGATTCGCTTTATAGCGTCAAAATATCCTTCATGGACTCAATCAAAGGAAGCAGCGTTACAATACCTCTAACTTACGATGAACAATGCGAACATTGCCATGGAAGTGGGGCTGCTAGCGAATCCGATATAAGTACGTGCCCTTATTGCGGAGGAACAGGATATACAACGCAAAGACAGCAAACGATCTTTGGGACCATGGAATCACAAGCTGTATGTTCTAAGTGCCACGGAACAGGCAAGATCGTTAAAAAATCCTGCCCTAAATGCGATGGCAACGGATACAATCGTGTACGTAAGAATATTGAAGTCAACATTCCAGCTGGCATAAATGAAGGGCAGCAAATTAGAGTCAAAGGAAAAGGCGAAAGAGGATACAATGGAGGTCCTAACGGCGATCTCTATGTCGAAATCAAAATTGAAGCTGATAAGAGATTTAAGCGTGATGGAAACGATATTCACTCAGATTTAGACTTAGGCTTTGCCGATGCTGCATTAGGAACCAAAGTCGATATCGAAACGGTTTATGGAACGGTAACTGTCGATATTCCAGCAGGAACTCAGCCAGAGGCAATCTTAAAGCTTCGTGGACAAGGTGTTAAAGACCTTCGTTCAGGAAAGCCTGGTGATCATTACTTGCACGTTAAGTTACATACGCCAACCGACCTAAGTAAAACACAAAAAGATCTCTTGACTCAATTCCAAAAAGAGGAAGCGAATAAAAAGAAGAGTTGGTGGAAGAGCCCCTTTAAAAAATAATCGTCTCATTTGAGACGGTTTTTTCTTTAAAAATTACTCATTAAATAATACTATTTAAGGGGGTTTTATTATGCCGATCTGTAAAAACTGTCATAGAACCATTTCAAAGTTCGATAAAGATATATGTCCATTCTGTGGGACCGAAAATCCGATTGAAGATAACTATCAAACAAAAGATGTAACATTATTCATCAAAGCAACTTCTACTGATGATAAGCTTTATAAATCAAAATCTAAGAAAGTTACGGGTTTTTTGTGCGCAATTTTAGGCTCTTTTGGTGCTCATAACTTCTATTTAGGCTTCACTAAAAAAGCCGTAATCGAATTGCTTATCACTTTGCTACTTGTTGGTGGTGCAGGAGCCTTGCTTTTCTTATTCGTTGATCCATTAAAGAACGCTTTGGCTTTCGTGTTGCCGTTTGCTTTCTGCTTTGTTTTTTATCTTTTTGCTTCTGTACGCTATTTCAAAA
>CAVDTI010000088.1:0-1679 GCA_963611905.1 Faecalibacterium prausnitzii | reverse complement strand
TCTTTAGCCGATGCAAATGGGGTTTTCCTTAGATAAACATGGAACGTTTTTTCGCTAAAGTTCAAAATGACATGGTGTTTTTGACCAAAGATGACGAACACCATCTTTTAAACGTTATGCGCGCTAAGACCAAAGAAAAGATTGAAGTTGTAGACGAGGGAGAACTTTATTTAGCCCAAGTCGAAAATACTAGTCCATTGGAGATAAAAATAATTGAACGCATTAATAGAAACACTGAGCTTGGCGTGAAATTAATTATCGGTTTTTCCTTGCTCAAAGGAGGACATGATGAATTAGTTTTAATGAAAGGCACTGAATTAGGGGCCTATGCGTTCTTACCTTTCATTTCCGAAAGAACAATTATTAGGCTTGATGAAAAAGAAAGAAAGAAAAGGCAGGAACGTTTTCAAAAGATCGTTAATGGCGCTTCGAGCCAATCGAAAAGACTCTTTACTCCTGAGGTTTTGCCAATCATGAATTATAAAGATGCCTTGAAATGTGTTGCAGACAAACGTTTCATAGCCTATGAGAATCTTTCTGACGGAACGTTTAATTTACCTAGTGAACTAAAGGCCTTGAGTAACGGTGATAAAACTTTAACTCTTGTTGGTCCTGAAGGAGGTTTCTCTCCGAATGAAGTTCAAAATGCCCTAGATTCTGGGTTTATAACATTGTCTCTGGGAAGAAGAATCCTAAGAGCAGAGACTGCTTCTATATATTTAGCAAGCGTATTTTCTTTGTTAGAGGAAGAGAAATGAGCATTTACGATATTTTAGAAGAAGCGCAAGCACCGACAAATTTCAAAAAATCGCCAGAACAAATCTATTATGATGAGAATCGTTATCGCTTAAACGAACTCGAAAGCTATTCTTATCTTGCCGATTCTTCCGATTCTTTTGGAATCGTTCGTGGAAACATTATATTGAGAGCGTTAGAAAACAAAGAATTTATCGAGAAATTGTTCAGAAAATACGAAAAGAACTATTTTTCTCCCGCCATATCTTTAAATGAGTACATGGAAAATGAATTATTGGGTCTTCCCTACCTTGTTTTTAAAGGCGAGAAAAACTATGTTCCTATTTTCGCTTTGTCCATATCAATGATTTATAGCAAAAATTTTTCTCGTTTAGGTGAAATGCCATATAAAAAGATATTTAAACAATATGAAGCTGCTTTGATCGATCCGTTCGATTATTATGGATACGAAATATTTATTTCCTATTTCACGCGATTGGTTTTGATAGATAAAACGCCAGATTGTGCGGCTTTTTACGACTATGATGCCAAAGCTATATATTTCGTTAACGATGAAGGAAGGCTTGATGCGAAAGTTTGTTTGTTCGATAAAGAATTGAAACATCCTCTCTTAAACCATTTGATGCCAAGAATCAAAACGGTAGTTGATGCTTATTTTTCTAACAACAAAGAAATGCTCGTTCAAACTTTGTCTGACAACGGATTGATTTCAGAGGCCCTTTTTGAAAGAATCAAAAAAAGTTGGTCGAAAAGACAAAGGGGTTAAAGATGCTATTTTATTTATTTTCCCTTGGTTGCAAGGTCAATTCGTATGAAAACGATTTATTACGTGAAACTCTTCTAAAAAGAGGGGATAAAGAAGCAAAAACTCCAGAAAACTGCGATTTAGTCGTTATTAATACGTGCTCAGTCACCTCGACTGC
>CAVDTI010000087.1:0-3510 GCA_963611905.1 Faecalibacterium prausnitzii | reverse complement strand
CTGTATGAACAAGTAAAGGAAGACCTAAAGAATTAATGTAATCAAGATAAGGGGAAAGCTTCTTATTTGTTATACGAATTCTACTTTCGTATGGATGAAATTTAAAACCGTGAATGATGTCGAGATTATCTTCAATTAGTCTTTTAAAAGTTGCTGTTAATTTTTGCGTATTTGGATTTATCCAGACTAAAACCCCAAAACGATTTGGATATTTTCTAGCAAACTCCAGACATTCCTTAAGCCCTTGATATTGGCTGATTTTTCTTGTTGGATATCTATCACCAGTTGAAGGAAACTCTGAACAATCGCAATGGCTTATCAAAGAATAGGAAATACCGTATTCTTTCATGGAATAGAGGATATTTTTTCTGCAAGTTGCCATTGTAGGCCAAGATGCTAAATGGACATGAGCATCAATTATCATTTTCTAATAACCTCTTTTATTTGCTTTAGAAGAGTTTGGAATTCCTTCTCGTCAAGGCCATCATTTTCGGAATTTAAGAAAATATAGTCGGCAAAATCACGCCCTTTTTCCACATATTTTCGATGCATAGGCTTAACTGTAGATAGGTATTGCTCGATAACAGAACGTGGAGTTCTCCCTCTTTCCTCACTATCACGCAGGATTCTTCTAGCAAGGCGGATATCCGCGTCGCAATCTACATAAATGCAATAATCGAAATATTCTCTTGGATTAGGAATTGTATAGATCAAAATGCCATCAACAAAAACGACTTTTGATGGTTTGATAAGAGTTGAGACGTCTTCTCTTCTTAAATGAAGAGCAAAATCATAAACAGGGACGTTTATATTTTTTCCTTCTTTGATGTCTTTTAAATGTTTTGTGAATAATTCTTCATCCAAAATTGCTGGATCATCGAAATTAAGCGCACAACGTTCCTCAAAAGGCATGTCGGCAAAACATTTATAGTAGGAATCATAAGAGAAGAAAGACGCATCAGGGAATTCCTTAAGCAAACGTTTTACAAGCGTTGTTTTTCCGCTTCCAGATCCTCCTCCAAGAGCAATCATCGTGATTTTGTTGTTATTTTCTTTCATTTTTTCCATTCTCTTTTCCTATTTTTCTTGTTAATGGGATGATATCTAGTAAAATAGATAAGCGCTTTGGGGTGTAGCCAAGTGGTAAGGCATCGGACTCTGAATCCGAGATACACTGGTCCGATCCCAGTCACCCCAGCCAAAACGTAATAAAAACCGGCTTTGCCGGATTTTTTTAGGCCTTGACGATAGCTTTGACGATTTCAATCATTTGGTTGAAATCACGTACGGAAAGATATTCAAAACGGCCGTGATGGTTATAAGAACCTGTGCCTAGGTTTGGAGTTGGACAACCTAAGAAAGAGAAAGTCGCTCCATCGGTTCCTCCACGAACAGGAAGAGAAACTGCATCAATTCCAAGCTCTTTGAAGACTTTTTTAGCGTGTGTTACAGCTCTTGGATCTTTATCAAGAACTTCTTTCATATTACGGTAGTCATCATGGAGTTCTAGTTCTATTTTTGCGTTAGGATATTTCTTATCCAAGAATTCTTTTGCATTAATGAATTCATTCTTTTGCTTAGCAAGAAGCTCAAGACTATGGTTTCTAATGATGTAATGAAGGCTTGCTTTAGTGGCGTCTCCTTCAAAAGAAAGAATATGATTGAAACCATCAAAACCGTCGGTGTATTCAGGCTTTTCGTTTGCATCAAGTAAGGAATCGAATTCCATTCCTAGACGAATGGCGTTAATCATTTTACCCTTTGCCTCTCCTGGATGAATGCCAACTCCATAGATTGTTATATCAGCATGTGAGGCATTGAAGTTATCAACATCGATATGTGTTGGGAAATCGCCATCTACTGTATAAGCCCAGTCTGCACCAAACTTTTTGGCATCAAAGTGTTCAGGCCCACGGCCAATTTCTTCATCAGGCGTAAATAAAATGGCAATTGGATGATGCTTAACTTCTGGATGTTTAACGTAATAGGCAAGAACAGACATAATTATGGCGTCACCTGCCTTATCGTCTCCGCCAAGTAAGGTATCGCCAGATGTTGTCACAATTGTGTCACCAACATGATTAAGCAATTCTGGGAAATCTTTTGGCGAAAGAGCATATTCATCGTTTAATTTGATATCTTTGCCATCATAATTTTCATGGATTTGTGGCTTAACGTCTTTTCCAGAACATTCTAAGGCTGTATCCATATGAGAATTTAAACCTATAGTCGGAAGATCTTTCTCTCCATCAAGATGAGCATAAACTCTTCCATATTCATCTAACTTATTAGGAATTCCTAGTTCATCAAGTTCTTTCATTAATTGTCTAGCTAAATCTAATTCCTTCAAAGCGCTAGGCGTGCTAGTTGATTCGTCATCGGATTGAGTATCAATCTTTACATAACGTAGGAATCTTGCTAAATTCTCATCGATTTCCATCTTCATTACCTCATTTCGTGAGATATTGTAACTCTTTGAAGATAAGAGAAACAATCTCTCTTATTGAAAATAAGAATCTTTTGATAGACAATAAGTAAGTTAATTCTAACTTAATAGAAGAAAGGAACATATGGAAGAAAAAATATTAGGAGCATTAGATGCTCAAAGAACCGAAAAGATTCTCAAAGAATACGAAGATAACAAAAGTAACCTCTTACTAAGACATGCTTTAAGTAGAAACGCAATCTCGAGCGTTATCTTTGAATCATCATCGCTAAAAGATGTTGATACTAAGTTCTCTATCGACATTAAAACGTTGCCAGTTGCCAATCAGCGTCAATCTGGACGTTGTTGGATTTTTGCTGGCTTAAACGTTTTAAGAGAAATGGTTGCAAAAGAATGCGATATTGAGGGACAATTTGAATTATCACAAAACTATATTTCTTTATTCGATAAAATCGAAAAGGCTAATTTTGCCCTGGAAAACGTGCTTAAATTAGCCTCAAGAGACCATGATGATAGGGAGTTCGCCTATATCTTAGACAATCCAGTTTCTGATGGTGGGCAATGGGATATGTTTGTGAATCTTGTTAAGAAATATGGCCTTATGCCAAAGAACGCCTTCCCAGAAACTTTCCAATCAGAAGGAACAAGAGAATCAGATCAAATCGTTAATTGCGTAATTAAAGGCTTTGCGGCCAAAGCACATTCTCTTTTGCTGGAAGGCAAAGATTCTGAGGCACGCGCATTAAAAGAAGAAACGATGTCTAAGATCTATGATTTCTTCCTTAATTGTTTTGGAGTTCCGCCAAAAACCTTTGATTTTGAGTATGTGACAAAAGACGGATATAAAGTAGAGAGCCAACTTACTCCAAAAGCGTTCTTCGATAAATATATCGGAGCAAAAATCGATGAATATCAATCTTTAATAAATTCGCCAACATCTGATAAACCTTATCTAAAAAACTACACGATTGATTATCTAGGTAATGTTTTAGAAGGAAAATGTATTAATCATCTTAATTTACCAATGGAAAGAATTAAGGAGATTGTTATCAATCAATTAAAAG
>CAVDTI010000086.1:0-7290 GCA_963611905.1 Faecalibacterium prausnitzii | reverse complement strand
GTCTATAGTATGTGACACGGGAAAGTCCTGCTTTTTTTACAATATCAGTAATGGAGATGTTTTGGAAATCTTGCTCCTCCATCAAATCAAGTAACGCTTTGGTTATCTTGCGATCAATTTCATTTTGTTTCACTTTTGTATCTCCTTAATTTTTTTACTTTCATATTTTAATTCTTTAGATACATTTTTTCATTAGGAATTTACATAATTTTGGTTTTTGTTAGTTTTTTTTAAAAATTAGAACAATATTTAAGTTATAGTTTTAGATAGAATATTTAACAGTTCTTTATTTTCGTTATTGTTTCTTTTCTTTATGATTATGAATGGAATCGTTTCGTTGTTATTATCTATTTCATCTAAAACCATTCTTATCTCTACGTTTTCACGTAGTTATCTTTGCTTGCACAGATACAATAATCATATTTTCATGATTCAATGCAATCTTTATTCCGTTTTTGAACCCAATCAGCTCCGACTCCAGTTAATGTAAAGTCTTCATTTCTTCTTTTTATAACTGCATCGAAACGTCTTGAGAAAGTTCTAGAATTATTGTCATAGAACGCTTGCGTATACGTAACTAAAAACAAACGAAATAATATAGATTTGCAAGTAATATTGTGATTTCTTGAGTATTCCAAGACATGCCTTCTATAATGCCGAAACTTATACAAGCTCCACATAAATATGAATATGAAGAGATGTAACCGCTTGAGCCAATCGAGCAAGAGAAAAGAAAAGGAATCCAGGATACATTTGCTAGTAATTTCACAATTCTTTTCATGGTGAACCCCCTAACATGAAATAAATCAAACTTAAATCGTTATTTCTCAACCTTACTGTTTTTTGATTTGGCAAAATCTCGTATTAAAAGACCCACCAGCTTTCGATGATGGGTCTTAAAGTAATTAACGGTTTTGTATAGCGTCAATCGGCTTTTTATTAGCAATCCTTGTAACAGGCAACGCTGATGATATCAAGCTTGTTAACAATGACACTCCTAATAACAATAAGACAATAAGAGCGTTTGGATTCATGATTGTAAAGCCAAGATTTGTTGAGCTTTGGAAGGAGTTATTCATTACAATCGAAATAACAAAGGTTGCAACGGATGAAAGAACGAAGTTGAAGGCCGCAATAATGAAGGCTTCAGAATAGAAGATCTTGAAGACATCGCTACGTTTAGCACCAACAGCCCTAAGAATACCAATCTCCCTCTTCTTGTTATTGATAGAAACGGAGATGAAATTATAGAAGAGCAGCATTGAGAATACAGCCAATGCTATGCCAACATACAAAAACACTTGTGTCATAACAGCGATTATTGAACCATAGTTTTCTGCAGTTGCTACTTCAGAGTTATTGATTGTTAATCTCCATGCACCATTTTCTGCTTTATTCCAATCACTCAACGTTGCTTTTTTAGCATAGTAGAAATCAAGGAATTTATCTAAATCTTTGCCAACGATTCCGACGTAACCTTGGCTAACATAATTTCCATTGTTATATTTACCAATTTCTTTCAATTTTTCATTGATTTCTTCAACATCCTCTTTTGAAATCGATAAACAGTAATTTTCCAAATCGAAGTCAACTCCAACGACCTTAAAATTCGGCAAAGCTATGGCATTGTTTGAATTAGCAGTAAGTGTTTTTTCAAACCAAGAAAGATCCGTAGAAGCTAGAACTTCTTTTTTCTTTGCTTTAACAATTTCCTTATACGCTTTATATTCCGGGATGCCCTCATGCTTGTAGATGAACTCCGTGCATGCAGACTTTATCTCTTCTTCAGTTGGTCCGGCTGTTTTATCGGATGTGAAGTCTTTAAGAATCTGGGCAAAGGCGTAAGTGTCCTTATACTTTTGATACATCTCTTTGTAATGTTCGTTAATATATTCGTTTATTGTTTCCATTTCAGCATTCCCAAACGATTGTTCAAGAGCAGAAACGGTCATCGCTTTCTTTAAACTTGGATAGCTATTAGAAATGTCATTCAAATAAGACTCATAAGCGTTCAAATAGTATTCATAGTATTTAGATGATGTGTCATGGCTTTCTAGATATGTATCGCAATAGTTTTTAAACAGCCAATATTTTTGTTCATCTGTGGCGTTTTTGTACGCTTCATCTGTATATGTAATGTTCCCGTATTCATCCCAACCGCAAATGACATTAAAAGCATTGCCGTCATTTAAATACGTACCTTCATTTACGGCCTTAGCAATTTCGAAATCATTCGTATAGAAATCTTCATATTTATCTATGGCGGTCTTATATTTTGCCGCCAGGCTTAGATTCCAGTCTAAGTCGCTTGTTTGACAACAAGCTGTAAATACTTCATCCTTAGAATAATTGGTATAAGCTCCTTCAAAAACATAGGAAATAGATTCTTGACTGTTCATTTCCTCTCTTAGCATCGAAAGCAATATTTCTTGGCTAACTAAAGCCTCTGAAGATGAAATACTCGTTTTATTCTTATCGAAGAAGTATTTGTTTTCGTGAGAAGGATAATACCCAAATCCGTTAAAATCATAGTAGCCGTCGTTAAAACCAAGTGATAAGTCTTTAATCTCGACGTCTTCTTCCGTGCTGGCGTTTGTATCCTTTCCATAGAAGAAAGAAGAATGGATTGAATTCCAAGATAAATTACTTACAGACTGATAATCCGGATTGCCATAGGTTAATTCGTATGAGTTATTACGATAATTAAGCAACCTTTCAGGAAGATTGGTATCGATGATGCCAGTAATTGTATATATCTCCTGCCCACTAAAGCCATAGCTTAAAAGCGTTAAGCCAATTACATCATCTTTTGTTGCTGTCCCTGCTTTAAATTCAGGATGAAAATCGCTAGAATTTATTCCTAAATCCTGAAAAGAATAGAACGAATAAAGAGAAATGCAAATCTCGTTTTTATTTGTTGGAAGCCTTCCGTAATCAAGTTTAAAGCCAAAATCATTCATCATTTCCTCGCTAATTTCCAATCCTCTGTTGAAAGAGGTCATATGGAAAATGTCGTTGTTGTAGGTACTGGATTTGAAATTGACTTCAATTTTCTTATCTTGGTTGAAGGTGTAAAAATTTAAGCCGGTTCCCTCCTTGATTTCGGCAATTTTATCAGCAGTAAGTCCTTCCGTTTGGTCGTTTTTCTCATTATAGGATAACGAAAGAACACTGATATCGTTGCTCTGTATTGCAGATTTAACCGCACCTTTTTCTGAGAACATTGCTAAAGTTGCAGCTGATCCGAATAAAGAAAAGGAAATCGTCGAAAGCAATATCGTCATCACCAATCTGAACGGTTTGACTCTCATTGATTTAGAACCCATCTTAAAGGCGTGGCCCAAAGAGAATTTACTCTTAACAAGATTGAAAGAATCGTTTCCAACCTTTATGTCATCTGGATTTGTCGTGAAGAATTCTTGTCTATTACCGTTTTTATCGATTCTTGCCGCTTCGCAAAAAGCTTCGTTAGCGTGGCTATCTGCAGTGATAAATACGTCTCCTTCGGCATTAGCAATGGCTTTATTGATCAAAGGAAGATCTGCAGCCGTTAGTTGTCTATTCTTATCGATACGAACAACGTTATCGCCAATCAATGAAAGACCGCTGGATTCAGATTTGCTTTCAACGTTTTTCTTAGTGATATCGGAAATGACCTTGCCATCCTTTAATTCGATGACTCTGTCTCCAAAATGTTCGGCAAAATCCCTATCGTGAGAGACAATGACAACAAGCTTATTTTTCGAAAGCTTCTTCAAGGTCTCGAAGACCTGCTTGCCGGTGTTGCTATCCAGAGCGCCGGTTGGCTCATCCCCAAAGATGATCTTAGGCTCCTTGACCAAGGCCCTTGCGATCGCGACCCTCTGCTTCTGGCCGCCGGAGAGCTCGTTCGGCTTCCTTTTGCCATATCCCTTTAGATCAACCTCCTCAAGAATGTTATCTATCGCCTCATCGGTCGCTTTCTTGTGCTGCAATTGCAAGGCAAGGGCGATGTTCTCCTTGACGGTGTAGTCCGAGAGGATGTTGTATTCCTGGAAGATGAAGCCGAGATATGTATTACGATACGAATCCATCTCGTTTCCAGAAAATTCCTTTGAAGACTTTCCATTGATGATGATTTCGCCATCATCCGCTTTATCAAGCCCGCCCATTACATTAAGAAGGGTAGACTTACCAGAACCAGACTTACCCAAAATAAAAACCAAGCCAGTCTCTGGAAATTTTAAAGACACATCATTTAACGCATACACAGGGTCAGAATTTTTTACCTTGTATGTACGTATGAGGTGCCTAACCTCTAACATCATGATATTTTCTCCTTATTACTTCGGCGACTAATTATACAAAAATATCAGTCTATAAAATACAGTCAAAATATAATGCTCATGTAAACTAACACTTTAAAAATGTCTTTAAATGGTTTATTTTCACTACTATTTTGGAGTATTATTTTGCAGTATTGAATGTTGCGAATCGTTTGAAAACGGTTTTCACTTTCTTTCATATTTTTAAAACAATGAAGACAAGACATCTTATTATCGCCTCATCATTAACAACATCTTTAATTGTTATTTCTCTTTTTGCTATGCTCCCATTATCTTCTAAGAGTTCGACAACAAAAGGTGTTGATTGGATGAAGAATATTGATGATTCTACTTCTTTGACTTCTCTTTCAATTCCTGGTTCTCATGACTCTGGTGCTCTTCATTCCATAGGGGATTTATCTGGGAAATGTCAAGATTTAACAATTTCTGATCAACTTAAAGCGGGCGTTCGTTTCTTCGATATTCGTCTTCAATTAAAGAATGATGAACTCAAGATAGTTCATGGAATAGTTGATCAAAAATTACATTTTTCAAGCGTCTTAAAAGATTTCGGATCGTTCCTAGAATCGCATCCAAGTGAAGGCTTAATTGTTTCGATCAAGAAAGAAAGTTCCGATACCGGAAGCAGTTCAACTTTTGAAGAATCGCTTAAAACTGCATTATCCACTTACTCATATTGGAATACTGATAGGAGTTTGCCGAAATCCTTAGGAAAATTAAGAGGAAAGGCATATCTAGTTTCAAGATACAAAGACAATTCATACGGTTTGCCTGCATACGATGGTTGGATTGAACACGATAAAGAATCAACCACAAACACCTTTGATATTGAAAAAGGCAATCTTCATGTCCAAGACTATTTCAAAATCAAAGACATCGAAAACAAAAAGAAAGAAATCACATCTTGTTTAGAATATAGTGCGAAAAACCTAGATAAGTTAACACTTAACTTCTCTTCGTGTTATTTCCTTGACTCTTTTCCTCCAACGTATGCCGCGACAACTGCTAAAATCATAAACAATTGGTTGCCAACCTTAATAAAGGAAAAAAAGAATCTAGGCATCATAGTAAGTGATTTCACAACAAGCAATCTTTGTGAACAAATATATAAGAGGAATTTCTAATGAAAAAGGCAGGAAAAATAATATCTTACATATTTGCTGCGTTAATCATTGTCTTTTCGCTGATCTTCATCGTCTTTGAGGGGCGTACTCTTTTTAGTGGAGATTGGCTCGTTTATGAGAATGTCTTTGATGGATTCATTAGATATTTCTTACGCTTACTTCTTGCTGTGTTCGCTTTATTTCTAAGTGCGTCCACTTATTTCGTTCTCAGAAAAAAGAACAATGAGACTATATCTATTTATTTCCGTTTCGGTGTTTTAGCGTTCTTAACATCATCAATAATAATTAGCTGTTTTACATCAAACTACATAGATATTCTATTCATCGTGTTGCCAGTAATTTATACATTTGGAATTGTTTTGTATTTCTATGGAGAACCGATAATTGCTAGAAGAGGATCGAATAAAGAAGACAATTAGGAATTAAGCATTTTTCTTGTCTAATAACTTTCCAAAAGTCTTTTTTACTTGTTCACCGCTATCAAAAAACTTTTCTCGGCTAATAATAAAGAAGGAGATGTTCTACAGCGATGGGCAACCTAGGATGGCCATTAGGGAATTCATCCCGTATCTGGAGGGTTATCCGAATTTTTCAGAGAAAAAAGAATCAAGAAATCCTTGGGATACAAAAGTGTGGTTGATAGCCGGAAGGAACTGGGACTGGCATATTGAAAAGATCCAGAAAAACGTCCGCAGCTCCCTCTCGAATGATTCGCATGAAAATATGAGCAAATTATTAGTAAAAACAATTTACCCCACCAATGGTGACACAATTTCATTATGTTTATATGTATTTTAAAAAAGGCCTGATAACAATCTATCAGACCTGTGTTTTTAACGGAGCACCTGGCGGGAATCGAACCCGTATCATTAGCTTGGGAAGCTAAGGTTCTGCCACTGAACTACAGATGCACAAAAGGCTCTATTATTATAACGAGAGCCCTTAATTTGTCGATATGTTTTATTTCTTTTTAGTGCCCTTGACAATGGCTTTGCTAATCTTGCCTTTGTTTGCGCCTTTGGAATTATGAATTTGTAATGTTGCACCTTGGTTTTTGGCCATCTTAGTGCAATATTCTTCCGCCTCGACTTTTGTGTCAAAAAGCTTAATGACCTTATCACTTCCACGGATAAAGACTTGCCACTTATTATCTGATGATCTCTTAGAGACGTGGTAAACCTTAATTCCTTCCTTCTTTTCGGCTGGAGTTTCTTTTGCTTCAACCTTCTTTTCTTCTGTAACAGCTTTCTTTGTTGCCATATTTAAGACCTCTTTTCGTTTATTTTAGAATTATGTCAAATAATTTGCTAGTAGCTATTTAATAATCGTTTCTAATTCTTTGAGTGAATCAAGAATTATTGCATCTTTCGCAGAAGATAGCCTTTCTTTGCTTTGATGGCCTCTTGCAACAAGGATTGATTTTCCGCCAATCTCTTTTGCCACTTCATCATCGTGTAACGTATCACCAATAAAGACCACTTCTTCTGGATTTATATTCGTTTTAGAGAAATATTCTTTTGCTTCCCCCACTTTTGAGCGACCATATATGTCTTTGATGCCTATAACCGCATCAAAATAGTCATATATGTCATTCATCTTGAGTTCTTCTTCAAGGTTTTCTTGTTTTGTTGCAGATAAGACGATAAGCCTTTTCTTTTTATGAAAATAAGAAAGCACCTCTTTAACATCAGGAAAGAGTTTTAATTCAGGGAAAGCGTTCCTGTAATCAATATCAAATTTTTTTGCTAAAGATGGGAAATCGTCTTCAGGGAATCTAAATCCAGATTCGGTATAGTAATCGATGATTGGAAAGGTGAATATTGAGAGGTATTTTTCTTTGC
>CAVDTI010000085.1:0-7850 GCA_963611905.1 Faecalibacterium prausnitzii | reverse complement strand
GAATAAATTTATTCGTTCTAGGAAACAAAGAAAGATTATATTTTCCTGCGCCATCAAAAAGGAAAACGCAGACTTTTTTATACCCTTTTAATAACTCATCAATTTCATCATTCGTTTCATGAAATGGCGTAACGCCAAAATGTTTTAATAAGGACGAGGAGAAGCCTACTAGGCTATTTCTTCTATCAAATATTGCATCAGGTAACTTTTTCATAGCAGTATATCTTACACAAAATGTTATTTTATGCAATAGAGTTCTTTATCGAAGAAATGAAACAATTTTTGCTCTTAAAACATCAGGTTTGTATTTCTTAGACGATAAGACGACTTCCATTCCTGCGTATCTTTTCTTTGCTAAAGCTAAATCTTGTTGCTTTGCTAAATCTACTTTTGTTAAAACCAACAAAGTAGGTACATTTTCTTCCTTTAAAAACTGAAGTAGCATCTTATCTTCTTCCGAAGGTTCTCTTCGGCAATCAATAAGGAAAATGCAGCCTTTTAAGAGAGGATTTTGAAAATAATCTTCCATCATTTCTCCAAAAGATGTGTCCTCTTTGTTTCCGTATGCCGTATAACCATACCCTGGAGAATCGACCAGATAAAAAGAGTTATCAATTAGAAAATAATTTAAATAACGGGTTTTCCCTGCATTTTTAGAGGAATAAGCGATTTTTTGCCCCGTTAAAGCGTTGATTAAAGAAGACTTTCCAACATTAGACTTTCCAACAAATACCACTTCCTTGAGATTGTCTTTTGGACGGAGTTCTTTCTTTGGAGCGGAGAGTATATATTTTGCGTTTTGAAATTTAATTTGACCCATGAAAGTATTGTAACAAAAAAGAGGAACTCCAACGAAGGAATTCCTCTAAATAGCATCTTTGCTAGGCTTCAACTGTTTCGTCTTTGAAGACAAATGGCAAGGCATCATCGACACATCTCACAAAATGAATCTCTAAGCCGTTTTTAACCTCAATTGGCAATTCATCAACGTCTTTCTTGTTTTCGACAGGCACAAGAATTGCTTTGATTCCGCTTCTAAGGGCAGCAAGAGATTTCTCTCTTAATCCGCCAATAGGCAAGGCTTTGCCGCGTAAAGTGACCTCTCCTGTCATGGCAACATTGTTATTAACAGGTTTGCCAGTAAGAGAAGAAATTATCGCACAAGTAATGGCTATACCCGCGCTTGGTCCATCCTTAGGAACCGCTCCTTCAGGGAAATGAAGGTGAATGTCGTTCTTTTCGAACATTTCATCCGGAATGTTGTATTTTTGAGCATTCGCACGAACGTAATCAAGAGCAATCATGCAACTTTCTTTCATAACATCACGAAGGTTGCCCGTTAAAACAAGCTGACCTTTGCCATGAAAATGAGTTGCTTCGATTGGTAAGATATCGCCGCCAAATTCAGTATAGGCTAAGCCCATAACAACACCTGTTTGTGGAGTTTTTTCTTTCTTTGTATCTTCGAAAATCTCTACGCCAAGGTATTTACGAACTTGAGCCGCATCAACGTTTATTGGACGAGGCATAGAAGGATTCTTAATCAATTCGACAATTGCTTTTCTTGAACAGGAGGCAATCAATCTTTCTAATTCACGAACACCCGCTTCACGAGTATAGAATTCAATGATTTCTTTAAGCCCTTCTTCGGTAAAGACGATGTCCCCTTCCTTAAGACCGTTAGCCTTCATTTGCTTTTTAACTAAGAAATCAGCCGCAATCTTAAGCTTTTCGATTTCTGTATAAGAAGGTACTTCGATCAATTCGAGTCTATCCCTTAATGGAGCAGGGATATTCTCTAGATAGTTTGCTGTAGCAATGAAGAGAACATTCGATAAATCATAGGATTCTTCAAGGAAATTATCGTTAAATGCAGAGTTTTGTTCTGGATCTAAAACCTCAAGCATCGCGCTTGATGGATCGCCACGATAATTTGCTCCACCAACTTTATCGATTTCATCTAGTAAGAAAACTGGGTTTATTGTTCCTGCTTTTGTCATGCCTTGAATGATTCTTCCAGGCATTGAACCAACATAGGTACGTCTATGGCCACGGATTTCCGCCTCATCAGATACGCCGCCTAAAGAGCACTTATAGAATTTTCTATCTAAAGCTCGAGCGATTGACTTTGCAAGTGATGTTTTACCACATCCTGGCGGGCCATAAAAACAAAGGATAGGAGCTTTGAGGTTTCCTGTAGCCTTTTTAACTGCAAGGTATTCGATAATTCTCTTTTTGACCTTTTCTAAACCGAAATGATCTTCATCGAGAATCTTTTGAACGTTTGCTAAATCATCGTTATCATCTGTCTTTTGATACCAAGGAACATTAATTAAGGTTTGGATGTAATTTAAAATCAAAGAACTTTCTAACGAACCATCCGGCATCATTTCCATACGATGAAGCTCGTTTTTGACTTTGGCTTTAACGCTTTCTGGATAAGGGTTTTTCTCAAGCTTTTGCTTGATTGTATCAACATCGTTTACCCCTGCTCCTTCGCCAAGTTCATCCTTAATTGCCTTCATTTTTTCACGAAGGTAATATTCTTTTTGAGATTTTTCAACCTTTTCACGAACGGTTTCATCGAGTTTTCTTTCGATTTGGTTTATTTCTTTTTGTTCATTTAAAAGCCTAAGTAAGATCTTTAATCGTTCATTTGTGTTTTTTTCTTGAAGAATAGCGATCTTATCCGCAGGTTTAAAATCTAAAGATTGAGCGATGGTGTCAATGATTTCAGTGACTGAATCGCCATTTTTAAGACTGCTTAGGGCATTTTTAGCAATGTTATTCGTTAAGATATTAGATGAAGAAAGCAAAGAAGATAATTTTCCAATTAAGGACAATTCTTCCTTTTCATCGCCTAATTCATCTTCGATGACATTTCCTTCGGCAACATACGTTCCGTTTTCTAAACGTATATTACTTAAAGAAACTCTACGAGAGCCGATAATACGAATCTTAATGCTATTTTTTCCTTCAGAAAAGTAGACAATGCGACATAATGTGCCGACAGTGAAGACATCTTCAGGGACATTGATGTCATCTTTTGTTGGTTCTTTTTGGCAACCTACAAAAAGAAGACTGTTTGAGTCTGATCTTGAATGTCTAACGGCTTCCATAGAATAACTTCTTCCCGCCTCAACAGCTTCATTCATATTTGGGAAGACCACTAAGCCTTTAGTAATCAAGAATGGAAGGGTAATTGGTTCTTTTTTCTTTGGAGTATTTTCTTCCATGTTTTGTTTCCTCCTTTTGACATGATAATTATATGTTTTACTTTAGCACTGTCAAACATTAAGTGCTAAAGATACAAAATAAGGCAGAAATTAATCTGCCTTACCCTTGTAAATTTATAAATCGATTGCACTATTCAGCTTTTTTGGCTGGAGCTTTTTTGGTTGTGGCCTTTTTAGCTGGTGCTTTTTTGGCAGGAGCCTTTTTTTCTTCCTCAGCTGGTGCTTCTTCTTTTAATTCTGTTGCACCTTCGCTTTTGGATGCGCTATTCATGATGAATTCACGAACTTTGCGTTCTGTCAATTGGCCACGGAAGTCTTCAAGATTCTTGTTGAGGATATTTCTGACTTCTTCTTCTTTCATCTTATATTGTTCAGCCATCTTCTTGATTTCTGCATCAATGTCGGCATCGGTGGCAGAGAGATTTTCCTTAACGCCAATTTCATGCATAACAAGGAAATTCTTGATGTTATTTTCGGCATTGACATGATAGGTTGCGTGTAAATCTTCTTGTTTAGAACCGGTGATCTCTAAGTATTGTTCGAATGTTAAGCCATTGGATTCAATTTGTTTCTTGAGATTTTCTTCCATTTGATGCGCTTCGTTTTCAACGATTGTTTCATCGATAACAAATGTAGCGTTATTGATGATTTGGCTCATTAATTCATTATAGAAGGCATTTTCGGATTCAGAGACTTTGTGGTTTAAAAGGGTTGTCTTTTCGTATTCTTTTAAACCATCGACGGTTGTAACGTCTTTGATAGCAAGATCTTTGACCGCTTCATCATTGAGTTCAGGGATTTGTTTTTCCTTGATTTCGTGCATGGTGATCTTGAAGGTTGCTTCTTTGCCGGCAAGTTCTTTGACGTAGTTTGTTGGGAAGGTGACTTTGATCTCTTTCTTATCGCCATCTTTCATACCAACCAATTGTTCTTCGAAGCCAGGGATGAATTGGTTGGAACCGAGTTCAAGACTGTAGTTATTGGCTTGTCCGCCGTCGAAGGCGACTAATTTGCCGTTTTCATCGGTAAGATAGCCATCAAAATCGATGAGAGTTGTGTCGCCCATTTGAGCTGGACGATCTGCAAGAACTAATTCAGCATTGTTCTTTAAGAGAGATTCGATTGCGTCTTCCACTTCTTTGTCGGTTACTTTTGGAGCGACTTTGCTAGCTTTTAAGCCTTTATATTCACCAAGAGTGACTTCTGGAACAAGAACGACTGTATAAACAAGTTCTAATTCGTCTTTGGAAAGTTTTGTGACGTTAACGCTTGGACGATACATTGGTTGAAGCTTTTCTTCGGTGATCAAAGTAGCGAAAACTGGAGTTAAAACTTCGTCGATGGCTTCATTCCAAACAGCTTCTTGATTAATTCTTTCTTCAATAAGCTTACGAGGAGCCTTGCCAGGACGGAATCCTGGGATGCTAACCTTGCTTGCAGTCTTCTTAAACGCTTTTTCTTGAGCGTTTGCCCATAAGTCTTTTTCAACGTCAGCGACTAATTTGACGCGGCTTGGGCTAATTTTTTCAACAGTGTGTTTCATTAATTGAATACCTCAATCTATTTTGCTAATTGCAACGCGTTCTAATATACCCTATCTTTAGATACTTTCCAAACGAAAAACGCTAAAAAACGAAAAAAATATGATTTTAGACGTTAATTTGTTCCGCTTCATTCAAAATTGAAAGTAGTTTTTCCTGGGTCTTATCAACTTCTTCCTTCTTTAGGCCGTATTTTTCCAAAAGAGGAGAATCATCAAAAGAAGATCTTAAATAAGAATGGGCAATATTGACTAAAGAAACTAGCATCAGACCGACCGGATAAGTCTCAAAGATATTTTCAGGATATAATTCAAACATTATGTTGTTGATTAAATCCTTAGCAATTGAAAATAACGACGGATCTTTTGTTTCTTTTTGCAAGAGAGATAGGAGCTCTTTGGCTTCTTTTCCTTCAAAAGGCAAGACCATTCCACTAGGAATAAGAACGTGTTCTTTCCCTTTTTTGGAGAAATGAATTTCCTTAGGATATTTTGCTTTGACAAGCAATAATAAACCATATGTTTTGACGATATTTGACTGATTCTTTTCTAACATCTGGCAAAGAGTTTCTGAATAATAGATGGTTCTAGCATCATTAAAAGAAGAAAGCAATGCCATTAGTTCATAGACGTCCTTACCATTCAAAAGAAGTCTTCTCACGTCTTCTTCGGAATATTTGTTTTTTAAAGAGGATTGCCTTTCGTTATAACGAATCTTTTTTTCTAGAGAATTAAGTTCTTCCTCCACTTCTTGAGAAACATAAGGCAAAGAAGAAAAATATTTTGCATCGTCATACGCTTCATCAAATTCGCCGAGGATGAAACGCAGCTCAAAATTGCATCTAAGACACCTTAATGGCGAATCTTTGTAAAGAAGTTCTCTTTTGTTTTCTAATATTTCCATGGCTTCTTTTGCTTTTCCAAGCCCTAAATATGCAGAAATTCGGCAATATAGCGCTTTTGGATCATCGCTTCCATCGGTTAAATCAAGAACCAAACCATACTCTTTTCTATCTAATAAAGTTGTTAAATTATCCATACGACATATTTTAATTCATCTAATTAGGACAAGTAAAAAGAAAACGTTTAAAATGTAGGAGCAATGAAAAAGAAATTATCTACTTTTATCGTTACTCTCTTAGGATGCCTAGCATTCTCTTCTTGTTCTAATTCCAAGAAAGAAATCACCTATACCGAAGCTCTAAGTATCTTAAAAAAGATTGATATGGAGATAAACTACACTCCAGTTACAAATATCCCAAAAAGCTACATCCTAAGCGAAAAAACCAATTCATATAAAGATGGAAACAAAATAATTGAAAATGCAGTTATTGACCGTGAAATCGATCAAAACAACCATTATTCTTTCCTGAGGATCAAAGGAACGTATGAAGGCAGGGATTATATCCATGAGAACTGGACATATGTTGCAAGAAAAAACAACGTTTCCTGCGATTACTATAATTTCGTCGAAAATGGCAAAATTTCAAACACTCGTTATAGACAAGAAAGCGAGCAAAGTTACGAAAGTTGGGATAGCGTAGCAAAAAGCGATATTGTTGAAATGCAACGTCTTTATGCCCGAATGGCCAAAGAATACTATATCCATTTTTCAGAATTAGAAGAAAATGCTGAAAAAAGCGAATTTTATTCCGATGCAGTCGGAAGTTTATATGCTTATATAAGTAGTGATACCGAAACTTATTCTTGCGAATTTGATAACTATTGGTTCAAAAGCGGAACTCATAAAAACTTTTCAGAAGATACATATTATGAGGCTAGCGTTTCCTGGAATAAATGCGAGATTTCAGCACCAAATTTAGATTTTTATCCTCTTTTAGAGAAGATTTCCTGAGCGATTAAAGGAAGAGAAGAAAAGTCATTTAAGACTGCTTCAGGATTTTTCGCTTTTCCAAAACCATATGCGGCATGAACAAAGTGAAGTTTGGCCTTATTTGTCGCCTCTTCATCACCAAGAGTGTCTCCAACATATATCGCATCACCTAGACCATTTCTTTCTTTAAGTTTAAGCATTGTAACGTCTTTGCTAGATAAAGTGTCGCCCCAACAAAGATGATCTTCGAAAAGAGCGGTTAAATTCGTGCTTTCTAAGAAGGCCTCGATATATCCTTTTTGCGCATTACTAACAATATATAAAGGGTGTTTCTTTTTTAATTTCTGAAGAGTTTCTCTTACATTCGGAAAAAGTTTACCTGGATGGGTGAGAAGATATTTATTTTCGTATTCCATGCATAGAGGAAGGAGTTTTTCCATTTCCTCCTCTGGCATATCTGGCCAAAGTTTTCTTCCTAAAGCAAGCATTGGCAAACCCATTGCCCCTTGCATCATTTCTAGGGTGACTAGATATTTATCGCCTTTGTATTTTTTAATGATTTCGTTCCAAGAATCAACTACTTCTTTGGATGAATCCCATAAAGTGCCGTCTAAATCAAATATTATTCCGTTTTTCATAATCGTTTTTTGCAAATAGAATTATATCCATTACCCAATAAAATAAAAACTCATCAGACTTGCCGATGAGGATTTTTTATACGTTTTGGCGCGCCCGAGCCGATTCGAACGGCTGACCCACAGCTTAGAAGGCTGTTGCTCTATCCAGCTGAGCTACGGGCGCAACGCTTTAATAATATAAAACTCTTTTTGTTTTTAGACAAGAATTAATAAGCATGAATTTTCTTAAAAAGTTCTTCTGCCACTTCTTTTGGGAGAATTTGGCTTAATTCTTCTATTGAAGCGTTCTTCAAAGAATCGATTGTCGGGTAGTTTTTTCTAAGAACTTCTTTCCTTTTTTCGCCAATCCCCTTCACGTTATCAAAAAGTGATGAATGCATGTTTTTTAGACGTTCCGCTTTATGGAAAGATATCGCAAAACGATGAACTTCATCTTGCATCCTCATTAGCAAGAAAAACAAAGGAGATTTATTGTCCAAAGGATAAATTACTCCATCTTGATCGATGATTCCTTCGGTTTGATGCTTATTGTTTTTATAAAGACCATAAACAGGGATCGATACATCAATTGAGGAGAGCGCTTCAAGAGTCGCATGAACTTG
>CAVDTI010000084.1:0-3054 GCA_963611905.1 Faecalibacterium prausnitzii | reverse complement strand
CTATGACTTTAATCAAGAAATTTTAATGTTTTTAGCTAATGAAAGCGCTTGCATAATATTTTTAATTTCTATATTATATCTAGCAAACCAAATTTGCCTTTTTGAGGAAAAAAGTATAACTTTAGTGAAAGTTAAAAGGAGGACTTTAGAACATGCAGAAATTTAAAGTGAAAATTGGCGATGAAACAAAAGAATTTGATAAGAAAGTCGCTATCCTAGATTTGCTAAACGAAAAGCAAAAGAAAGAAAAAAACATAATTTGTGCAAAAGTTAATAATAGAATCAGAGAACTAACATATGAAATTTACTACGATGCGGAAGTTGAATTTCTAGATTTAAAATCTCAGCAAGCCATGAAGATGTACGAAGCCTCTCTTCGTTACCTTTTATCGATGGCTTTTGCTAGAGCATACCCCGATTTAAAGATAAGACTTGCATATAACATCTCACGTTGCATTTCTGTCCACCTATTGGACCCTAATGTACACGCTACAAGTGCTATGTATAACAAAATCTCCGAAGAATTGGATACATTAGTCAAAGCGGATTTCCCGCTAAAACGTATCGTTGTTCCAAATTCTGAAGCAGAGAAGATTTATGATGAACGCGGCTTCGAGGATAAGAAAGCAATTTTAAAATATCGCCCAGAAAAAACGGTCCATTTCTATGAATGCGATGGATATCTTGACTATATGTATTCGCATTTAGTTCCTTCTACTGGCTATATTTGTATCTACAAATTAAGACAATACGGAAAAGGGTTCCTTGTTCAATATCCGCGTTCTGAATGCAATGGTGAAATTCCTGAATTTGAGGATGCTCCAACCTATAGAAAGACGCTCAAAGAATCCCATGACTGGGCGAAAGTCGTGGGAATTTCCACAGTAGCAGGAATTAACGAAGAACTTAAAACAGCAGGTTCAGCCGAATTAATTAACGTCTGTGAAGATAGACATAACAGACAATTAGTAGAACTTGGGCAAATCATCGAAGACAATATCAAAGATGTAAGAATCATTTGTGTTGCAGGCCCTTCATCAAGCGGTAAGACAACATTCGCAAACAGACTAAGAATTGAGCTATTATCAAGAGGAATCAAGCCAATTCGTCTTTCTACAGACGACTATTATATGGATAGAGAGAAGACACCTCTTGGTGAGGATGGTCAACCAGATTTCGAATCCATAGAAGCAATAGATATCGACTACTTTAATGAGAATTTGCTTAGTTTGATTAGCGGAGAAGAAACCGAACTCCCTAAATTTGATTTCAAAGTTGGGCATCGTGTTCCAGGAAGAAAATTAGCTCTCGAAAAAGATCAGCCAATTATCATCGAAGGCATCCATGCCCTTAATGATCGTTTGACCTATCAAATCCCAAAGAGTCAAAAATTCAAAATCTTCATTTCTCCGCAAGCTCAAATAAATCTTGATGACCATAATCCATTATCATTGACCGATTTGCGTTTGCTTAGAAGACTTGTTCGCGATAAGAAGTTCCGTAACTCTCCTGCCGAAGAAACCTTCTCTATGTGGGCAAAGGTTCGCGCTGGGGAATTTAAATGGATTTATCCATATCAAGAAGGATGCGATTATGTCTTTAACAGTTTCCTTCCTTACGAACTTGCCATCATGAAGAAATACGCTTTACCACTTCTTCAAGCGCTTCCTAATGATTCACCATACCATTCAGACGCTCATAGATTAATTGGAATGTTGAAGTTCTTTATCGATACGCCAGATGAATGGGTTCCATCGAATTCCTTAATGAGAGAATTCATTGGTGGTTCTTGTTATGCGGACGTATAAAGGGGTCTAAAATATAAAAAGTCTAGCCGCAAGAATGGCTAGACTTTTAGTTTTGCTTATTTTGTTGATCTTCGTTTATCTTTTGCCAACGTTTTTGCATTAGCTGGTAACAAGCAACTAACTCACCATGGTAGAGAGATTGCATCTTAACGTAGGATTCTTGTTCTTCTTTTGAGGTTGTTGATAAATAAAGGGAAGAGAAGACTTTTTCGATTCTAAAGAATGATTCGTATAGATTTAATAAGGTTATTAAATAGAAATAGTCTTTTCTTGAATAAATCAATAATGGAGATGAATGGGCTATTTCGCTAGACATTTCATACACTTTGGAATATTCACGGAGTTTCGCACTTCTTTCCACCCCATCACGGAAATTAAGCTTAAATCCTTCTTCATGTTCCAATTCCGGAACAGCATATAACCATCCATATTCAATGAAACGTTTCATATCTTTGCTCTTTAAATCATGAGCGCGCATCTCTTCTTTGATTTGAAAGAAAACTTTATCAGTTTCTTCTTTAGAAGGCATCCCTCCTCTAAAACACAAGGCGTATTTCAAGTGTTTAAGATATTCATTTATCGCTGGTTGGCCGTAGCGAACAAGAGTTAGAAGAATGCATTCATTTTCATGCAAAGTTCTCCAAGTAGAGAATGCTTCCGTTTCAAAACCACCAGTAAGCAAAGAAACGATGCATTGGGCCATTGAGAAGCCTTTTTGCATGATATCGACAATAAGCGTTTGCTTAGGATCGCCCTGTTTATATCTAGATAACATTCCTAGAATAAAGTTTATATATAAGGAAATTGTAGATATTTCAGGCTGAAAACGATTGGAAAAAGACGAATTCTTATAAGAAAGATGTTCATTCGTATAGTATTTATCTAAGGCGATAGATAAAAGAAATTGCTCATATTTATCGTCTTCTTCTAATTTTTTAACGTCTTCTTTGGAGTGTGTTAAAAGATAGAAATAATGTTCATTAGCAAGATATAAAGTTAAAGTAACATCATTAACATCAAGACCTGCGATGATGTTGCTATTTTCCGCAAAGCCATTAGAAGATTCTTTGGCGTCAACATAGAGCTGATAAAGATATTCTCTATTAAGAGTCGAAGGAATTTTTAAGGCTTCAAGCAAATTGAAATATTTATCTTTTTCTAAAATGTTGGACATGTCTTTATTCTACATTCCTTAAATGAAAAATCAAAACTAATTCTTCCCACATTCAGTTACATATGTTAATTG
>CAVDTI010000083.1:0-3598 GCA_963611905.1 Faecalibacterium prausnitzii | reverse complement strand
CTTCATATAACTCTGCGTTATCTTTCAAAGTTGATGGGTCTAATAAGAATTTAAGTTTCTTTGTTTCTTCTACCAAAGAGAGATAATTTTCATAAAGGTCTTTAGGCAAGGCGCCCTTATTAAGGAATTCTTCAAGATATCCTTCGTGGAATACTCGATAATTCGGGCAGAAATCTAACATGCCATAGAGGGTCTCCGCTTTAAGATCTTGGTCCTGAGTTTTATAAGGATCCCCAACGATATAAATGGTATTCTCTGCCCTAGTTAAGGCAACATAGAATAAACGTACGTGCTCATCTCTCTCCGTTCCATTTTCATTCGGAGAAGATTTGGCAAGAAGATAAGGTAAGGAATAGATGGATTCTTCCTCTTTATCTAGTGGAAGATCTAGATTAGTTAGTTGAAGACCATATCTTTCATCAAAAATGTAATCAGGCTTATTTAAATTATTTCCAGCAGAAAGAGAGTTAAAAGAATAAGGCATGTAGACTATCTTTCTTTCTAATCCTTTTGAGGCGTGGATTGTCATCATATCAACTGCATCTTTGCTTTGGAAAATGGAATCTGCTGATAAATCTAAAGAATACTTGTTGATGTTGCTCAAAAGGTTAAGAAAGTCTTTTAATCCTTCCCCCGCTTTTTCAGAAGAAAGAACAAGAGCGTGTATTGATTCAATTTTAGAAATGTTATCATCCACATTTCCGATAAGATAAAGTTTTTCAATAACATGGAACGTGTTTATCAAATTTAAGAATATATCGTTAAAAGATGAGTCTTTATTATTCTCAACAAAACTCACTAACTCAGCCCACAAAGGATCGTTTTTGATTTCTAACAAATCGTCTTTTCCATCTTGATCAACATACGAAATAAGATCATAAATCTTCTTATCATCATATTGGTAGGCATAGCTTCGACTTATAGATGCAAAAAGATGTTTAATCTCATTAGCATCAGAAAGATCGTTTTCAAGCAACTTTCCGATTATTTTTAAAAGAGATTGAAGGTAGATTATTGCGTCTATTTCTTTAAGGTTGGTTGCAAGGGTGTTATTTAGAGGAATATCCGCTTCATTGAAAAGTTTTTGATATAGTTCAAAGCCTTTCTTGGTTCTCATTAAGATGGCAAAGTCTCTTAATTCGCAAGGACGCGTTCCTTGAATATCACGGTCATAAACTAGGTGTTTGCTTGCAATTTTTTCTTTGATGTCTTTGATAATGGCAAGCGCTTCCCATTTTTGGAAATATGTTTTTTGTCTGCCGTAATTTGCATTCCAGTCATCTTTGATTCCACTCGAGGAAATTATTCGATAAACACCAAAATCGTTATATGGCAAACGATAGAGATTAACATCCTTATCATATTGAAGCTGCTCCATTTCGTCTAGGTAGGTAATCGATCCATGAGCAAGAGTCATATAACTATCGAAGATGTAGTTAATATCATGAAGAAGCCCGGGTCCAGAACGATAATTCTTATTCATTGGAATTACTTTGTGCGAGGAGTCTCCGTCGTTATATTTTGCTTGTCTTGCCCTAAAGAGAGCGACATTGGAATTTCTAAACGCATAAATGGATTGTTTTGCATCACCTACACAGAAAAGATGAGAACGTTCTCCATTGCTCTTTTCTTTTAGGAGAGATTCAATGAAATATTCTTGGAAATCATTTGTATCCTGATATTCATCAACCATTATGTATTTAAAACGTTCTCTTATTTCCTCTGCCACATCAGAGAATTCTTCTTCCGTTAATAATCTTAAAGAAAGAGTATTTATGTCTCCAAAAGTGAAGAAATTGCTCATTCTCTTATAATCAAATAAACGTTTGTCTAATTCTTTGGTGATCTCCAAAATAAGATTAACGTCATCTTTAAATGAGAGATAGAAATTAAATTCGTCTTCTACGTCTTTATGAAGAAGACAGGTATCATAAAGAGCATCATCTCCAACAAGAAGCGATTTTAGCATTTTCACTGCTAAATCCTTGGTCCTTTTAGGAAATATATCTTCGTTTTTAGCTTTGAAATCCTGAGCAAATTGAATGAAATCCCAACCTTCTAGATCAAAAATAGGAACAATTAATTTATAGATTGTTGCAACATCTTCGCTCAAAGACATATCAAGATTTCTAACATCCAAAAGGAAGTTTTCTTTTTGTGAGAAGAACGTTTTTAATTCTCCTAAATGCTTTTCTGGTTCATTAATCAAGGTAGGGAAATTAACATAGAAGAAGACTTTATAAAGCCCTGAAGCGAGTTGTTTCTTTTCTCTTTCTACGAAAGAAAGAAGACACCTATCAAAGAAATCTCTGCTGAAATAACGATCATCATAGTTATCTAGAAGTTCTTTACGTTTTGAAGGAACAATTTTATCTAGGGCTTCAGAAAAACTAAGAATGTTCTTTCTTAAGAAATCATCATTCTTCATGGAATGCTTAAACAATACCTTCTCAACTTTTTCTTTCTTTTCTTGGTCTTGGTAATACTCATTTAGAATGTTGTTAAGAAGTTCGTTTTTCTTTGAATCTATTACTGATTCATTTGCAACAACAACATGATCTGCAATACCAAGTCTTGGTGCGTATTTGTTTACTAAGTAAGAAGAAAAGGAATCAAATGTTTGAATATGAGCCGAATACACTTCATTGGCTCGAGGATATTTGTCTCCTTTAAGATCTTTAATGATCCTTTCTTTCATTTCATGAGCAGCATTATCAGTGAATGTAAGAATCAAAAGTTCAGAAGGCTCAATCTGCTTGCTTTCTAAAAGAGAGCAAACACGTCTAGATAATGTTTTTGTCTTGCCGCTTCCTGCGCCTGCAGAAATAAGGACATCGATGTCCATAGGGGCTTCTATAGCTAAGGTTTGTTCTTTATTAAAGGCCATAATCATTCCCCTTTCAATAAGCCAAAATGCTTATTAATTTCTTTTTTGTATGAAACATAATCAAGTGGTGAGTGATAACAAATATCTTTAAATTGGCAATATTTGCAAGCGTAATCATCTCCAGAGTTGCTTAATAGGTCGCCCATATGTGTTGGGGCAATTGGAAAACGTGAATTTGATATTGCTTCAATAGTATTCACCATGCCAGATATTGAGTCTGTTATTAAATCATGAAAATTATACGTTTCTAGGACGCTTTTCTTGATAATGTTTTGGCTAGATTCTGGCGTTTCATCAATGAACGTTGTTCTTTTGGCGAGATATTTTCCGCCATAAGTTAGGATTTTGTTCTTTTCGTTTACGCTGGTGTAATCGAAAGATAAGAAATAGTCTTTGCTATCTAGGGCAACGCCAATTAATTTTGTGTAATCAGTTACGGAACTCTCACTTAAAATGTCCGCTGGCTTAGAAGAGAAAAATGCTTTTGCAGATCCAGCAAAAACTTTTTGAATGCCAAAACCACCAAAGGTTGCTTTCTCAATTAATTTCTTTATATTTTCATTCTCTGGATCCTCTAAATCAAGTTTACTAAGGGCGTAATAATAAAGAGGCAATTGGACGGAAGAGCCAAAGATTGTATTAGTAAGAACAAAAGATTCTTGTCCAGATTTATAATCGATTATTGTGAAATATTCTTTATCGGAATTAGGA
>CAVDTI010000082.1:0-2946 GCA_963611905.1 Faecalibacterium prausnitzii | reverse complement strand
CTTTAGAAGAAGCGGGCATCTATGATGCCGATCTTTTCATCTCGCTTTCTAATAACGACACTGATAATTATGTTTCTTGCATTTTAGCTAAGAAAGTCTTCAATGTTAGAAAATGCATATGTGTCGTTAAAAACCCAGATAATGTTGAAATATATAAGAAATTAGGCATTGATTCAGTTATTTCCTCAACCTACCTTTTGACACAAAACATTAAGAATGAATCCTTGGAAGGAAACCTTATTCGTTCAATGAATCTTGATTCCAATAAGATTGTCATGGTTGAAGCGACTCTTCTTTCTAAATACAGAATCTGTAACAAAGCCATTATGGATATCAAATTCCCTTCATATGCGAATATCGCCTATATTATGCGTGATAATGAATTTATTATTCCTAAAGGAAATGTCGTGCTTAAACCACGTGATACTCTAGTTATTGCTTGTAAGAAGAATGACGAGAAAGAACTCACAAGATACATCACTCAACGCGCTTCAGCAAAAGACCTTGAGAAGAACATTGCTTCTCAAATCCAAAAATCATTAGAAAAGGTTTCAATTCCAACTGTTTTAAATATGGAAAAGAAACCTGACGAAATTAAGCCTGAGCCAATAGAAGAAAAAGTGGCGGAAACTCCTAAAGAGGAGATAAAACCGATCGAAGAAAAAACTATTGAAGCCCCAAAAACAGAAGAAAAGAGTAAAACAAAAACGCAAACCAAAACAAAAGCTAAGACTGAAAAAAAGGCAAAAGAGGAGAAGGCAGAAACTCCTAAGAAGAAACCTACCTCCTCAAATAAAAAGAAGAAATCCGTATGAGAAAATTAAATAGAGAAGCAAAAGGATTACGTTTAATTCTTGGCTACTTTGGCCTTTTTATGATTGTAGAAGGTCTAGTTACCATTTTCCCTTTAGCGATTCTTGCCTTCTATCCGAAGGAGTGGGAATGCTATTTGGATTTTATCGTACCAGGATCTGGATATATTGCCATAGGTTTCATCATCTATTTGCTTACTATAGCATTTAGAAAAAAAGGAAAACTTCAGAAAAATGAGGATTCATTGTTACTCGTTCTTCTTTGGCTTTCCGCTTTAGCGATTGGTGCTTTCCCATTCTATTTAACATCTTTTCCTGAGCTTAATGGCGGTAATACCGATATCAATCTTGGGATGTCTTTTACGGATGCCTTCTTTGAATCAACCTCAGGATATTCTGCTACAGGATTGACTGTATTTCCTGAAAAAGCATTCCTTACAGGGGTTGATTCTTCGTCCTATGGTTGGGCCCATGTGTTCTTATTTCATCGAGCGATTATGCAATTTGTCGGTGGAGTTGGACTCGTATTACTTGTTGCATCCGTTATTTCTAGTAAGAATAATTTTAAGCTTTTCTTTGCTGAAGGACATAACGATAGACTTCTTCCTAATTTGGGCAAAAATGCTAAATTGATTTTCGGTATTTATTTTGGCTGGATTGTTTTTGGAAGCTTGGCTCTTTGGCTGGCCGGAATGACTCCGTTTGATTCGTTCTGTCATGCAACTGCGGCTCTTGCTACGGGTGGATTCTCAACGAGATTCCAGTCTGTGATGTTCTATTCTGGAGATGTGTATTCTTCCTTTACGAACGGCAATCTTTTGTATACAGGAAACGCAATAGCAATCGAAGGAATTACGTGCGTTTTGATGCTTGCCGGTGCTACAAACTTTGTTTTGCACACTTTCCTTTTGACAGGAAGAATAAAAAGCTTCTCTAAAGACATTGAAATTAAAACGGTGGCTTTATTGGTGATTATTTCTACGGCAATGACGGCTTTTGCGACCTTTAATGAGCACACGTTCTACTATGCCGATCAAGCAGAAATCAGTTTCTGGTTATCTCTAAGATACAATTTCTATAACATTGTTACGAGCGTAACAACCACGGGATTTACTAACTTCCCATCTCTTTCTTATCTGGGACATTTCTCAATCTTTATTGCCTTAATTGGCATGTCGATCGGTGGAGGAATGGGATCTACTGGTGGTGGTCTTAAACAATATAGATTTGCTTTATTGTTCAAGGAATTCTCTTCTTCATTTAAGAACCGCAACTCTTCAGATAGATACTTGCACACCAATACAATTACAAGACTTGGACAAACTAAAGAAATCGACGAAGATAGCATAAAAGAAGCGACAGATTATTCCATTCTTTATATTGGTTTCTTGATTTTGGGCATTATTGCTTTAATGTGTCTTAGGAACATTAACCTTGAAGAAGCGGCATATGAATGGGGCACCTCGTTATCGGGTACTGGTATTACCATTATTGACTTTGCAAACTACAAGAATGAAAATGGAATCGTCCATTACAACACATTGTTATGGCTACTTGATGTTGCGATGTTATTAGGACGTTTAGAAATCTTACCAGCCTTCTATGGTTTCAGGAGATTCTTCATAACCCCATTCGTGGAATTTAATAAACGTTACCAAAAGAGAAAACATTTAAAGAAAATGTTGGAGGATAATTAATATGTTAATTGATGATATCAAAAAAGCCAATTTGATGGCCATGAAAGAAAAGAATCAAGCCAAAAGAAGTGCGTACAGCTCGATAATTTCTCGTTATCAACTTCTGAAGAGCAAAGATCAATCTAAAGAAATTAGCGATGAAGACGTTCTTTCCTTGATTCAAAAAATCGTAAAAGAACTCGATGAAGAACTTGATTCTTATAAGAGAGCAGGAAGAGAAGAAAGTGTTTTAGAGATCGAAAAACAAAAAGACGCTTTAAAGGCTTTTATCCCCGCTCAATTAAGCGAAGAAGAGATAAAAACCATTATTCTTTCTTTACCAGACCGTAAAGTTCCACTTGTCATGAAACATTTCAGCACAAATTATCGTGGCAAAGTTGATATGTCTCTTGTAAATAAAGTCTTAAAAGGATTATAATTCTTAAGCACTTTTCGAG
>CAVDTI010000081.1:0-2732 GCA_963611905.1 Faecalibacterium prausnitzii | reverse complement strand
ATATCAACCATCAAAAATCAAGCATGCTCACAAAGCCGGTTTCCGCGCTAGAATGGCCACTCACAACGGTCGTAAAGTTCTTGCTCGCCGCAGAGCAAAAGGCAGAGCGAAAATCGCTGACTAATCCCTCTCGTAAGGGATTTTTGTGTTTTATCAGGTAATCGATGAAAAGAATAAATAGAGTTCTAAAACGTCCTGAATTTTCAGAGATAATCTCATCGACACCGGTTATAAAATCCAAACATTACGTCATCCATTTTAGAGAGAATAAATACGGATACGCTAGAATTGGAATCAGTGTTTCAAAAAAGAACGGACATGCGGTAGTTAGAAATAAAATTCGTCGACAAGTTAGAGCGATGATTGCTTCTGACTACGATTTGTCGAAATCATTAGATTTGATAATCATCGTTCGTTCAACCTACGTTACAAATGAATTCTCTCTTGAGAAATCTGAGCTAATAGAAAGCTTGGCTAAAATTGGAGAGCAACATTGAAAAAGAGTACAAAAGCAAAAATCTTTGGGGGCTTGGTAGCTGTTTTTGGCGCGGCCCTTCTTTCTGGTTGTATCGGTAATTTCTGTTCAGAAATCGATCAAGCCCATATCGCTTATCCTTATGAACAAGGCGTTACAATTTATTGCAGCAAGGATGAAATCCCTGAAGAATACAAAGTAGATAACCAAGATTCGTCTTATCCTTATAGTTGGAAAGTCTATGAAGGAAACGATAATCTTTGGGCATACATTCCTGTCAATACGGACGGATTATTCACAGCCAAAAAAGCAGACTATCTTTCCAATACCATTATTACTGCGGCAAAAAATGCATCTTTAAAAATTCCTACATACGCTTATTGGAAGAAATTGGACCAAAAAGTTTTGGATGGTGCGATTTCTTTATATGCAGAAGATACGTTAAAGAAAGCTGATCCAGATAATTTACCAACTGACGCACAAATCGAAGCGAAAACAAACGAAATCAAACTAAGTGTAACTGCTACTCAAGTTAATCCATTTAGCGAAGCGGACTGTGTTGGAAATGAAGATGGAGTTACCGCTAATTACGATTCTATCCTTAGAAATTATGGTTACTATAAATTTGATGGAACAGATTCAAACGGTAACCATGTAGTCTATGGAAACCTCACAAAAATCAACGAAGAAATAAAGAAAGAATTCGATGAAGAAGGATATGATGGCTCAGCCCTTGTTCCTAATTCTGATTTCACAACTCTTTATAAAGCGAACATCACAAGCAAATTCTCCTCAGTTCGTACATGTATTGCTACACGCGATCGTTCCGAAGGATATGGACATTATGGCCCTTCCAGCAATTGGAGCATTCAAATCGGCACTACAGACTGGGGTAGAGCTTGGAGCAAAGGCTTATTCGAAGGTCTTATCGTTTATCCAGTCTCCTGCTTAGTTGATTCCCTTACATTTGCAATGGATCCAGCATTAACTGGCGCAGGACAAATTGGCGCTATTATCATTGCTACACTCGTTGTTAGATTGGTTCTTATGGGACTTACCTTTAAAGGAACTCTCGATCAACAAAGAATGCAAGCTTTACAACCACAAATCGCCAAATTGCAAGCTAAGTATCCAAATTCAAGAGAAAATAAGGCTCAAGCTGCAAGACTCCAACAAGAGACTATGGCTTTATACAAACGTAATAAAGTCAGTATGGCTTCTTCCTTTATTACATTAATTATTCAATTCCCTGTCTTTATCTCGGTTTGGGGTGCTTTCCAAGGAAGTGCTGCCTTATCAACTGGTGAAGTCTTGAATTTACGTTTATCCGATTCAATTTCTTCAGTACTCACCAATTTCTCTGGTGCATGGTATACCAACGTTAATGGTTGGTGGACCGCTGCTGTTCTTTTCGTCTTGATGTCTGTTCTTCAATTCTTTGCGGTTAAACTCCCGCAAATGCTTACGAAGAGACAAACAAAGAATCAGCAAAAACTCACAGCAAATCCAGCACAAGATGAAAATGCTCGTAGAATGAAATTCATGACTTACGGTATGTTGATCTTCACAATCATCATGGGTTTCGCTCTTCCAGCAGCCATGGGTGTTTATTGGGCAATCGGTGCTGTAATTAGCATGTTACAAACCTTATTTACCCAATTGGTTTTGAAGAAACAATTAGCGAATAAACAAAGTAAGAGGTAATTTGAAATGAAACAATATACAGCAAAAACTATCGATGAAGCGATTGCTGCTGCAAGTGCAGATCTTGGCGTCGATTCCGACAAGCTTATCTATAACGTTGTTGAAGAAAAGAAGGGGCTGTTCCATAAACAAGCCACAATCGAAGTCGCAACAATTGACGATGCCGCGGAATATGCTCAAGAATATTTGAAACAAGCAATTGGCGGAATGGGTATTGAAATCACCACTTCTTGCAAAATAGAAGAAGAAATCATCCATATCACAATCGATTCCGAAAGAAATCCTGTTTTGATTGGAAAGGGCGGAAGAACTCTTCAAGCTTTAAATGAATTAGATCGTTTAGCCGTTTCTAACAAATTTAGAAAGAGATATAGAATTCTTCTTGATGTTGGCGGATATAAAGAAGATAAATATTCTCATATCGCTTATCTTGCAAAGAAGAACGCAAAAGAGGTTTTGCACACTAAGATTGATATCCAATTATCTCCGATGACTCCTGATGAAAGAAGAGTTGTTCATAACACATTAAACGGTTGGGAACACATCAAAACAG
>CAVDTI010000080.1:402-2602 GCA_963611905.1 Faecalibacterium prausnitzii | reverse complement strand
GTATAAACTCATCAAAAAAGTGTGGGCTTGGATAGTTGCTTTGATTCTTGAATCTGCGATTACTGTCTCTCTTGCTTTTGGGATGTGGTATTTAGCTTTAGTTTCCACGATTGTTCTTTTATTCTTAGGAATGGTCATGTTTATCGCTCATCAGAATGAAGTACACACTTTCTTTGAAAATCTTAATTGGAAAGCGGATTTGAAAAACATGTTCCATAAGAGCAAAAAGAAAGTTGAACCTGAATACATTTTCGATCGTGAAAAGGTTTATAACGAAATTTATAAAGCGGTTATTAATATGTCACAAGAAAAACGTGGCGCATTAATAACTATTATGAGAAAAGATGACATTCTTGATCCATCAAAAGTTGGAACTGTTATTAAACAACGTGGCGTTGATTTGAATTCCCCAATTAAGGCGGAACTCCTAGAAACAATATTCTATGTTGGAACCCGTTTACATGATGGAGCGGTGGTTATAAAAGACGATAAGATTCTTAGAGCAGCCGTCTTCTTTCAATCCACTAGACAAGCTCTTACTGGAAAATACGGTTCAAGACACCAAGCTGCACTTGGCATTTCTGAAAATTCCGATTCAGTTACAATCGTTGTTTCGGAAGAAACAGGAAGAATTGCAATTGCTTTCCAAGGCGAATTAACCTCAGTAAATCCAGACACATTCATGAGAGTATTCATGGAAGATATGGATTCAGAAACTGTAGTTACAAATTCTTCTGAAGAAAAATGAAAGATATAACGGGCATGCGAAAGAAAGCGTGTCCTTTTTCTTTAGGATATTTTCTCATTTTGTTTCATTCACTTTTTCATCTTTTATAGTTAGAATAATCATTAGATTAATTAGGAGGGTTTTTATGTCAACACCACATATCGAAGCAAAAGAAGGCGATTTCGCAAAAATCGTTTTAATGCCAGGAGATCCAAAGAGAGCTGAATGGATTGCAACCAATTTCTTAAAAGATGCCAAATTAGTTAACTCAGTTAGAGGAATTCTTGGATATACAGGAAAAGCGCCAGATGGATCTTTAGTTTCCGTTATGGCTTCAGGAATGGGCATGCCATCAATTGGCATTTATTCCCATGAACTCTTTAGCTTTTATGGCGTCGAAGCAATAATTCGCATTGGAACAATTGGTGCCTATCAAGAAGGCATTGAATTAAAAGACCTTCTTATTGGCGAAGGCGCATGCACAAATAGCAATTGGATGGGCGAATATGGACTTAATGGTGGAACTTTCTCTGCCATTGCTGATTATGATTTACTTTCCTATGCCGTTGAATCTGCAAGAAAGAATAATTTTAAAGCGCATATCGGTAATATTCTTTCTTCTGACACATTCTATGGTGCAAGCGGAGATGGTTGGAAGAAGTGGGAGAATTTAGGAGTTTTAGGTGTTGAAATGGAAGCTTATGCTTTATACGCCACAGCAGCCAAGCTTAAGAAAAAAGCCTTAGCAATTTGTACAGTTTCCGATTCTTTCCATTTCAAAAAGATCCTTACTACCCAAGAACGTCAAGAAGGGCTTGTTAACATGGTTAACGTTGCTCTTGATGTCGCGATGAAATTTAATGCATGCCATACGAAGTAAAACTTACTCTTTATATCATTTTTACCATTATAGTTTTTAGCGCTCTTCTTTTTTGGATCATCTATTATCCAGTTCGCAAAAAACTATTTTCGGCACGTTATAAGAAGTTTTACTATAACTACGTAAATCATGTCGTTAAATGCAATGATTTTTATCTTATTAACGGCCTTTCGTTCGATGTTGGAAACTCGCAATCTCTTAGCATCGATCATCTTGTAGGTGGCAATAAATATATCTATGTCATCATTGATTACTTTGTAGATGGTGGACTCAAGATAGATCCACATCAACCTATATCTTATGTTTATAAGAAAGATGAAAAATATGAGATTGCAAATCCTTTGCAAGTGACCTTACATTCGATGAATAAACTATCATCTTTATCTGGCATTTCCAGTGAATTCCTGGTTGGAATTGTGTTGATAAATGATGACTGTAATGTTGTTTCAATTGAAAATTCTTCCTCGGCTGTTAACATAGTGAGGTTACGAGAGCTTACGAAGTTTATCGAAACGTATGAAAGACGCCCAGTTAAGCCATTCGTAGCTAGACAACTATGGCAAGCCGTGCAAGATTTAGCGAGTATAAAAGAA
>CAVDTI010000080.1:0-392 GCA_963611905.1 Faecalibacterium prausnitzii | reverse complement strand
ATGTTAACTCAAGAAAAAAAGAATAATCAAAGTATCATAAAATCCTCATTCAAAAGATATCCAAAGACAGCAGGGAAAATGTTGCCTTGGCTTTTTAATTTCTTTTTCGTGATTATTGCTAGTTTAGCCTTAGGATTTTTAACGCCTTATTCTTTCTTTTTTACAGTTCCGTTGGCTTTGATTCCTTTCTTTTACGCTTTGCAACTTTCGAATTCATATTTCCATGTTAAAGATGATTTGGACAACCACCGTTTTAAAGCTTATCTAAAATCGTATTTTTCTCCTCTTGGCTTTGGCTGTTACAGAATTATTAGATCTGCTTTATTTAGCTTATTGATTTCTATTGTTTGTGTATTTGCTTTCTCTGTTATTTATCTTGAAATAGCAATGGC
>CAVDTI010000079.1:0-9491 GCA_963611905.1 Faecalibacterium prausnitzii | reverse complement strand
ATCATTGATGCCATAAACGATTGGCATATCAATATTATATTTATCACAAAGTTCTTTCGCTGCTTTCAAAGATAGGATGCCTTCTACTACCATTCCCACTTTTTTGATCGCCTCTTCAACGGAATATCCTTCGCCAATATAGCGACCTGCTTGGTTGTTTCTGCTGTGTTTGCTAGTGCAAGTTACAATAAGATCTCCCATGCCAGCTAAACCAGAAAAAGTCGTAGGGTTACATCCCATCTTAATTCCTAAGTTTCCTAATTCATGAACTCCACGAGTGATTAAAGCGGCTTTCGCATTGTCTCCATAACCTAAGCCATCAGAAATGCCACATGCTATAGCGATGATATTTTTAAACGCGCCACAAAGTTCGCAGCCTTTTCTATCTTCGTTTGTATATACTCTAAAAGTTTCCGAATGAAAAATTTCTTGAACGCGCTTGGCGTTCTCTTTCTTTTTTGATGCGGCAACAATGCAAGAAGGTAGATTCAAAGAGACTTCTTCTGCATGTGTTGGACCAGTAAGCGCAACTACTTCGTCTTTGTTTCCAAGCACTTCTTCAACGATTTCTGATGTAGTGAAAAGACTTCCTTCTTCAATTCCCTTTGTAAGGTCAACGATTAATTGGCCACCAAAGAAAGGTTTTATTAACTCAGCAGTCTTCCTAACATAAGAAGAAGGTGTTGCAAAAACAATAGTATCAGAATCTTTAACACATTTTTCAACGTTTGGAGAAAAGAATATTCTCTTTGATAAAATTGCACCAGGAAGTTTCTTGTGAGTATGTGTTTCGTTTAATTCTTTGGCGCTCTCTTCTCTATGAGAATAGCAAAACACATTGTATCCATGAATTGCTAAAAGATTCGATATTGCACTTCCCCAAGTGCCACTTCCTAAAACTGCAATTTTCATATTAAGACCTCCACCAAATTATATTTCAAATCAATATAACTAGGCCAATTCAACTTTTCCAGTATAGAGATCGTAATATGCGCCTTTTTTGGCTAGAAGTTCTTCTTGCGTTCCTCTTTCAACAATCTTTCCTTGGTCAAGAACCATTATTTCATCCGCATCGCGAATTGTCGAAAGCCTGTGAGCAATTATCATCACAGTGCGGCCTTTTTCTAATTCTTGCAAGCCTTTTTGGATAAGCATTTCGCTACGTGTATCAATATTTGAAGTTGCCTCATCAAGAATCATGACTGGAGGTCTATTTAAAGAAGCTCTGGCTAAACCTAAAAGCTGTCTTTGACCAGCTGAAAGATTGCCTCCATCATCATATAACATCGTTTCGTAACCATTAGGAAGCCTCTTAATAAAACTATCCGCATGAGACATTTTTGCAGCGCCTACTATTTCTTCCTTCGTAGAATGAAGTCTTACGTATTTAATGTTATCTTGAATTGTGCCAGTGAATAAGTGAGTATCCTGAGTGACCATAGAGATCGCTCTTCTTAAGGAAACAAGTTCAATGTCTTCAATATTAATGCCATCATAATAAATGGCTCCACTATCTAATGGGTAGAATCTAGCAAGTAGAGAGATAATTGTCGTTTTACCTGCGCCAGTTGATCCAACGAAAGCGGATTTCTTTCCTGGATGTGATTCAAACGAAATGCCTTTTAGGACGGGTTTGCCTGGGGCATATGAAAAATAAACGTCTTCAAATTTGATTTCTCCCCTTAAAGGTCTTCTTTCAAATTCACCATTTTCTAAAGGAATTTTCCAACAATAACGATCAGCAAAATCTTCTTCATCACTAATTTTTTCTAATGTTACCTTGCCATTATCGATTTCATTCTCTTCATCAAGGAAATTAAAGATTCTTTCTGCACCAGCGGCTGCAACCATGAAATTGTTTAGATGTTGTGTAAAGAAGTTGAACGGTTGGCAAGCATTTCTTGTTAGAACCAAATATGATTGAAGAGCGCCAAACGTGAGAGGGCCAGCCCATCCTGTGCATAAGGCTAAAACTCCACACACTGATGAGATGGAGAAATTAAGATAACTAAGAGAAACAAAGAAAGGGATATTAACTTGAGTATGGAAGAAGGCCTTCTCAGAAGATTCTCTCCAATTATTATTTGCTTTGGAGAACTTAGCAAACGAGGCGTCTTCATGAGAGAAAGCCTTAATGACTTTAACTCCTGAAACATCTTCTTCTACAACGGAGTTAACGGCGCTTAAAGCGTTTTGTTGTTTGCGGAAATGTTTTCTACTGGCTTTTGTATTGAAGTACATGAAGATAAACATCACTACGATGAAGAAAATAACGATCAACGTTAAATACACATTGATGAGGAATAAGGTAACAATGGTTCCAATAATCTTTACTAAAGATAAGAAGATATTGCTAAACGAATCGTTTAAGGCGTTAACAATGCTATCAACATCGTTAGTGAAATAAGACATTATTTCTCCATGCGTATGCTTATCGAAATAAGAGATAGGTAGTGTTTGGACCTTTCTCATCAAATCGGTACGAATCTTAAAAAGAACTCTTTGTGTTATTCTTACCATAATTGAGTTATAGATAAAAGCACAAACGAATCCAGCCGCACACATGAATATAATTGGCACTAAACTATTAACTAATAAGTTCAATCTTACTTCTGTAGATTCATGAAAATTATCAATGATTCCATCAGTAACGTTGCCTGCCAATCTTGTGACCAATATTTCTGTTAAGCCAGAATATATAGCCATAATTACGACAAGTATAACCAAAGGCCATAAACCTTTGAAATATCCAAAAAGCCTCAGTAAAGTCCTAGGCAAATTATCCGGTCTTCTTTTCTTTTCCATATTATTTGCCCTCCGTTTGGATATGATAAATGTCCCTGTAGATATCATCTGTTTTTAAGAGAGTTTCATTATCTCCAATGGAGTTTATCTTGCCCTCATTAAGAACGATAATCTTGTCCGCATCGCTAATGGAAGAAACCTTTTGAGAAATGATGATTTTAGTCATGTTTGGTAATTTTGTGCGAAGGTTTTCTTTGAGCTCTGCTTCTGTGATTCTATCTAAGGCCGAGAAGGAATCGTCAAGAATAAGAATCTTTGGTTTTCTAATTAAAGCCCTAGCAATGCATAAGCGCTGTCTTTGGCCACCTGAGACGTTACTACCAGTCTGCCCTAATTCGGTGTCATATCCATTAGGCAATTTATTAACAATGAAATCGTGGCAGCACGCAATTTTGCATGCTTCGACAATCTCTTCTTCTGTTGCGTCTTGTTTGCCCCATAAAAGATTGTCTCTAATTGTCCCGGTAAACAAGGTTGGGTTTTGAAAAGATATGGCTATATTCTTTCTAACTTCTTCAACTGGATAATCCTTAATGTTATTGCCGCTGATTAAGATTTCACCTTCAGAAACGTCATAAAATCTCTCAATTAAATATATAAGAGTGGATTTAGATGATCCTGTTTGCCCCAAAATACCAACAAATTCGCCATCATTAATTGCGAAAGTGTTGTCTTTGATAACATATTCCTCACTTGTTTCTTTGTATTTGAAAGAAACATGATTGAACTCAATTGAACCGTTTTCTATTTTCAAAGGAGAATCTTTCTTGTCGATGATCTCGCTCTTTGCTTGGAAAACTTCATGGACTCTCTTCTTGCTTGCTTCGCTACGAGTGAAAATCATGAAAACGTTGCTAAGCATGTTTAAGGAGGCCATCATTTGATTGACGTATGATAAGAAAGTAGCGATATTACTAACAGATTCGGCGTCTTGTTGTTTAAGAATAGCTGTTTGCCCACCTATATACAAAACCGCAATAATACAAGAATATGTCATCATTTGCATGAATCCCATATTCAAAGCAGTTAAGCCTAACGCCTTATTGCCTATTTTCTTTGATTCGTTGTTAACGTTTCTGAATTTCTCTTCCTCGTAATCCATCTTAGAATTTGCTCTGACAAGTTTCTCTGCAACCAAGGTTTCTTGAGTAGTTCTATTAATGTTGTCTAAGGCTGTTTGAAGTTTATAAAACTTAGGCCTTGCGATTATAACGATCGTAAACAAAGCGATACCAAGTAAAGGAACAGATACAGCAAAAACAATACTGAGTTCTTTTGACATCATAATGGCAAAAACGGTAGCAAAAATTAGTTGCAAAGGCGCCCTTAATATAGGGCGAAGCAGTTGGCAAAAAGAATCGGAGATTATTTGAATATCATTAGTCATTCTCGTGATCAAAGAGTTAATCCTAAAATCATCAAGATTAGAGAATGTGAACTCTTGAATCTTTTTATATTCTAATTTTCTTAATTCATAACCAAGACCGCGACCTGCTTTTGCTGTGCTTTTTGCAGTAACCATTCCAAGAAAAAATGAAGCGACAGCAAAAGATAACATAACCCCACCCATCATAAGGGTATACGAAAGATTTAAAGTATATGAAACTCCATCACCAGATAGGTCCGTATTCATCCCTTTTTGTAGAAGCATATTCATCAAAAATGGCAATGATATTTCTAATCCGCATTCAATAAGGATTGTGCTTACGGCCAATATCAAATGTTTTCTATAAGGTTTCAGATAAGTGAAGTAACTAAATCTGTTTTTGTTTTTTGCCATTTTAGTGCAGCTCCTTTGCCGGGTTATAAGTATATAACTTAAAACCTACATAGATAAGTGTAAATGCTTACATGAATAATGCGATTCGTGAATGGTGTGTTTTCTTAACACGTTTTTCGTATTGTAACTCTTTTTATGTTACGTTATAGAATTAATGTTATAAAGCGAATTCATCTGCTTAATTAACTACTGTCGGTTATCGAAATTTTAGTCTTTGCATTATTGATGCCATTAATTATTAGTGAAGCAAATTTCGAAATTACTTCCAAATTCTTTCTAAACTTTGAGATATCTCCTTCTGACCAACCACAAATATAGGAAAAATTGAAATTCTCTGTATCCAAGCCAAGATAGGAACAAACGATGCAGGCGATAGATTCTGCCTCCACTTCTTTTATTTCTCGTTTTTCTTTAAGCGTGAGCCCATTAAAGTCTTCCCTATATCTAGAATGAGCCAGCATATGACCGAGCTCATGAATGCTTGTAGAGATTTCTTGAAGATCCGAAAGGCCTTCAAGTATCTTGATTTGCTTCGTTGAATGATTACATAAGCCATAACAATTTTCACCAAGCTCATTTAATTTTGAATAAGAAAATTCATATCCACTATCATTCGCAATTTCTCTTAAAGATTCTAGAATTTCATTCTTATTTTCCACAACCTTCTTCTCGTCAAAACGGAAAACATCTATCTCCTTGCCCTCAGTTTGGGAAACGTCAAAAACATAGCCAATTTGAAATCCTCTCAATGCACGTTCTTCTTTATCCTCGCCTTCTTTCTTTTCGTTTTTTCCTATTATAGGTTTAAAGATTTTTATGCCTTTCTCACCTTTCTTAATTGTTCTTCCATATGAATTCCATACATGTAACCCGTTAAGCGTTCTAGCATTGGGATTTTGAGCAATGATATAGATTTGATTATTCAAAGAATATTTGCCAAGATTCCCCATGCTTATAAGAACCTCTTTATATTTACCCTCTCTAATAAAATCTTGGAGTTTCCTATCAATTTCCTTTGCAAGATTATTCATCTCTTCTTTGCTTATTCTTTTTGCGCTCATTTCGTCTACACATCTCCTTCACTTATATATAGACGAGAATTTTCAAAAAATTCCAAAATCTATTGAAAAAGCCGCCTCATTTTAGAGACGGCTAAGATGATGAAAGTAAAAATTATGCGGCTTTTGTGGCAGCTATTTGTAAAATCAATGCGTCATCATCTTCGTAAACCGTGTAATTAAGAACGATCCCATCACAAACGTATTTCTTAACATACGCGCCTTTAATGGATAGATTATCCGGATTAATTATTGGTTCGCCCTTTTGCCAATCTCCTTCTGCAACAAACGTTTCAGGAATTAGCTTTTCAGTAACCAATTTCTTTAATGCATCAAGGGTACCCCCTTCTACGGAGCTAGCATTAAGTTCAGTCCAATCACCATATTCATCATGGTTGGCTTTATGCGAATCATCTTCGAGCGGGAAGCAAACATCAAGCAATTTTGCAACCGCATCAATTGCAGTCACTGTGGTATATGGGCTTCTTTCTGCAACCGTTATCTTGCAAGTAGAAACACGTGGAGCGCTTTCTCCTGTTACATTTATAGTCGCACTAATTGTAGCTTCCATTCCAATTTCTGCATCATCAGCAATTGTGATATATCCGTCTTGATCTATACTTATTTTTCCTGTTGTATCACTAGAAGTAAACGTAACTTCATATGGCAACATATTCATATCAAAATCAGAGAACGTCTTTGTTCCAACCCCAAGAATCATTGATTCATTTTTGAAACCAAATATTGGAGTATGTTCTTTGTGATCACCAATACCAACGTTTATATGAGTCACGTTGTTGTAGTTGCTAAAATAAATGGCTAGTTCACCAGTCGGATCTTCATACGACCAAATGCCATCGCTAGAAGAATCGTACCATCCAGCCTTATAAAGAACTTCATCATAGGCATCTAATATTTTCTTATCTGGATCATACGTTTCGATAAAGACGGCCATTTCTTCTTCTGCAGTTTTTTCCGCTATCTTTTTAACTTTTTCTTTATCGGTCACGTCAATTCCCATCCAAGATCCATTTGCAAGAATGTAGTCATACCAATCTTGAACGTGAGCGTCAAAATCATCGACAACCGTGTATTTCAAATCTTTCCCCGTATCTGGAATAGAAACGAAGTCAGGACACGTTACATTGATTTTAAATGTGTTTAAGAAAGAAGAAATCGCCTCCTTTGGCCAACTCTTAGAAAAGGTTGATGATGGATTAATTGGACAAATTAAAATATCTAAACCAGAGGAACTTCCATATTCGTCAAAAAGTGAGGTAAGTACTATTTCAACCTTTTCTTCCCAGTTGGTATATGAACCATAAGTATCTTGTACTTCTTGGAATGCGGCTTCGATAAGTTTTTCCTCGTATTTATCAAAAAGCTTTGTATAAGTTGAATTCACGGTAATATGAACAATGCCGTTTTTCACATAATAAGAATAACCAGTTATATATTGTGTGCTGGTAAGCGAAGGAACGGTAACATCGTTTTCTTTTTCAATCTCTTTGACTGCGTCCTTTGGCCATGAGCTGCTTTCAGTGTATTTTGGTAAATAAGCAAATTTAAAAAGGTTGCCATTTGAATAGCTTAATGCAGCCATAATCGTTGAACCATTGTCGATAACCTTTGTTAGATAATATAGTCCATTTTCTTTGCTTATCTTTTCGTTAAGAATGAAGCCGTTCTTAGCTAAGAGGTCAGAATAATCTTTTCTTAAGTCTATTGCACAATAATCGAAAATAGAAAGAACATTTTCGCTAGAATTTACAACCTTATAATCAGAACCAAGTTTGATGAAAGGCAAGTCAGAGAGAAGACCATATTGAATATAAGATTCCTCTTCTTCGCTCCAAGCAGTATTCTCCGTTAAAGAGCCACTAAGATTATTGAAACACCAAATAACATTTGCAGATGGACTATTGGAATCAAAGAAATAACTAACATCGTATCCGGTCTTGCCATCGCTAGACTTCTTAACGCTTTCAACAAATTCCGTTCCGTTGGCGTCTTTTCTAATAGCATTTCCTTCATAGTCTTTTGTTACGTTCCAGCCAGAATCTTCTAACATTTCAGAATACGTTTTCAAAGTAAAGCTTTTCGCTTCATCATATATTTCAAGAAATGTTGTCCCGTTTTGACTTCTTTCTGTAAATTTAATTGTGCCGAAAAGTTTGCCTTCTGGATAAGGTAAAACTTCTCCACAATATTTCTTCATTAATTTTTGTAATGATTCATCCCATTGTTCACCAACATCTTGTTGGCTAGAAGAAGATGAACCCACGCTTGATTCATACGAAGATGAAGAAGCAGCACTGCTACTTGATGAAATAGGCTCATTACAAGCGCTTAACATCAAGGAAGCTAGGCTTAACGCAAGGACTTTTTGTATTTTTTTCATAATTTTTCCTCTTAATAGTGATACCTTATAGTAACTCTATCAGAGAGTCATATAAACAAAAATGGGTATTATGAACCCAAAATTTGCCTTTGAAAGCGCATACAAGAAACTAGTGTTTCTCTAAAGAATCGTTCAAAAGAAGTTTATCTTTATCTGTTATTCTTCTTATTGGCTTGCAAGGAGACCCAAAGCAAATAAAACCTTCAGGCATGTCTTTTGTTACTACGCTTCCTGCGCCAATAACAGCATTATTCCCTATCGTTACTCCTCCACGAATAACAACGTTAGCTCCAATCCAAACATTATCCCCTATTGTTATTGGCTTGCTAACAAGATAGCCTGCATTTCTTTCTTCGGAATCTAGAGGGTGACCAGAACAAGAGATAGTAACATTGGGAGCAATGAAGCAATTCTCACCGATTAAAACCGGAGACGTATCAAGAATTACACAGTTGAAATTGATGACCGTTAAACCTTTTGTGTGGATATTAATTCCATAGTCGCATTGAAAAGTTGGTTCAACAAAAGTAAGGTCAGAGCAATCACCAAAAAGTCTTTTTAAGATTTCTCTTTTTCTTTTTGCGTTATCTGGATCCAAATGATTGTATTCAAAACAAAGTTTCCTTGCCTTATGTTGAATATCCTTTGGCATTTCTCTGTCTTTGGCTATATATTGCTTATTTGATTTCATTGTATTTAGGCTGTCCATACTCGTTTCCTTAAGAGTCTTTTACTTGTTGGTTAAGGTATAAATTTCTTTCTTATATTATTTTTGGCATTCCACCAATAACAATTAATTATTCTAACGATGGAGCTAAAAATTCACATGGCTAATTTTATTTTTTAATTATCATTGAACCATTTGTTTTTATAAACAACATATGAAGCGATTTTTTTGGATAAATATCAAAATATCGTTGTTAAAACCAACTTATTTTATAATTCTTTAACCCAAAGCCCATGTAGGTTGCAATATTCATAGGCTTTAATGACTTTCTCGTTTTTTTCTAGAAGAAACGTTGTTTCTGGAAGGCCGGTATTGTCTAATTCTTTTAGAAGAGTTCTTTTGTCTGTTACTAAAACAATAAAGGCTATATGGTGTTCTACTGTCATTGGATGAGTCACACTTCCGACTTTAACAGTTGCTTCATTTTCTTTTATTTCAATAACAGGAACGTGTTTCTCTATAGCAGCATCTGTCGTATTTGCTTTTAGCTCCATTTCATTTGGTTGGGGATTTTCGCCATTGGTCACCATTCTTACAAGTTTGGTGTCTTTGTTTTTGAAGAATTTGATCATGATAGTTAACTCCTTTATCTAACTTTAACATACTCAAAAATCAAATGCCAAAAATGTGCTTCGAAGCTGAAAAACCCGTATTTTTGGTGCGGAAGCGTTTTAAAAAACTGATGCTTACTTATTTTGATGAATTGGCGAAGAAATATTC
>CAVDTI010000078.1:0-5895 GCA_963611905.1 Faecalibacterium prausnitzii | reverse complement strand
GAGCCGATCCGAAACCCATTACTAAAAAGGAAATGCGGGTCTTCCAATCGCCATTTTTGAAAGTGTTCAGCACATCCATGACATCGTTTTTAACAAATAAGCCAAATTGTTTTAATTTAGACCATATTTTTAACCCAAGGTTTTTGAACCAAAGGGGAATGCCACAGAAAAAGGCTAAAAACTTGTAACCGAATCTTTGGAATTTATTCAATTTAAGATATTCCAAATCACTATAATGTTTCATAGTACGCCTTTCTTAATCACTTTTTGGGTTAAAAAGGTGGGGAAAGTGAACAACCCCACCTTTAATATTAAGAATTAGTCAACTAAGCTGATTGTTCCGGAAGTGACTTGTCCATCTGCAACTGTTGTAACGATTTGAATCTTCTTTGTTCCAGCGTTTTCTGCTGTGATCTTGAAGTTACCGCCATCAGCACCGAAGCTTACATCCCAGCTTAATCCTTGACGACATTTGAATTCGTCTCCTTCAGCTAAGACAAGTGCTTTTTTGGTTGTCCAGGTATTTTCTGGGCTTTCAACCATTTCGATATCGGTATTCCATTCGCAATTTTCTGATTTGATTGCGCCGATAACTGTGAATGCACGTCTTTGCTCATCTGTCATCGTGAGAGACTTTTTAACCTTGTCTTCGTAGTTCTTTAAAACGGTTTTAATTGCCTCATCTGTTTCTTCGGCGCTTTCAAGATCTGTAGCAATGACTTTTGCAATATCCCACCAAGCACCAGAGATTTGCCCTTGTGGAGTGGCATATTTATTTTGTTCGGATAAAGCGACAAGAGCTGGATTTGCTTTATATTCATCGGTGCCTTGTGCTGTTTTATTAGAAGGTCCCCAACCAAATTCCTTTAATCTGCTCATTTGGCCATCGTAATTGGTTAAATATTGAGCGAGTTTATGAAGATTAGATTGTTTTGTTGCATCTTGTTGTGGCTTAACACCCATTAGTTTATAGCCAGAGTAGGAACCTAAGTGATATGACTTTCCGCCAACTGTATAGCTTGGAAGGTCGGCAACACCCATATTGTCTCCTAATGCTGCTTTTACGTCGTTATATGCCCAAGTACCAGAGACTAAGATGGCAGATTTCGTAGCGGCAGAGAAGTCAGCGGCTTTTGAAGAAGATTCATGCATTTCTGACTTGACTAATTTTTGAACGCCCTTAGCTGCAATAACGCCGTTATCACTGTTGTAGTTATCATCAACGGATGTGAATTTGCCATTGCTGTCTGTTGTCCAGTTGGAATGGCAAAGTGGGGTGGTTGCTCCATCTTCATACGCCATGAAGAATCCAGCTAAATACCAAGCGCTTGTTCCCATTTCCATAGAGAACTTTCTGCCAGCCTTTTCGCAATCATCGATTAAAGATTCAAGGCTATCAAGGTGAGAGGTATCTGTGATGACGCTCTTGTCATAATACATAAAGTAGCCGTTATCTGCAGTTAATGGATAAGCATAGACATCAGAACCAGAAGAGGCTGCTGTAACGCTATCGCTTGTGTTGTTTTCTTTAACGAATGAAGCGGCAGCAGTACCTAATTTTGCTAAAGCGCCACCTTGGACTAAACGAGCGAATTGGTCTTGTGCGAAACAATAGATGTCGGCACCTGCGCTGACGTCTGTTAACATTTGTGTTGCGGATTCGGCTTCTGTGACACCGACAACATTAACCTCATAATTAAGGCCGTTATCAGCAACGTATTTTTCCGCTAAGGTCTTAAATGATTCGGAAACGCCGGCAACTTCGGAAACCCAAATCGTAATTTTTTCTTTGCTGTTAGATTCGCAAGAGGCCAAAACGGCTGCTGTTGAGGCAAGCAAAACTGTTGCTAAGACTTTCTTATTGAATTTCATTAATACTTTCTCCTTTCAATAATTAGAGTTAAGCGCTTACATATTTCAGGTTACGAATACATGCAAGTGAACTCTATTTCTAAGTCGTCATAAATTTTAGTGAGTCGCCAAAAAAAAGTAAAGCGCTTTCATGACCTAAAATGTCGATTTTTAGACGTTTTTTGCAATTATAAATGGTTCGGAGTATTTTACATTTTTTTAAAAAATAACGTTTTCTCCGTATATTTTGCGGTTAACGTTTGTTTACGAACTTATTGGTTCTTCTTATAAAAAAATATCGTAATTTTTTGTTTTTTTTGCCATTTTCTGAACGATTTTCGATAAAAAAAGTCAGTTTCTAAAAGAAACCAACTCATTTTATGAATATTTGATTATTGAAGGATGACGCTACTATGGGCAGCAAGTCTAAGCTTGCCATCGCTTAACTCAGGAATACGATGCATGGTGTTTATTTGTTCTACTATCTTTTCACCTGGACTAACTAGTTCCATGTTGTGGCTAGAGAAGTTGTGAACAACAATGATTCTATTTCCTTCATAATCCAAAGAATAGGCCATCGCACTATATTCTTCTGTGTCTAATACCGAAGTTAAATCTGTATATTTAGCGTGTTTGATCCATGAATACTTGTTACGGAGATGAATCATCATCTTGTAATGGTTTGTTAATGAAAACTTTTCTTTTTGGAGGTCGTTAACGCCTTTGATAACTTGTTCGTTTTTGCTTAGATGTTTCTTGTCAGATTCAGGAAAAGCACATTCGCCAGTTTTATCCGATTCGCTCCAAATCATTGGAAGACGACGACGAACATCGCTTTGGTCATCTGGGTTTGTGATACGAGTGCCTTTTAAAGCGATTTCTTCTCCATAATAGGTATAGCTTGTGCCAGGCAACAAGGAATAGAAGGTACAAGCAGATTTACAGATGTTCTCATCATCGAAATATTTGGAGATTCTATCTTGATCGTGATTGCTTAAGAAATAAGAGGTATAAGAATCTTTGTTGTAGTTTTTCCTTGTTCTTTCGACGCTTTCGATGTTTTCAGACATAATATCCGCTCGGCCGTAGCCTTTTATAATGTTAATGCAAGAAGAATCTCCGCCTGCTGCTAGAGAGAAGCCGAAGAAAGAATCACATTTTGATTTGAAATATGGGTTTATCGCTCCATCGGAAGACCAGGCTTCACCAACCATATAGAAGTCTTCATCGTATTTATGAGCGGTATCCGCAAGCCAATTTAAGAATTCAACGTTTTTGTTGGTTACATTATAGTAATAGTAAAGGACTGCATCTAAACGAAATCCTTTAACACCGTGCTCAATCCAGAATTTGGTGATGTTTTCCAATTCGTTACGAACTCCTTCGGAATCCAAATTGAAATCCGGCATTGAATCACTAAAGCGAGATTCATAATTAACTCCTTGATAGGTGTTATAACCGTCTGGTTTCGTGGAAGAAGCGCTGTAATTAAACCAATCAGCTTTGGAATCGGATCCGGTTTTTCCGGATTTATAGTCAGCAAGCGATTGTTGGAAGTAGGGGCTGAGAATTGAACAATGGTTAAACACCATATCTAAAACAATATCGATGTTGTATTTCTTTGCCTCGTTAACTAAAGAATCGAAATCTTCCATCGTTCCATAATCTGAATTAACTGTATAGTAATCAACAACATCATATCCATGGTAAGATGGACTGCGGAAAATCGGCATGAGCCACAATGATTTATACCCCATATCTGCAAGATAAGGCAGTTTCTCTTTGACGCCATTCAAGTCTCCGATTCCATCTCCATTTGAATCATAAAACGATCTTACGAAAATCTCATAATTCATTGATCCGTCTTTGTTTGAGGATTCAACATATGTGTAATCGCTCGCCGAGTCTTTCTTGAGCTTTATTGGATCATCGTCTAATGGATCTTTACTACATCCGGATAATGGCAACACGCCAAGTGTTGCTAAAACTAATAAAAAATTTCTTTTTTTCATTTTTTGTGTTTGTTCCTTCCTTTTCTTTCTATTTCTTCTTTCTTGGTTAATGTTGGGTTGTTTGCAAATAAAAACGGAAAGGCGAAGAATGCCCCCATAAGGACCATGAGTAACAAGCCTGCATTTAAAATTGCCCATTTTAAAGTAATCGGAAAAGCAAAATCATAAACGCCAGAAGGAATTAATATTAGTAGGCCATATATAAACAAGAATGCGCCTAAAGCAAATATTAAAATGGAGGCAACTCTGATTGGGATGCTTACTCCTTCGTGCGCGCTATACGTTAAACCTCTAATAATATAGCTGCCTTTTTTGAATGCGGATATCGTAATCATAATGAAGAAACCGATAACGATTAAATGAATTCCCATGAAAAGCAATTCGATGATGTTGTCGTTCATGCTTTGCGCTTGCCAAATGTCGATAACGGATAAGGCAACACTTACTATAGCCAAAATTCCTAAAGCGATCCAAGCTGCTAGCAAACCATGTAAAAAATGAGTTTCTTTTTTCGTGAGCATAAAACGTAAGTATTATAACACAAGGGAAAAAATAGGTGAATTTCATTGCGATTTTTTGGCTTTTCATATTTTTTGCTTCACTTTATCTAGGCGTGCTATAATCGAGACGCAAAGAAGGTTCATGTTATGAAACCAAAGAAAAAGAAAATATTAATCATTACATTGTCTGTTTTGGCCGCAATCATCGTAATTCCATCAGGATTTTTAGGAATCGTTGCTGCTTCAAGTGCGTTAAGAGCCACGAATGTCTCTAAAGATAGTACGATTGAAAATAAGACTGGTTTGGTTCAATCAAGAGGAAAGGCTTTATACGATAAAGATGGCAAATACCTTTTATTAAGAGGAGTTAATGCTGGGGGACTTCTTGTGTCTGAAGGCTGGCTTTCGCCGTATAGTGTTGGTGAAAAACTTGATAAGAACGGAGAAGTTGTCCTTGATAGCGATGGCCTTCCAACCTATCCAAAACTTCCGATGGAGGAAACACTTAAGGGATTCAATGCAAATTCAAATTTAAATGACGCTCAGAGAAAAGAACTCATTAATATTTATCGCGAAAATTGGTTTGGAGAACAAGATTTTAAAAATATCAAAGACATGGGACTAAATGCCATTCGTCTTCCTTTCTATTGGCGCGATATTCTTGATGAGAAAGATGGAGTTTATACACGTAAGAGTGAAGCCGAAGCTTTTTCTTATTTAGATTCGTTCATGGAAAACTGTAAGAAAAACGAACTGTATTGCATTCTTGATTTGCATGGAACTCCAGGTGGACAAAGTGGGTATGAGCATTGTGGAACAATGGAAAGCGATGACCTTTGGACCGTAGAAAAATATCAAGATGCGACAGTGGATCTATGGAAATACGTTTCTGAACATTATTCAAAGGAAGAACCAGAACTAGGCAAGTGGATTGCAACATATGATTTAATGAACGAGCCATGTGCATATTTCACCGATCAAAACGCAGGTACGATAGAAAAAGTCTGCGCACCAGTTTTTGATAAAATCTACAAAGCAATTAGATCTTTAGGAGACAATCACGTCATAACGATTGAAGGGGTGTGGAGCTTTGATAATTTCCCAGATCCAACCAAATATAATTGGGAAAATATTCAATATGAGACGCATTTCTATAACTGGCAAAGGAAAAATGTTCCTTATTGGTTATTTAACTGTTATCACGAACTTAAAAATTGGGGACATGACTACGATGTTCCCTACTATATTGGTGAATTTACTTTCTTTGAAGACGCATCTGCTTGGGATACTCAATTAAGTATGTACGAAAAGAGAGGGTATTCCTGGACCTTATGGACATATAAAGCGGCAGTTACTGGCTGGTGGACAACTTCCTGGGGAATTTATACTCAGAAGCTTGATTTACAAAACGGTAAGAGAAAGATCAATTTAAAGACTGCAACATTTGATGAGATAAAGGCTGCATTTGAGGCAACGAATACCAAATATTGTGAACTCTCAAATACGTATAAGTACGTTACCGATTTTCTTAA
>CAVDTI010000077.1:3840-8885 GCA_963611905.1 Faecalibacterium prausnitzii | reverse complement strand
AAATAAGAGGCTTTTAAATAGATAGAAATTATAACTTATAGGCATCCAATCCTGGTGTAGCATTGCCTTCATAATCAAACAAACATTGATTTGCCCATTCGTTATGCGTTGGCTTATTCGTTTCGCCAGTATAGGTTTCACCTTCGTATGTTGCCCAACATAATCCATCAAGAGGTAGCCAGAATGGCTCCCAATAATAGATTGCTTCGATACCATGTTCTTTGGAAAGTTTGATGAGATTTGTTAAGAAATCCTTTTGCCCTTCCTTGGTTAATGGATATGGGTGATAGACTCCTTCTTGTTTAAAGAATTCTTCGGAAATTAGGTTATCGCCATAGTTTCCGTTCATAACAAACGATTCCATGGTAAATCCGTATCCTGTCTCGACGATCCAAATAGGTTTGTGGAACTTTTCTTTTAGATTGTCTACGTTCTTGAAGAACATAGGGAATGTTCCATGCCAATATGGGTAGTAGGAGAGACCAATAATATCGAATTCTACCCCACGTTTAATTATTTCACGGAAATATTCTTCGTGGAGAGGGACATCATAGCTCTTCTCTAAGTGAATGATTAATTTGCTTTCTGGAGAGATTTCTCTTGCTGCTTTAATACCATTTCTAAGGAAGAGAGCAAGATTGTCATAATTAGAACGAAGGCCATCTTTTCCTCTTTCTCCTAGTTTTCCTAAAGGCCAAAGCATGCCATTAGTAATTTCGTTACCAATTTGGATATACGGAAGTTCAATTCCTTCTTTTTGAATATCAAGAATGGTCTTTTTTGTGTATTCGTAGACTTTTTTGGCTACCTCATCAACAGAAAGACCTCTCCATGATTTTGGCATTAATTGTTTGCCAGGATCGCACCAGAAATCACTGTAGTGGATGTCTAATAAGATGTTATATCCATCTTTAACGGCGCGTTTTGCAAGTTTAATCCAAGTTGGGAAATCAACCGTTCCGCCACCATATGGGCGACCTTTTTCATCGTATGGATCAATCCAAAGACGAAGACGCATGGATTTAACGTCGTTATGCGTATGCAAGAATGCCCATGGATCAACTTCCTTACCCTGGTAATAATAATGAGGATTCTTTGCGTCTACTTCGACTTGTGTTGAAGCATCAATTCCAAGAAACATCATAATTCTCCTTTTTTGTATGGATGCCAAGTGATTGGCTCGTTATCCTCGTTCATTGATGTGATACGGTCAACAATGTGGCCATATTTGAGTTTGATCATCTGGTTCCATTCTTTGACTTTCTTTTCGTCTCCGTGGAAACAACAACGAATGCAGTAATATTCGTGTTTTTCTTCGTCATAGAACATATCTATGTCGATATCACGCATGAAACATTGTGGGCAACGATAATTTAGTGCACCTTTTTTACTTTGAGCCATGAGCTTAATTCTCCTTCTTTTGTGAATTTCTTCTTAATGCTTAAACGGAACATTGGGGAGAAGGCAATACCTTCTTCGACACGGCCTGCGTAGTCTTTATCGTCACTTCCCATTTCAACGATAGAGTTTATTTGAGGGATGATCGCTCTTGCTAGGCTTTCTTTCTTTTCGATATTTCTCATCTTATAGGCATAATCGATGCTCTCTTTTTCTTTTCCTTCGACTTCGAGAGTGACACCAGTCATATCATCGCTATATTCATCGATTCCATAGCAGCCAACAAGATAATCTTCGATTTCAATTCCTTCTTCATCAAGCGGGGAGAGGATTTCGCGTGTTGTAACGATTTCTCCTGTGCCTTTCTTAAAGAGATATTTAGAACGCATTCTGACAGTTAAATCAGAGAATACAACATCAAATTCGTTTGTTGTAAGAAGAATGTCCTCTCCAACTTTTGAATAAGTTGCCATTGTTCTTTCAAGAGCCAAATCAACTTCTTCGTTATGGCGTTTGATGACGGCGCTCTTAAGTGTTCCTTGACCTGCATAGTGTGTAAAGAAACCAGCACGGTAGTTCGCTTGGATGATATATGGATAGGAGCAATTATAGGCATTTCCTGTGCCAATACCTACTGGTAAATCAAGTTTGCCAACGTATGGATTTAAACAAATCATCGCACCGCCTTGGTTGAAATCAAGACATGCTCTCATATATGGATCGTAGTACCAGAAATATTCTTTATCTGATCCGTAAAGGACGTCTTTCCATAAGGCAACTTCTGGCTCCATGTAAGAAGGATGTTCTTCACGATAGTAGTCCGCATATTCGCTCATTGTCATATCGACAAGTTTGCCTTCTTTCTTAAGCTTTGCGTAGTAATCAAGACCATCGCAATAAGATTTACGGAGCAATTCGTAGGGTTGTTCCCATCTTCCAGCTTTGTTTAACCAACCTGGTCCAACGAACATCATATTGTAGGAATGCCCGCTGTTATACTTTCCTTGTTGGCGATACATATCAACCAAGTTGAAGAAATACGGAAGTTCGTTATCTTCGTAAATCATGCCGCGAAGAACGTTTTGCGGGTGAGTGCCAAAATTAGATCCATTGCCGTCAAAACAAGCCATAAGGTCACGAGAAAGGTGAGGGATTGCAACGATACCGGAATCATCTTCTTTAGAATCTGCAGGCATACAAGAGTTGACTTTTGATGGAATCCATGGTGCCCATGGTCCGCCATCGATGAAGGTGTACCAAGAGTTATTTGTTGTATGATAACACTTAACACCTTCTTCCCAACATGTAGCGATTGCGCACTTCACCATTGGGTACTTTTTCTTAATATAGTTGATGGTGTAAGCATCCATATAGTAAGAACCTGTTGATTCAGGGTAGAAACCGAATTTCTCATAAAAGAGTCCAAATACGTCATCAACGATTCTTTCTTTGTCTTCATTAGAGAACATCCAGATGCAGAAATCTTTTGTCTTATATTTTTCATAGAATTGTTCGCATGGAAGACCCAATAAGGTGAGAGCAATTTCATCGCCGTATTTTTCGTGATCGCGTTTGGCAAGTTGAACGACAATGTCGCTAAAGAGCGAAGCGTATGTCATTTCGATTGTTGTCTTTAAACCACGTTTATGTGCTTCTTCTTGTTGGAAAATGAAGATGCTTAAAGATTCGTCAAGCAAAGCGGTGGAGGTTAAATCATCGGCCTTGCCACTTTGCGTAGTTTTTTGAGCGTATTCCGGCGCCATTTCCGGACGATCGATTAAAGTGAGTACAAATTTGTTTTCCATTTTTTACCTTTCTTTTTATGCTGCTCTGACAAAGGACCAGTCATCGTTATGCCCCCAGCTTGTTGCGCCAGCCTCACATTCCATGCCGATTGTAACATCGCTTGTTGAGGAGACAACGATTGATGGTATAGACCATTCGACCAATCCTGAACTGTATCCTTTGCAATTCGATAACATTGAAACGGTTTTCTTTTCTCCGTTACCAACTTGATAGAATAAATTAAATTTGCTATATCCGCCATACTCACTTGCTAAATGCGTTAGAACGTAAGTACTTAAGGTATATGTTCCAGCTGGAATTGAGTTTAATTTTTGTGAAAGCGTGAAAGTAAATGCGCTTGAAGACCACCAATGGAAGTAGTGAGTTCCGCTGCGGTTACCTTCACTCTTTGTTTCAACGCGCACGCCGTTGGATGATGCTTCTAGGGTCCATGGATCACCAACTTTGTATTCATTAGCGCTAGAACCTTGCAATGTGGTTTGATTTTCAAATGAATTGTCTTTTATGTAGTTGTAGATAACGAGGACGTCACATGTAACATCAAACTCACCGAGCTTGCCGTGTATTGTTGTATGTCCTTGCTCCGCTTTTTTTAAAGCTGCAACTTCACTTTCATTCCAAACAATATTTTCAGTGCTCAATTTATCGAGGTTAGTGGCTATTTGGCCTGTTGTAGGAATTGAATTCGTATCATCCGATAAGTTATATGTTGCACTATATTCAGTCTTAACTGCACCAAGGGCTTCTTCTTCCTTCGCTTGTGAACCGTCTTGGATCAATTTGTAAGCTTTATACGATGGAAGGGCTTTTCCGGTGTAATCGAATAACGCTTGGTTTGCCCAGCTTGAGTAACAAGAAGAATCAGAATACCCATCCAAATCAGAGGATTTTTCGTAATCGTATCCATGTTCGTTATAGTAGTAACCAGTCTTAGAAATCCAACCACTTCCTTGTCTTGGGAGCCAGGCTGGTTCCCAATAGAAGAGACCAGTTCCTTTTCCTTCAGGGACTTTTGAGAGGCAATCCGCTAATTCTGCTAATTCTGAAGTTTGAGCTTGATAAGAAGTCTTATAGCCGCCAGCTTCATTCATCTTTGAGGAGAATTGGTTATTGCAATATGAAGCATAATCATCCGTATATCCCCAAGATGTTTCAACAATCATGACTTCTTTACCGTATTTTTCGGCACAATTATCCATGACATCTTGAAGATTTTCCCTATCACCATGCCAGAATGGATAGTAGCTAAGTCCGCATACATCCCAATCAACTTTCCATTTTGTATATAGTCTATCGTAGATTTGATAAACGCCAGATGGATTGGTGATATTGGTCAAGTGAACAATTGTCTTAACGTTAGGGAAGATTGCTTTTGAAGTCTCGACACCAGCTTTGATCATTTCAGCAAAGTACCAAGATATGGCGTTATCGCTTCCTGCCATGCCATTATTAACCTCGTTGCCGATTTGAACAGCATCGACTGTTAGGCCTTCATTTTTAAAGGCGTTTAACGCATGAGCTGTGAAGTCTCCTACACGTTTATATTGCGTTTTATCGTTGATTGTTGGCTTGCCATTTTCAATCCACATCCAATCTTTTGGAGCCCATTTCTTTGATGGATCAACCCAAGAGTCGCTATAGTGGAAGTTGAGAAGAATTTTCATTCCTGCTGCAGACGCCCGCTTTGCCAAATAAATATCTGTAGAAATATCATTTGTCCCTCCGCCATAACTCTCTCCATTCTTATCGTATGGATCAACCCATAAACGGAAGCGAGCATAGTTTGCTCCACCTGCTTTTAAGATTTTAAACAAATCTTCTTCTTTTCCGTCCTCTCCATA
>CAVDTI010000077.1:0-3830 GCA_963611905.1 Faecalibacterium prausnitzii | reverse complement strand
AGAATCTGCCACCGGCTTTTTCTACTTCGTAAAGAGAGGAACAATCAACGCCCCAAGCAAAATCGTCTGATAATGTGTTTGTTGGCTTATTTGCGTAAACTTTATCGTATTCATATTTTGTATCATTAGTTGTCGTGCCGACCGTATATTTGTCTGTTATTTCCTTTACTTCAAGTGCTTTTCCGTCATCACGATTGAAAATTTGATCATCTGGATCGTAGGAAGAACTTCTTGATGAAGATGATGCTTTGGATGAAGAGACGCCACTGGATGAGGATGAATCTAAGGATTTATCCTTAGAAGGAGTGCATCCTGCTAAGACAAGTGAAGCAAGAGTTAAGCTTAAAGCTATTACCTTTTTCATTATATTTCCTTTCTAATTCAGAAATATGCTAACGATTAATTCTGAATTTCTTTAAAAAATAAGGGAACCGTTAGGCCCCCTTGAATGATGATTAGTTGTTGATAAGAGATACTCCGGTTTCAGAATCGAAGAATTGCATGACTTTTCCTTCGAAGGTGAGGTAGAGTTCTTTTCCTGCGACCATTGAATCTCTCTCTTCGTCAGAAAGCTGAATGGTTGGAACACGAACAACGAGTTGGGTGCCATCATCTGTTAAGACGTGTAGGTGAAGTTCGCTGCCCATCATTTCGTTAACTTGAATTTCGACATGGATACTTGAAGAATTCTTCTTGCCTAACATGATGTGTTCTGGTCTTACACCAAGTGTGATATTGAGTCCGCCTTCTGGAATGTCTCCAATCTTTTCTGACAATAATTTAGCTCTATCGTCGGTAATTTCGAGTTTTCCACCGAATGCACTGACATAATATTTTCCTTTTTCGAGAGTTAATAAGGCTGGGAAGGTATTCATCTTCGGAGCACCGATAAATTCAGCAACAAATAAGTTAACCGGCTTATCGAAGACTTCGTGTGGAGTGCCGACTTGTTGGATGAAACCATCCTTCATGATGACAATTCTATCGCCAAGAGTCATGGCTTCCGTCTGATCGTGGGTAACATAGACGAAAGTTGTTTGAATCTTCTTTCTTAAGAGAATGATTTCAGCACGCATTTGGTTACGGAGCTTTGCATCGAGATTTGATAATGGTTCATCCATTAAGAAGACCTTGCAATCTTTAACCATAGCACGTCCGATAGCAACACGTTGTCTTTGTCCACCAGAGAGTGCTTTTGGCTTACGTGTTAAGTAAGGGGTGATGCCTAAGATTTCCGCAGCATTTGTGACACGAGCATATATTTCATCTTGACTCATCTTTGGACGAAGAAGACGAAGAGGGAAGGCCATGTTTTCAAAAACCGTTAAGTGTGGGTACAAAGCATAGTTTTGGAAGACCATTGAAATGTGACGATCTTTTGGTTGGAGGTCGTTGACAATTTCTCCATCGATTTCAACGGTTCCATCACTGATTTCTTCAAGACCGGCAATCATTCGGAGTGTGGTGGATTTACCACATCCAGATGGGCCGACAAAGACGACAAATTCTTTATCAGCAATTGTGAGATTAAAGTCGTGAACAGCAACTACGCCGCCTTGATAGACTTTTTTAACATTTGTAAGTTTAACTTCTGCCATAATTTTCTCCTATCCTTTGACGGCGCCACCTGTGACACCTTCGACATAATATTTTTGAAGTAAGATGAATAACAACGCGACTGGAACTGCGACGATAACGCCACCGGCACAGAAAGCGCCATAGTTTGCGTTAAGTGATGCATCTGTGCCAATCATGTTTTGTAAAGCTACAGCGACGTTGAAACCTTGTGGATTATTTGCGGCAATATATTTTGCAAAGACGAAATCTCCCCAAGGAGCCATGAATGCTGTTAATAATGTGTAAATAACAATTGGTTTAGAAAGAGGAAGAATTATTTTGGTGAGAACTTGAGCGTTCGTTGCACCATCGATTCTTGCCGCTTCATCCAAGCTCTTAGGAAGAGTGTCAAAGAAACCTTTAGAAACATAATAACCCATGCCTGAACTTGCAACATAAACCAAGATTAAACCAGGAACAGCAGTTGCTCCAGTTAAGCCCATATCGGCAAGAACACGATAAAGAATAATCATCGTGAGCATTCCAGGGAACATTCCAAGTACCAACATGAAATTCATCAAGAATTTACGTCCTTTGAAACGAAGTCTAGAAAGAGTATAACTCATGCAAAGAACGATGATTGTTTGAAGAATTGAAGTCGCAACAGCCATAATCAATGTATTCAAGAACCAATGAACGAATTTGATGTTATCAGTAACTGTGAACAATTTCACATAGTTATCAACTCCCCATTGCTTTGGCCATAAATAACCATGAGGGGCACTTGTTGCGGTTTCGAAACTATCGAGGAAAATTCCAACAAATGGGAATAACCATATGATTGTCATTAAGATGAGAATGATATAGATAACAGTATTTGCAATTGTTGTTTTTGCATGAAGTCCCATGTGACGTTTTTCAGCCCTGGACTCAGGCGTTTCTACAACAGCTGTATCATTTTTGCGTTTAAACATTATTGATAATCCTCCTCATTCTTGTTGGATGGCATAAGGTTATAGACAATAAGGGATAAAACGGCGGCGACTAAGAATACTAAGATACCAACGACTGATGCCATATAGTATTTGGAATCTGTATCAGTGGTGATTTTGAACAACCAAGTGACAAGCAAGTCAGTGTAGCCAACCGAGCCTTGAGCACCTGATGCAGCAGAATTTGTTGGTCCGCCTCCAGTGAGCAGGTAGATAACGTTAAAGTTATTCATATTGCCAATAAACGAGGTTAATAAATAAGGACCCGTAACAAACAACATATATGGAAGAGTGATCTTTACATATTGTTGGAACGCATTAGCACCATCAATTTTGGCAGATTCATATAAATCTTGAGGAATATTCATCAAGATACCTGTAGCGATAAGCATTAAGTAAGGTATACCGATCCAAATGTTAATAAGAATAACAGTGACTCTGGCGCATGTAGGATTATCATAGAAACTAAATCCTGTAACGCCAAACCATTCTCTTAGTTTGGCGATGACGATACCGTTGTTCGCAAACATTTTGGAGACATAAAGCAAGGAAATAAATTGAGGAATGGCAATCGTTAAGACGAGTACTGTTCTCCAAAATTTCTTTAAGTGGATGCCTTTCTTGTTGATAATCATAGCAACGATCATTCCTAAGAAGTAGTTCGAGAAAGTTGCAAAGAAAGCCCAAATGAGAGTCCAGACAAGAATCTCACCGAATGCGGCAGAATAAGTTTTATCTCCGCTGCTCCAGTTCAACATCGTATTGAAGTTGTCCCATCCGACCCAGTGGAAGAGATTATTTGTGTAACCGTTGTCTAGTCCGCTATAGTTTGTAAATGCAACTAAGACCATGAACACAATTGGCAAAACCGTGAATATGATAATACCAGTGACTGGCAAGGCAAGTAAGGTTTTGTGGAATTGATCATCAACAAGGGAACGTAAATCATCTTTTCCGCTCTTAAGAGGCTTACCGCTCGCAACGATTTCTTGGGAAATTTTGTTTTGCTTAACATTTAATCTCCATGTATAGATGAAAGCGATAATGAAAAAGATTGTTAAGACGCCATAAAGAAGAATTCTAAACGAATTATCATGATATCTTGTGACATACGTATCAAGCTCTTCATCGAAAACGTTTACTTCTGGACCGACTTTACCTAAAGATGGCAACATGCTTAGCCAATATCCGCCTCCCTGTGGTAGACACATGAAGACAATAAAAACAGCTTCAAAAAGGAAGAAAAGAACGCCTCTTAGCCATTGTCCTCTAAGAGCCGAT
>CAVDTI010000076.1:943-10026 GCA_963611905.1 Faecalibacterium prausnitzii | reverse complement strand
ATTTTTTATTTAGCGGTTGAAGTAACTTCAATTGCTTCGCTTTTCGCCTTTTCTTCTTCAGAAACAGATTCAGAGGCAGCAAGAACTTTCATTCTTTCTTGACGTCTTAATTCACGTTCCTTATCAGAAGCATCACGATGAGCCATAACATTAAATGCGATTAACATTATTGCTATAGCACAAGCGATAAGGATAAAGCCAAACCAACGATAGTCCATTCCAGTGGCAGCTTTGAAGGCGGCATTACCAGTCCAGTTTTCGCTATTCTTCTTTGGAAGATAGTCAGAAACGATGCCTAAAGCAATCATGATTAAACCGCCAAGGGCTAAAGCCGCATCAAAAGTGCAAACTATAGCGCGCCATGTGGTATGCCATTTTTTGCTATGCACTTTCTTTGTTTTTACTGTTGTTGACTCGGCCATTCTTTATATCCTCTAAAAGAGAAAATTAAGCTTTTTCCTCTGTTGTTGCTTCTGGAGCTGTGCTTCCTTCAGCATTTTCGCCACCGATCTTATTGCCGTTGGCTTGCGCTTGTTTGATGAGTTCATCAAGAGTTGGAACATAAGCATCACGGAAAGCTGGTTCAACTTCACGGACTAATCCACCAACTGCATCTTGTGTTTCTTTGATAACATCGCCAAAGCCTTTTCCCATTGGTAAATCACGACGTCCTGTCATGAATTCGACTAACTCGAAAACTTTGTCTTGGACACCCATGAAACGGCTATCTGTGATATGGGAATTGGCACGAACAATGTTAAGATTTTGGATAACAGCGTTGATATCGTTTCCAATGAATTTGGAAGCTGCACTTTCTTCGCCTTTTGCTTCACGACGAGCTTGGTTATAGTCGCTGAAAAGCTTAACTAATTGATTCGTTAAAGTTAAGTAGCAAACTGTGCGATACATTCTTTCTTCTAAATTATCGACATTTTCAACTTGGGCAACATCAAGACCGTTCTTCTTTGCATCGGCAAGAATTCCTCTAACCATTCCTTCGATATTTTCATGGATTGGGAGAACGCTCTTAAAGATAGCAAGGTGTTGAGCATGATCAACACGAAGTCCGTCTTCTGCTGCTTTTAAAATCGTGGAACTATCACCATAAACTTCTTCATAGAAGTCACGGATTAATTTCTCTAACTTTTGGCCATTTTCTCCAGAATTGTTGATGATGCTCTTGAGTGGAGTGTTTTGGTCTAACTCAACGAGAATGCTTCTCTTCTTCTCGTTATAGGCATTCATGTCATAATTGTCTCTTGGTAAGGTATACTCAAGAGTGTCTCTAATCACTACTTTGTAGTGTTCTAATGTAGTGATGACTTGTGAAACTTGATTCATTATTTTGAATTCCTTTCTTAAATTTCTTTGTCTTTGGATGACTTTTTCTCCTCAGATGGGTAGATAGCTTCTTCCAAATCGTAGAAATGCTTAATAGTATTCTTTGCGTATTTCTTCACGTTATTTGTGGCATGGGCCATACAATAACTGTGTTCATTATAAGCGTTAAACATGGAAATATCATTTCCAGAGTCGCCTACAACTATAACATTATCGCTAGAAATCTTGTTGTAATCAAGATAAAACGATATTCCTGAGGACTTTGTTATGCCTTTTGGCGTTATTTCAATGGCTTGATTACAAGCAGCAAAATTCATTTCGGGATATCTAAGGCTTAAGAGCTTAGCTAATTCGTCTGATTTTTTAATACTTTTCTTAGATGGACCTACAAAAAGAAGAACTTTATACGTTTCCCCTTTCTCTAGTTGTTCATAAAAAATACGCTCACTTTTAATAACTCTTTCTCTATATGTACCTTGATAGGCTTCATAGATACGGTAACCCGCTCTAGGTATAAAGGACATCATTGAGATATCAATAACAAAATTACAATCCTTGCAGAACAAAGATATAAACATCAGTTTTTGTTCGCGACGAATTTCCTCGAGCATCTTTTTAAGGCTTTCTCTCTCAAAGAAGGTCTCTTTGATTAGCTTTCCATTGCTAACAACAAAAGAACCATTGCAGCCAACAACATCGACAGGACGATCCAAAGACTTTCTAACCTTGTCAGCAAAATATTGCCCACGTCCACTTACGATAAGCAATTTGCCACCATCATCGATATAACGTCTAAGAAACAACTTAGACTTTTTAGGGATGAGGTTCTTTCTTTTCTTAGGATAGAAAAGGGTACCGTCTAAATCTGTTGCAATAACTTTCGGGAAATTCATGCTCAAGTATTTTATTAGAATAAATAAAAGATGTTAAGTTTTTCTATTTTATCCTATCGACAAAGGTCTTGGCCTTTTTAACGGCCTCCTTAAACTCATCCACCTTTGTTTCGTTTTTTGAATAGGCAACCAAAAACTCAAACTCCTTTTGATTTTTGATGAAGAAAACCAAGTCAACATATTCGTATATATCAATCAATCCTTTGTATGATGCTTCATAGTTCTTCTTAAACGTTGTCTCATCAAAAGCTCTACCATCAGAAAGTAACTTGAATCGATTTCTGGCGATGCATAAAAGTTTGCCCGCAAAAAGGTAATAGACAGTTATTTTGAAACCGGCATTATGAAGAGTTTTGATGTACTCAAAGTGTTTAGGGTCTGTTAGGGAAGAAGATGAGGCAAAAGAAGATCCACTAAGAAACCCTTGATAAAGAGGTTTGTAAGGCAAGGAAGAAAGGAAGGAATTTTTAAAGCAAGAGGCAAAAGTTTCACGCCCGCTACCCTCTACTCCACATACTAAAATTAGTTCTTTTTGCTCAAGATTTTTTTCCATGTTTGCTAACCTTAACTACTTGCATTTTTGAATTAAGAAATTCCTTTGCCCCATTCTTATATTCATAGATTAAATAACCATCCTCGACATATGCTATTGGAATACCGTTTTTGAAATTATTTTGCCTAACTTTTTCAAAACCATATTTGGATGCTTTATGAGTAAGGGAATAGAGATATTTTTTATATTTGGCTGACGATGATGTTCCAAGATATTGGCTAACCACCTTTCCCTCTTTCCTATAGCAAAGGTAATAATAATCACATCCGTTTATTTTTTTCCTTGTTAATGTTTTCTTCATGAGGATATTATAAGGCATTTAAAATATTAGGCAACATAATATTTCTGTTGGTTAATACATTAAAATAAAAAAGAAAAGAGTTCCGAAGAACTCTAATCTTTTTAGGACTTTAGATTTTCCTATTTTAATTCATTCTCTGTTTCGATAACTCCGTATCCACCATCTAATCTCTTATAGACAACAGATATCTTATTATCATCGGAATCAAGATAGACAAAGAAGGAATGTCCAAGCGCATCCATTCTTGTAATGGCATCATCTAAAGACATTGGATCAAGATAGATTGACTTGGTTCTAACGATTTCTTCATCATCTTCTTCCGCTTCGTCTTCAGCAAGATTTTCAAAAGCAATTGAACGTCCTAATCCTAAGCCTTGTCCAGCGTTCTTAGAACGGTTCATTCTTGTCTTTAAACGACGCATTTGATCTTCTAATTTATCGATCGCTAAGTCAACAGCGGCATAGAGATCGTTATCTCTAACTTCCGTACGGAAATCCATAGATTTTGTGAAGATTGTAATCTCCACTTTTGCGCCTACATTGTAGGCAACTACAACGACTCTCGCTAAGATGTCATCATCCTTAACGAAATACTTTTCAACGCGCGTTAGTTTTTTTTCTACAGTCGCGCGGATAGCATCGGTAACTGCTATATTCTTACCGACAATTTGTACCTTCATAGGTATACCTCCTGGGATTTCTCCCTTTACAACTACATAATAAAGAGGCTGCAAAAAAAGTAAATAGGTTTTATTTTTTCTTTCGTGTTTATCGAATGTATTTCGTAATTGTAAAGATGTAAGCGTTTACAAGATATATTAAAAACCCACCAGTTAATACTGATGGGTGGGAATATTATCACTAAATAAGGGGTTTTAGCTATTTTCTTTAAAGAAGGCTTTTAAGGCTTCAACTTTATCAGTTTGTTCCCATGGCAACGAAAGGTCAGGTCTTCCAAAAGCCCCATAGTTAGTAGTATCTGCATACTTGAAGGTTGGTTTTCTTAAAGAGAACGATTCTATTATTGCGCCTGGTCTTGCATCAAAGAACTTCTCTACAGCCTCTAAAATGAGCTCATCCGAATAATGTTTCGTCCCATAGGTATTAACTCCAATTGATAAAGGTTTAGAGACGCCAATGGCATAAGAGAGTTGAACTTCTAGCCTATCTGCTGCACCAGCGACAACTAAGTTCTTGGCAATATAACGAGCATAGTAAGAAGCAGATCTATCTACCTTCGACGGATCCTTTCCTGAGAAGGCTCCTCCGCCATGTCTTGCACTGCCTCCATAAGTGTCAACGATAAGCTTTCTTCCAGTCAAACCAGTATCGCCCATAGGACCGCCAATGCAAAAACGTCCAGTTGGATTAACAAGGAATTTAAAATCTGTATTTAAGCCAAAAGATTTTGCTACAGGGATCATGATATTTTCATGGACATAGTTCTTGAACTCATCTAAATCAACATCTTCATTATGCTGGCAAGACATCAAAATATTATCTATTTTTGGTTGTTTAGGATCGGTGTAATCAATGGTAACTTGAGACTTCATATCAGGTCTAGCGCCTTTGAACTCCCCATTCTTACGTAAAGCGGTAGCTTTTCTAACAAGCTTATGTGCAATAGAGATAGGAAGAGGCATAGAACCATCGGATTCGTTTGTTGCATAGCCAAACATAATTCCCTGGTCACCAGCGCCCATATCAAGCTCATTGCCGCGTTCTATGCCCATATTGATGTCTGGGGATTGTTCCTTAACTTTCACAAGGATTTCACAAGTATCGCAGCCAATGCCAATTTCTGGGGAGGCATAGCCGATTTCTCTTAAAACCTTTCTAGCAATACCTTCATAATCAATATGGCCATTAACGGTAATTTCGCCACCAATGACAATAAATTCGGTCGTTGCAAAGACTTCACAAGCGACGTGAGCTTGAGGGTCTAAAGCAAGACAAGCATCAAGAATAGAGTCTGCGATCTTGTCACAAACCTTATCCGGATGTCCTTCGGAAACCGATTCCGAAGTAAATAAAACTTTCTGCATATTTTCTCCTTTCGGACGAAAAAACCTCCCACACGTGGTGGAAGGCAATATATCTACTTCCATTCGAGTATCGTTAGGGGTGTGGATCCCTCTTAGAACAAGCACTTACCATCTATTTAAATGGAGTTGCTAGCGGTTTATTTCAGTCCTTTTTTAACCGCTTCTTGATACCCGACTTTCGCCGTGCGTATATATTAGAACTTAATCAATCGTCTTTCAAGAAAAACGCCTCAAATGAGGCGTTATTTAATTGATAATCCTAATTGATAAGGTTTTTCAAGTTCAGACGAATGGCTTTTATAATCGTTTAGCTCTTTGCAAGAAGGTAAGAAACAGTATTCTTTGAAATCCCATTCTAGATAGGAGCAAATATATTTCGTTTCTTCAAGAATGACTTCAAGATTCTTAGGATCAGAAGAAGCCATCGAAATAAAGAGAAGGAGCTTTTTCTTTCCTTTGTAGGAAGATAAACGATCAATTACGTTCTTTAGATACCCAGAGTAAGAGAAGAAATAAAGAGGAGTAGCAAACACTACATAATCCGCTTTATCAAGAGAAGAAAGAATTTCTTTCATGTCATCTTCAATAAGTTCATCATGATATCCAACGCTATCGTGAATATTCATGAAAGCTAAATTATATTGGACGATTTTGTTATTCTTTTCTGCTCCGCTCTTAAACGATTCAATCAATGAATAGGTATTCCCGTTCAATCTTGGTGAACCGTTTAAAATGAGGATATTAGACATTTTATTTTTGGGCTTTATAAGCTTCTAAAGCGTCGGCAATTTGATCTGGGCAAGAAGTTAAATGAGTTTTTGAACCAGGGCACTTAGTCCCCTTGAAAAGCTCGATAACTTCATCAATCTTTCTTCCTTCGATAAGTTTGGAGATGCCTAGAGTATTTCCTGGGCACCCACCAATAACTTTCAAAGAAACGATAGTATCGTCGTCAAAAGTAAATTCAAGTTTTCTTGTGCAAACGTTTTCTGGTGAATAGGAAAAGGTTGAAATCATACTTATTTAACAATCTTTCCGTAGATGGTTCCAAAAGCAGCGGCAGCATTGCATTCATCTGTATCGATATGCATAGCAAGAGCGTACTTTTCAGAAACACGAATAACGACATCTTCAAAGATTGTCGCACGTCCTGTCCCTTCAACGGAAACAGAAACGATTTGGCCATTCTCTACGCCAAAATCTGCTGCATCTTTTGGTGTCATGTGGATATGACGTTTTGCAACTATGACCCCTTCTTCAAGATCGATTTCGCCAGCTGGTCCTTTGATTGTGCATTTTCCGGATCCTGCAACATCGCCAGACTCACGAACTGGAGCAGTTAAGCCAAGGTTACGAGCATCGGTGAAAGAAACTTCTACTTGGTTTGCGTTACGTGTTGGTCCAAGGATAGAGAACATGGCACTTGGACGAGTACCATTAGGATCCTTTTTGTTAAAGCCAATAACTTCAACTTTATCTGTTGAAGCATATTGTCCAGGTTGAGAAAGATATTTACGTGGGGTCAATTCGTGTCCTTTGCCAAAGAGGGTTTCAACCGCTTCTTGGGTCAAATGAACGTGACGAGCACTTGTTTCAACAATGAATTTTAAATCAGACATTTTTTATAACTCCTTTATGTCGCCGGTATATTATAGACCAGCTTTAATCAACATTGCTCTTAAATTATAAATTTAAAGATAAATTTTTGTTCTCTATTTCAGCGAAAAAAGCTACACTAGGCATGCTAGGAGGAAAAAATCATGGAAAACGAAAAGAAAAACAACGAAAACGATGAAAAGAAGATAGAAATGGAAAACATCGATGTTCCTATAGATGAAATCACCTCTGAAGATATTAACGAAGCATCATTCGGAAGTGATGAATTGCTTGCGGCCATCCGTAAACACGATAGAGTTGAATTAAAGAGAATATTCGACACAATTCCTGACGCTGATATTGCGAAAGAATGCGAAAAACTTGATATCACTGATGTAATAACATTATTTAGAGACACAAAGTCAGAACAAAACGCCTCACTCTACGATGAACTTTCTCAAGATTTGAAAGAATCCCTTGTTCAAGCAATGACAAACAAAGAGCTTGTCGAGCTTGTTAATAACCAATATGCGGATGACTTGGCTGACTCGGTCGGAGACATGCCTGCCAACTTAGCAAAAAAAGTTTTGGCTGCTGCCGATCCAGAAATGAGGCAAGACATCAACCAACTCTTAAAATATAAAGAAGATACAGCCGGCGCTATCATGACCACTGAGTTTATCGAGCTCAAAGAAGGCATGACCGTTAAAAAAGCAATTGAGCACATCCGTAAACGTGGCCGTGAAGCGGAAACCGTTTATACAATTTTTGTAAAGAACGAAAAAAGAAGATTCGTTGGCACGGTTGACCTTGATGATTTAATTTGGTCAGATGATAACCTTCATCTTTCTGACATCATGAATAAAGACGCTCCATTCTGTCACGTTAACTCCGATAGAGAAGACGTCGCTAACATGTTTATGAAGTACGACTTAAACGCCATGGCCGTCTTAAATGAAGATAATTGCTTATTAGGTATCGTTACAGTCGATGACGCTATGGACGTTATTACTCAAGAGTCTAACGAAGATATCGCTCACATGACTAACGTCGTTCCATCAGAAAAAACCTATACCGAATCAACTGTTTGGGAAGGTGCAAAGAAATGTATCCCTTGGATAATCGCTTTATTGGTCTTAGGAACCTTCACCACAATGGTTCTTAATCGTCTTGAAGCTCAAACAATCTTCACCTCCCTACCAATCCTTATTTCCTTCGTTCCAACCTTGATGGATACTGGAGGAAACGCCGGAGGACAAACCACGGGATTAATGATCCGTGGACTTGCAACCAATGAATTTGGTCCAAAAGACACGCTAAAAATCATTTGGAAAGAACTTAGAAGCGCCCTTATTGTTGGAGCTTTTGTTTCGATCTTCTGTTTTTTCTGGGTCACAATGGAGCAATATACAGGTATCGTTTCCTTAGGCATTGTTCAATACCCAGGTGAGAAAGCCTTTGATTTCAGCGATTATTTCATTTGGAATGGTGTCGCATTCTCTGGTGACCATGCATTGGAATTCGCCTCACACGCCTTAACCTTCTCCGCCTTAGTTTCAATTACAATGTTCTTTGCGATCATATTCTCTAAGGTTATTGGCACATGTCTTTGCATGGGTGCTTCTGCGATTAAAAAGGATCCAGCTTTGCTTGCTCAGCCAATGTTAACCACCGTAATGGATGTCACAACATTGCTCATCTATTTCGGTATTGCATGTCTTTTCTTCCCTTCGCTTGCGTGATTTGAATAATTTCTTCTTGCTTATCTAGAAAGTGTTCACTATAATAATGCACGCTGCGGGAATGGCGAAATGGTAGACGCGTACGTTTGAGGGGCGTATGGGATTCCCATGTCGGTTCAAGTCCGATTTCCCGCACCAAAGGAAAATTAACCACCAGTTATGGTGGTTTTCTTTTATCAACTGTGCACTAGACTAAAACTTTAATTTTGAACACAGCATTGTAGCTAATTCCAGTACTTATAAGTCGAAAGTCAAATCGGATTCCACGATAATCTAATTCGTGACGATTTTGCTATTCACCACATCTCTAGGTACAATGATAGCGTTATTTTAAATCCAATTTTGCATCTTCTAATTTAAAGGAGATGAATCGCCATACTAGCCGCTGCGCCTTCCGGACTCAATCCTTCTTCCAAGAACTCCTGAAAGTCTGGATCGTATTCCGTCATCAAGTTCTCTATGCGTGACGTCGGAATTTTCAAGCTCTTTAAGCATTCCCCTACTTTCGCTTTGTAATCTTGCAAACTCATTTTGATACCTACATTATATCTTCATAAGAAACTGGTATCACCAATCCTCGTTTCGGACGTAGAACGTAGAGCTTTTTAGAAG
>CAVDTI010000076.1:0-933 GCA_963611905.1 Faecalibacterium prausnitzii | reverse complement strand
TTTCCTTTGTGTGCACGAATAAAATCTAATCGTCTGAAAAAAACATTTTTATCAATACAAAAATACCACTATTTCAATGATTTAAAACTATGGTTTCAGTCCTGAAAACATTATGATATTAGGGATACAAATAGGAAGGTAATTAATATGTCACGTGCTGATGAAATTTTTATAGATAACTGTAAAGAAATACTTAATGAAGGAGTTTGGGATACAGAATTAAACGTACGTCCTCATTGGGATGATGGAACTCCTGCTCACACAATTAAAAAATTTGGTATCGTTAATCGTTATAATCTTCAAGAAGAATTACCGATTCTCACAATAAGAAAAACTGCATTCAAGAATTGCTTAGACGAAATCTTGTGGATTTGGCAAAAGAAATCCAACAACGTACATGATTTACATTCTCATATTTGGGATTCTTGGGCCGATGAAACCGGATCGATTGGTAAAGCCTATGGCTATCAATTAGGAAAAAAATCAATATATCCAGAAGGAGAATTCGACCAAGTCGATCGTGTCCTCTACGATTTGAAACATAACCCAAATTCCAGAAGAATAATGACCAACATCTATAACTTTGATGACTTGCATGAGATGCATCTATATCCATGTGCATACTCAATGACATTTAATGTCTCTGGAGATACGTTAAACGGAATTCTCAACCAAAGATCGAACGATATGCTTACAGCAAATAACTGGAATGTTTTGCAATATTCATTGCTATTAATGATGTTTGCACAGGTTTCCGGTTTAAAACCAGGTACATTAATTCATGTTATCTCAGATGCCCATTTATATGACAGGCATATCGATTTGGTTAAAGAAATAATGGATAAGCCTCAACATCCTGCACCAAAGCTTAAGATGGATAAGAGCATTACTAATTTCTACGATTTCACGGTTGATAGTTTCGAGCTAGAAGAC
>CAVDTI010000075.1:0-6200 GCA_963611905.1 Faecalibacterium prausnitzii | reverse complement strand
ACGGTAAGTGAGTTGCAGTCACTGGCCTTACCACTTGGCTACGGATGCAGCGTTAAGGATTATAGCATCCACTTATTTTTCTTTCAAGAAATCTAGATGAATAATCCTTTTATTTTCTATCTATTCCCCTGGATAGATATATTCAAGGTTTCCCCAAGAGTAGGTCGAAGTACTTACGATCTTCTCTGTTTGGTTATCTTTCTCACCTTCGACTTCTCCAATAACTGTCTTCACAAGATAATTCTCTACTACGATAGTGCTGCTCACAAGAAAGTTTGTTTGGGTTGCTGGATCAATTTGGCTATATGAAACATCAAACTTAAAAGAAGAATCATCGTATTTCTCAAAAATTGTCGTGTATTCTAAGGTATTATCGGGTTTACCAGCGTTCTCATACACCGTAGAAATCGTCTCATAAGTCGAAGTTAGGACATTTCTAATGTTTGAACCACTCATCTCTGTATATTTAACAAATACAGTTTCAAATTCTTCTTCTGAGGAATATGTTCCTACTTGTTTCTCTTGTGTTAGATAGTTCTCGATATAGTAATGATAGGTTCCATCTTTTTCATAGATACATGCGACATTATTTGGCATGCTGTAATAAACATATCTAGATCCTTTTTCTAGATTGAATCTAGTTTCAAAACAAGTTTCAAGACTAGAATTTGTATATTTGAATTCATTCTTTGCGGTAATTGTTCCTTTTGTGGGAACACTAAAGTCATCGCTAGAAACCTTTTCATTCATCGTCTTTATCTGCGACTTTGCTTCTTCGTTAGGAAGCACGCTGCCTTTAGAAAGACTATCGTTATTTTTACATCCTGCTATAGCAAAAAGAGATGCTATAGCAAGGATTTTAGTTATTTGTTTTTGCATTATTTTGCCCCTTTGCTGTGCTAGTTTAACATATAAATCGACTAATTGCGATAAAGAAAAACAGTCCACCCTAAGGCAGACTGCTTAGCTATTAAGCGTTCTTTTCTTCTCTACGTTTCTTTCTTAAACGTTTAGAGACTTGGTTTTTCGTGATGAAGTAACCCAAAACGGTGACGAGAAAGGCTGCTTCGATAACAAGAATTACGATTACTGTTGTAGGAACTGAGCCAGATTTGACTGATTCCCACATGCTAAGAACGTATTCATTATTATCGCCATAATCTTCCATGACCATGAGTGAGTCAACAATCGTGCTTGGCGGATATTGAGCAAAGAACGAACGACCGGTCGTGAATTCCTTTCCATCCACTTCATACGTTTCATATTCATCAGTATAGAAGATTGTATCTAAAGAATCTTCGAATTCTTCTAGGGAACCATTGAAATAGTAAGAAAGATCAACCGCACTCCAGCCAAGATCATTCTTTTCAGAATAATCTTCCCAAGAGGAATATTCTTTTCCATCAATTTCGCCTTTACCCGTTCTAAAGAATTCTACGAGTTCATCATTACTTAATGATTCATATTCATCTTTAACGACAAGTTCATCATCATCGCCATAGATAAAACTTTCTTCTTCCACGTCGTATTTATAGATAAGAGGCATTCTAACGTCGTACCATTCTCTTGTTTGTTCGAGGATGGAATCACCAGCAATAGTTGAAGTATAGCCAATATAGTCCATATTTGCTGCAGCGATTTCAGGATCAGAGATGAAATCGATGAATTTTTGGGCGTATTCTTTATTTTGCACGCTGCTAGGAATGACCCAAGCATCTAACCAGATATTCGCACCAATTGTTGGAACAGAGTAATAAAGATACGTGTCGTATTCTTCAGCAGAATCAATCGCGTATACCGCATCCCCTGACCAAGCCAAGTTAATGCCTGTTCTTTTGCCAGTTTGGATATCGGTTTTACCAGAATCTACTTCAAGACCGTAAGAATTGTCTTTCAAAGAAGAAAGTTTTCTTTCAATTGAATCAATGATATCTGATGAGGATTGATGCTCGTTCTTCCCTAAATTCTTCATCAAATCATTAAATTCATCAACGTGAGAGATGTTATTGAAGATGATGTTGATGTCTTTGTTATATTCGGAAGATGTTAGTTCTCCAGCTTGATATTTATCAAGAAGGGTTTGGAAGTCTTCTTTATACGTTTCAAGAAGAGCGATGGCGTAGGAATCACGCATAGAATCTTTGATTTGGAAGGTTCCTTGGTAGGAAGAATTCCACAAGGAAGAATATGTAGCCATATCTTTCTTAACATCTTCTTCACTTAATCCACGCTCCGCATAAACACTAAACGATGGGTTATACATTATGCCTAGCGTTCCCCACATGTAACCACGCATGTAATCGGTAATCGCTTCTTCTTTGCCATTTATCTTTACTTTGATATCGCCATAAAGCTTATTGAAATAAGAAGAAGAATACATGGCATAGTTATCATCTTCCCAAGCATTATAACCATGGCTATAAAGGTTTTCTCTTTCTTCTCCACTCGCAAAAGGAACAAGAAGGTTATTAGCCATCATCTTTTCGACCATGTAGTCGGAAGTGCAGATAAGATCGTAGCTTGTCGCTCCAGTTTGGAGGTTTGAAAGCATGATTTCGTTTGTATCGTAGGTAGAATATGCAATTGTTATATCAACGTTATCTTCCTTAAGGACTTTCTCTTGGAAAGCAGAGACAATATCCAAAGAATCATCTGCGCCTGTAGCAATGTAGTCTTCAGCATTATAGATACTTAAAGTGATTTTTGTTGCACTTGCTTTGAGAATATCGTTTTGAATGGAAGAAGCGACAGGAAGAATATTATTTCCTGTGACTAAATACGAAAGAAGAGATAAAACTAATACGTTGTTCATAATTTCATCCTCGCTTTGGCGTGTTTTCCATCTCTATTCGCTCTACGTTTGTTAACGAATATGAGTAAGAAAACAACCGCTAATACAACTAAGAAGATCAAAGTGCATAAGGCTCTTAACTCTGGTGGCAATGGGTGTTTTTTGATAACGCCTTGGACATAGGTGGAAATTGTTGAGATCTTTGATGCCCCACTTAATAGACCAGGTCCAGCAGTAAAAGCAGTGACAATGAAGTCATCAAGAGAAAGAGTGATAGCAATTAAGAAGCCAGATAGAACACCAGGGGCGATTTCTGGAAGAGTTGTTCTAAAGAGGGCTTTTGTTGGGGTGCAACCTAAATCAAGAGCTGCTTCATATAAAGCTGGATCCATTTGCTCAAGTTTTGGCTTGACGTTTAGATAGACAAACGGAGTGCTTAAGACAAGGTGACCAGCAAGAAGTGTCCAGAAAGAAAATTGGAAAGATGCTAATAGATGCTCACGGAAGAAAACGAACATGACAGTTAACGATAAGGCAATAACGATTTCTGGAGTGACGACAGGGATTTGGTTAGCGAATTCCATTGTTCTTTTGGCGTGTTTCTTTGATTCGTATACACCAATTGCGCCAAGTGTGCCTAGGATTGTGGCAATCGTGCTAGAAACAAAGGCGATAATGAGGGTATTTCCTACCGCTTTCATGATATCGGCATTTTGGAAAAGTTTGCCATATAGAGAGAAAGTAAAGCCATTCCATTCACCTAAGACATCGGTGTTGGTGAAAGAAAATACGATAAGAACAAGGATTGGAGCATACATCAAAAGAAGTAAGATCCAAATATAGCTTTGAGCAAGAATTTTCTTGATAAGAGCTTTCTTTTCTGTGTCTACCATAATCCACCTCCTCTTCTTTGAGCCGCATCAGATTTATCAAAGCGGCGAGTGATTAAACTTGTAATAGCAATAATCACAAGCATGATGATGGCCATAAAGGAACCAGTGTTCCATTGGCTATTGGTGAAGTTCAAATATATTGAGTTTCCAAAAAGAGTGATTTTTCCTTCTGAAAGGGTATCAGAAATAACATACGAAGACATGACTGGCATAAAGACCATCTCAGCAGCAGATACTATTCCAGGTACAGATTGAGGAAGAATATTCTTATAGAAAACCTTAATTGGGGAGCAGCCTAAGTCTGCGGCCGCCTCCATTTGGGAGTGGTCAAGCTTAAGCATTGTCGTATATAGAGGCAAGATTGTGAATGGCAAGTAGTTATAGACCATGCCAATCAAGGTGGCAGCCCAAGGATATTTACCTCCACTTATGCCCATCCAATCGAGCAAATCACGTGTGGCACCTGTACGAATAACGAAGTTAATCCACATTGGCATGATGAACAAGACGACTAAGACGCCGTTCTTATTAAGCTTCTTGTTAGCTAGGATTGCTGCAGCAGGATAGCCTAAAAGCAAGCAAATCAAAGTCGTTTGAATTCCTAAGAAAAGCGAAACAACAAGAACGCTAAGCTTACTTGGAGTTGAGAAGAAGGAAATAGCCGCGTTAAACGAAGGCATTCCCGCCTCATCAGTAAAGGCATACCAAACAATTAAGAGAATTGGGATAACAACGAAGATGGCCAAGAAAACAGCGTATGGTATGCAAAGGTATTTACGTTTTAAACGGAAGAAAGTGGTTTTCTTCTTTCCTGGCTCTATTACTTCCTTATTCGACAACATAGTTGTCTAACCCTTTCTTTAGTTTCAAAGAAATCTTATCGGATGGAACCTTGATTGAGACTTTATCTCCAACGTTCCAAGCATATGGCGTGTCACAAACAAAATCGTCTTCATTTTCATTTCTAATAATGCAACGATAGTGATCGCCAATCCAAACCGCTTCAACGATATCACCTTGAATATTGCCTTCTTCAAGGTTGTCGCTGATTTCAATGGCATCAAGGCCAAAGGAGGCAATAACATCCGCGTCATTGAAGTCATATTTACGATTATTCTTTGGATCAAGAAGGTATCCATCTTCCGTTAATGAGGAGCCTTTGATAAGTTTGGTGATATCACAATCGAAGGCAACATCGGATATGACGACTTGGTTATCTTTGTTGATATATGCGTCATCATAGACATTTTCGGTAAGTTGTTTTTCCATGATTTGGAGGTTTTCTTTGTCCACAGAAATAGAGACTTTCGAACCAACAAGTCTTGCTTTATGTTCGCGGCATGTGATTTCAGTCTTTCCGACTTTAAGCTCGTAAGAGTAGTCTTCGCCTTTAAAAACACTAGAAAGAATTATAGCATCAACTACGCCTTTCCCTGGTTCATCAAGAATGACGTCTTCTGGACGGATGACAACGTCAACTTTTTGATTTAACGGGAAATCATCAACGCAATCCCAGATGGCGTTAAGGAAACGTACTTTCTTATCTCCTGCCATTGTACCTGAGAAGATATTTGATTCACCAATAAAGTCAGCAACATAAGCACTTGTAGGCTCATTGTATATTTGTTCAGGTGTACCCATCTGTTGGATGGTGCCATCTTTCATGACAATGACCTTATCTGACATAGATAGAGCTTCTTCTTGATCGTGGGTGACATAGATAAATGTGATGCCGAGTTTCTTATGCATGTCTTTTAATTCAAGTTGCATATCCACTCTCATCTTGTGATCGAGAGCGCTTAATGGCTCATCAAGGAGAAGAACTTCAGGTTCATTTACGATAGCTCTAGCAATGGCTACACGTTGTTGTTGGCCACCAGAAAGGTTAGAGATGTCTCTATCTTCCATTTCATCAAGGTCAACGATTTGTAAGGCTTTTGCAACCTTCTCATCAATCTCTTTAGCAGAAAGATGCTTATATTTTATTTTCTTATTACCCTTACGATCCGTTACTTCATATGGGATCTTTTTTAGTTTTAAGCCAAAGGCAACGTTATCATAGACGTCCAAATTTGGGAAAAGGGCGTAATGTTGGAAAACGGTGTTTACTGGTCTTTGGTAAGGAGGAAGATTAGTAATGTCCTTTCCATTAAGCAAGATTTTACCCGAAGTCGGAATATCAAATCCGGCAATCATTCTTAAGGTTGTGGTTTTGCCGCATCCAGAAGGGCCAAGCAAGGTGACGAATTCACCTTTTTTGATGTCCAAGCTGACATCGTCTACAGCGGTAAAGCTTTTATCAAAGACTTTACTCACATGTTGCAGTGAAATGATGACATTATTTTCATCCATTTGAATACCTCCAAAAATCATCAGAAGCTGTTACAAACAGGAAGAGATTTTTCGTTGCTGATGAATCAATAAATCTCAACGTGCAAAATATTGCGTTAAATGATTCAAAAAATCAATAAAAATTTTTGCATTTTTTTCGCTTGAGTTTTTTTAAAAATAAAAAG
>CAVDTI010000074.1:0-5788 GCA_963611905.1 Faecalibacterium prausnitzii | reverse complement strand
GTTAGAAAGGATCCAAATAAAACAAAACAAGCGACCCTCATTTTTTCTTTTTTGAAGGTGAGGATAGTTAAGAAAACAAAAAATATTTCTGTTACAAGGAAGAAACCAGAAAACATGAAATAATAATATTTAGAGGCTATTGTTTCATCTACTGGTAAAAAAGCCGGTGTAAACATTGCTAATAATGTATTTACCGCTACCAAAAGATAAAGCATAAAACGGATCATCTTTCCATTATTCTCTATCCCTACAATTTCATAGATGAAGAATTGGCGAAAATTAAATTTGCCATTCGTTGACTCTTTTGGAGACAAGGAAAAAAAGATAATACCTAAGAAAAGTAAAAATGAAATGATCATTCCACAAATAATCGCGATTTGCATAAAAGGCCCTCCAATCTTTCTTTCATATCATCGTGTCCATATAAATAAGAACCAGCAACAAGCACTTCTGCACCATGTTTAAGTGATTCCTTACCCGTTTCTAGATTAATTCCGCCATCAATTTCAATTAATGGTTTGTTCTTTTTATCTTTTAAAAGATCGTTTATCTGATCAAGTCTATCCAAGGATTCAGGAATGAATTTTTGTCCACCTTTACCTGGTTCAACCGACATTAGAAGAATTAATTCTAATTCATCGATGAAGGGCAGTAATTTGTCTACTGATGTAGCAGGTTTGATTGAAAGACCTGCATAGCAGCCAAAAGAATGAATTAATTCAATGGTTTTATGAATTTCTTCATTGGAAGAACACGCTTCATAATGAAACGTTATTAGGTCTGCACCAGCCATATAATAATCCTTTATATATTTATATGGTTCTTCGATCATTAAATGAACGTCATTCAAGATCGAATGTTCGTGACTTATTTTTCTTATTTCTTCTAAAGTAAAAGATTGATTAGGAACAAATTTCCCATCCATTACATCGATATGAAGAAATTTGGCACCAAAAGCATCTGCTTTTTTTGACTCTTCAATGAGTTTTTCACGATTAGCAGCCAATAAAGATGGGGCAATGATGGGCTTAGAAATGTTAATTAAATCAAGTTTCATTATTTAAAACCAAATAAACGCGCTATCCAAGAACGTTTTTCCTTGAAATTTTTATCATCGTTATAAGCATTTTCTATAGCTTGATGCATCAAAAGCGCTGAAGAATATCTTTCTTCTGGTCTTTTTCTACATGCAGTTATAACGATTTTATCTAATGCAGACGGAATAGAAGAGAGAACTTTTGAAGGCTCAGGGAATTTTGTCTTTATTTGTTTTAAGGCGATTTCTTCTGCTGTTGGAGCGTCAAATGGTATAGTTCCAGTTAGAAGTTCGTAAAAAACAACGCCCATCGAATAAATATCTGAGGCAATAGATGGCTCTTTCCCCATTAAAACCTCTGGGGCACAATAATAAACAGTTCCACTTACGGCATTCTTATCAACTTTGATTTCACTTTTAAATTGAGCTATGCCAAAATCAGTGATCTTTATCGATCCGTCAGCAAGATAGAAAAGATTGTCTGGTTTGATGTCACAATGAATGATGTCATGGTTATGAATATAAGACATACCTGAGGTAAGTTGTAACATTACCTCGCACGCTTCGGCAGGAGAAAGATTATGTCCTGCGGCAACGTTAAGCTTGTCTCTAAGAGTTCTTCCCTCGACATATTCATTGGCCATATAAGGACGGCCGTCGATAATTCCTTGACCTTCCCATTTAACGATATTCGGGTTATTCAAAGATGATGCAACTTTGCATTCGTGGTTAAAACGTTCGATATTTTCTGGGTCTTTAATCATATCTTCACGCATGACTTTTAATGCGACAATATGTCTTAAGACAATATCGAATGCTTCATAGACATCAGCCATCCCACCATGGGCGATACGGCCTGTTATTCTATAGCGTTCATCAATTTTATCGCCGATTTCAATCATTACTTATGCACTCCCAAAGAGCAATTCCTATGTTATCAGAACCGCCTTGATGATTTGCTACCGAAATCAAGGAAATAACCTTTTGATCGCTTCTTTCATCGGTTAAAAGAATATTAGCAATTTCTTTAGCATCTAAATTGTTATATAAACCATCGGAGCAAAGTAAAACAGTTTCTCCGTTATATGGTTTTGTCTCTACAGTAATTGATAAAGAATTATAGACGCCTAAAGCATTTGTTAGGATGTGTCTATCTGGATGAGATTTTGCTTCTTCTTCGGTTACTTTCCCCGTTTTTAAGAGATAATCAACATATGTTTGATCGCGAGTTAATTGCTCTAAAGCGCCATCTTTAAGCAAGTATGCACGAGAATCGCCGATATTTGCAATCATGATTCTGTTTTCACTAATAAGGGCGGCAACCATCGTTGAACCCATTCCGAGTTTATTTGATGGAACGGCATAGCTTTTACGCATCTTATCCGCTAAGGAGTAGATCTTCTTATTGATGCTCTTACAAGTTCTAGTTATCCAGTTTCTATCTAGGAAAGCGTAACGATGTTTCTTTTTCTTTTTAAAGGCGGCAGAAAGTAAATCGATTGCAGTTTTACTAGCAACATCTCCCCTTTCTGTTCCTCCCATTCCGTCACAAACAGCAAGGAAAACTTCATTTTCCGAGTTCATGAGGATCATTGCTTGGTCTTCGTTTATTTTTCTAACTCTGCCTATATCAGTTTTATAGGCATATGTTCCGTGGTGATTTTTATCTTGGCTCATTTTATCTCCCCTTTCATTGCTTTGGCTCTAAGTTGTCCACAAGCGGCATCTATTCCTGTTCCCCATTCTTTTCTAACGGTGCAATTAACACCATGGGAATTTAAATAGACCGAGAAACGCTTAGTATTTTCTTTTTCACTTCTTTCGAAAGACTTTTCTTTAACAGGGTTAAGCGGGATTAAGTTAACATAGCAGAATACGCCTTGAAGGAGTTTTACTAACTCTTTTGCACATTCAATCGTATCGTTTACCCCTTTGATCATTATGTATTCGAAGGTAACTCTTCTTCCGCTCTTCTCGACGTAATCTTTAACTGCAGGAATTAATTCTTCTAATGGATAAGCATTATTTACCTTCATTAAGGAAGAACGAATTTCATTATTTGGTGCGTGTAAGGAAATGGCTAAGTTAACTTGAATTCCTTCATTTGCGTATTTTTCAATGCCAGGAATTAAACCGCATGTAGAAACAGTGATATGTCTAGCGCCAATCGCTAAACCCTTTGCTTCATTCATGATATGAATAAAAGCAGAGACATTGTCGTAGTTATCAAACGGCTCTCCTGTTCCCATGACTACTATATGAGTAACATTTTCCCCCACTTCATAAAGTTTGTTATTCATGGCAATTACTTCACCGACCATTTCAGCAGAGGTGAGATTTCTTTCCTTTTTTAAAAGACCGGAAGCGCAAAAAGCGCAACCCATCGCACAACCTACTTGTGAGGAAACGCATATTGCATTTCCGTAGTCATAACGCATTAATACGGTTTCTACTTTAGCTCCATCTTCCATCTCTAAGAGAAGTTTTATTGTGCCATCTTCCGCCACTTGTTCGGTGAATACCTTTGGAAGATCTAGACAATAATTCTCTTTCAAAGTCTCACGAAAACTCTTGGAAATATCAGTCATCTCATCGAAGTTATAGACTTTTTTGATATAGATCCAAGTATAAAGTTGCGTTGCGCGAAATTTCTTTTCGCCAAGCGAAAGCATTTCTTCTTCTAATGCTTTAAGGGTGTAGCCAAATAGATTCTTTTTCATTGTTACTTATTTTGTGATGATAGGGATAATTGTGATTGTGTTGTTTTTTCGTTAGTGAGCAATTCTCCAATTGGAGCGCCTTCTTTTGCGACGTTGCTGTCTTTATGCATGACGGCGTAGTAAACGGAGGTTTCATTTGCTTCGTATGGGAATTCTTGCTTTTCGCTAACAAGTTGGAATTCTGGATGATTCGCTAAGAAATCGAGGATTGTTTGATGCCCTTCCTTCTTAGAAATTGTGTAAATGACGTAAATTAAAGTCCCACCTTCTGCGACAAATTTTGAACATTCAAGAAGGGTTTCTTTTTCTTTGGCGAATAATTCGTCCATTCCGCTCTTCTTAAAGTGAAGGAGATAGTCAGGTTGTTCTCTGATTAAATCGAAATTCGAAGAATCTGGAGCAGCAATGACTAAGTCTTGTTGGCGAGAAATCGAAACGATTAAGGAATCAAGACTTGAGGCAAAGAAATTGACGTTCTTCAATTGTTTTTGGCGGATAAGTCTGGTGACATCTGGATATTTTTCCATCGAAGGAACACCCATGTTAATGCCAATGGAAGAACCATAGTTTTCAATGATTTCTTTCAAAAGAGAGGAATCAAGATTTGCATTATAGACAAATAATTCTTTGGGTTCTTCGATACGATAAGTATCGATTAACTCTTTTGTTGCAGGCTTCTCTCTAAAGATAACGCCATCTTTTGTAAGAGTGCTCTTACGTAAAGATGATTTTCCAACATAGGATAAAATGTCTTCAACTGAGCTCTCCTTGAATTCTTCTGGATTTTTTTCGATTAATTCTTTTGTTGGAGTCAAAGATGTTCTGACACGAACATAAGGAACGAATGGACGGTTGTTCTTTTTCAAGATTTTATATGTTGTTCCGTAGCCATAATGTTCAAAGATTTTCAAAACCCATTCAGGAGTATTGAAACGTAAAGAGAGATATTTATTCGTTTGTTTAGAAATGTTATCTGGGATAAATGGTCCTTCTTCATCGGCTTTATCAAAAAGAGGTTGCAAAGAAGCCAATTTATCTTCAGAAATCTTTTCTTTAAGGATTCTAAGAACGTTTTCTTTGCTGATATGTTTGTAGAAATATAAATCCGCTAAAGCAAGTGAAACGGTACGTTTTTCTGCTGGATTTAAATCTTTATGCTCAGAAAGCAAATATTCAAAAAGGATGTGGTGACGAAGTTCGCAACCAACAATTCCAGCGACCATACTTCTCATTGGACGAACGGATGGATCGGCTTGGAAAACTTTTCTTAATGCTTCATTAAATTGAGTGTCATTGACAATGATGTCTTCTAATATTTTTTCGGATAAATCGAATTCTTGCATATTTCACCTCTTATTTCATTTTCTTATCGAGTGCATCGAGTTCTTCTTGATGACCTTCAAAGGCATCGCCTAAATATAGTTCATCAGGATTGTTATAGTCTAAATCAGCCCTATCTCTTGGGTCTGCTTCATCTAAATCATCATCGGTGTTTTCTTCTTCGTCGTGATGATGGCAACAACCATCATGGCATTCTTCTTCAGAATGTTCGTCTTCTTCGTCATCTTCACTAGCAATGTTATCTTCTGTTAAGAAACGAGGATAATCGTCGTTAATGAAGACGTAGCTTCTGCCTTCTTCAATGTATTCGAAATTGACCTCAACATTTATTGAGAAATCCTTTAATGTTTCCAATAGATAATGGGCAAGTTTCCCCTCAAAAGGCTTATATTTACTAGGGATTTTTACGAATACAACAGTATTCCAGGAAGTTTGTTCAACCCCGTTATGAAAGAGCAAAGAATCGCATGGAGAATAAAAATTAATCTCATCTAAATTTGTTTCCAAGAGATTAGCGATATCCGCTGAGCAATCCCTTGAATAATGACCAACAACGTATTGGTCTAAACCAAGAACTTGAATAGTTATCATCAATGTATATTTTCCTTCTAGGAAAGTATAGCATATCTTCCTTATAAGGAAGAATACCTTTCAAATAAAATCAGTAATCTAAAGGATCAACGTTTACCTT
>CAVDTI010000073.1:0-6865 GCA_963611905.1 Faecalibacterium prausnitzii | reverse complement strand
CTCTTTATCAAGCAATATACTTTATAATGATTAAGATGAAAGCTCCTTTAGAACCAAACAAGAAAGTAATACTTAATGCTATATTCACCTTAAAAGAAGAAGGATTTAAATTAACCCAAGATGGATTAACTCTTCTTCTAAGGGGTGAGAAAGAATTAAAAGAACTTTCTTTTAGTTCAGCCTATGCGTATCTCCCTTCCTTATCTTCTAAGAAGATTAAGAATAGGATCCAATATCTTATTAATCATGGATATATTTATAGAGAATATAACAAAGCGCTAGATGTTCATTTTTTAACGCTAACTGGCAAAGCGTTTGATCTTGATTTAAGAAGGCTTGCAAAGAAAGAAGTCAAAGAAGTAGAAGAACGTATCTATTTCAGCAAAATCTAAGAAAGAAAAAGCAGCCTAACGCTATCTACCCATGTTATAACGCCTTCCCTATGGCTGCATTTCTTTTCCTAAATTTAGGGTAAGGAAAGTCTATAATTATTGATGACATATTGTCAATAAATATTTTTTAAATTATTCCTTGCTTTTAGAATTTTATGTTGATATACTCTTCAATCCTGACCGCTTTTGGCCAGGTGTATATAGCTTGAAGGAGGAAAAAACGTATGATGAATAACGAAAAAGAAAATTCACAGACCGCTTATGAGAATGAGCAACGCGACGATAAAAAATTATCCGTTTTAGCGTCCTGTTTGTTCGATGGTTACTTATATAACGTTGACCACGTTAATTAAGTTACCTTTCTAAGCCTATTGGCCTAGAGAACTCATCTAACATAAGACTCTCTCTTTTTAAAAATGTGAGAGTCTTTTTCTTTAGAAAAAAGCATCAACGGTTATGCTGATGCTTGATAAGATTATTTTTCACCCAATTCTTTTAATTTGGCAATTATTGCAGGAATGGCATCGTTAGGGTTATCGATATTCATCGTTGCTTGCTCAATTGGACATAGTCCGGTTTTGAAATGGTTGATGATATTGTCGACTAAATTGTCGTAGGAGACATTAATGTTATTCTCCTCTAAAACCTTCAAAGCCGGTTTGGAGATAGTTTTGCAGTAGATATTCTTAATTTTGAGAAGTACATATAGAAGAGCAGCACCCTTGCCAATCACCTTATCTGCAGCAGAATATTCGGAATAATCCTTGCCGTATCTGTTTAAAAGGGGATGGACCCCTCTTAGAGTGTCGGTTTCCGTATTCGAATCGCTTATGAGAACGAGAGTATACTTGCCTTCATTAAGAAGCTCTTTCGCTTTTTCTAAATTAGTCATACATTTTACCGTATTTATTTTCGAGATAATCGATGAATGGTTTGCTTGTAAGTTCTCTTTCAGTAACTTTCTTTATCCATTCATTTGGCTCCATCCAGTCATATTTATAATCGTTTTCTCTAAGCCAAGAAAGAACTTCATCCATTTTGTTTTCTTTGATTAATTCCTTGACGTTAATGTCTTTTTCCATCTTTTCAAAGATCATTGCACCATAAAGATTTCCTAACAAATATGATGGGAAGTAACCAATTTCATTATCTGTCCAGTGAATATCTTGCATGCAACCTTCTTTGTCATTAGGAACATCAACATTAAGATATTCTTTGTATTTTTGTTTCCAAATATTTGGCACATCTTCACATTCGATGACGCCATTGATTAAATCCCTTTCGATTTCATAACGGATGATGATATGCAAGGAATAAGTTAATTCATCGGAATCGCACCGATTTGTTATTGGCTTCACATAGTTAATTAAGTGATAGAAATCACTAACAGACATACTTTCAAACTCTGGATCAAGATTTTCTGCGCACATCTTTTTGAAGTGAGGCATAAATTCTAACGATCTAGCGATGATGTTTTCATAAAGTCTGGAGTGGGTCTCACAAATTGCAGCAGTGTTGACCGATTCAAGATAATTATCATACATTTCCTGTGGTTTGTTTTGGAACTCTAAAGCGTGACCAGCTTCATGAATTTCTGAATAGGCTGCTGCTCTCCAATCAGAAAGGGAATATTCAGTGGTAATACGGGTGTCGAATTGAGAAATGTCTATTGTAAATGGGTGCATGGATTCTCTTAAACAACCTTGTTCCAAATTGTATTTTTCCCAATTCAATAAGGCGTACGCCAAGTGTCTTTGAAGATCAATTGAGTAGGTTTTCAAAGGGATATTTGGATATTTGTTTTGTTTTTCTATGATTTTTGGTAAGAGGTTTTTGATACATTCTTTTACTGGTTCGAAGATAAGATCAAGATCTTCGCTTCTTTCTCCTGGTTCATACATATCAAGGGCGGCATCATATGGAGTCTTCATGTCTCCGCTCATCATTAATGTGTTTATTTTACGAGCGTAGAAAATACATTCTTTCCAATATGGGAGCCATTTATTGAATTCGCTGCTTTCTTTATATTGTCTCCACATTTCGTTTGATTTTGAGAAGGCTTTCTTTGCTTTCATGTATTCTTCGAGTGGCATCTTTTTAAGAAGTTCTACGTTATATGAAAGTGATTGGGCCAATCTCTTTTCTTCCTTAGAAAGATTTGGAGTGTTAAGCAAAGCGTTTAGCTTGTTTACAAAATCTTCTGAAGAGAAAATCTTTGCTGCGGCTTCATCTTGTTCATTAACTAAAGCTGATTGCATGCTTAACGCTTTATTTGGCGCCGAAGTTGCTAAATCAAAATAAATTAACTTAGAAAGATATCCGACATGCCTTATTTCTTTTAAATATGGTTCTAATGCTTTAAATGCTTCTGAATGTTCCATTTTTTACCTCGCTAACTATTAAAATGTCTTCTAAATTATAGATTTATTGATAATGGCTGTCCAATTGGATGAATGCTCAAGCTTTGCTAACCTTTAACGTTATTTTTCTGTGGTTTTCTGCTTTAATAGAACTTATTTAAATTTAGTTAACTAAAATTGACTATTTAATCTTTTAAGAACGCTTTTGCTGTTATATAATCCACTAGAAATAACGGAGGTAAAATAATGTCCTGGTTCAACAAACAATCTAGACTTGTCCAAATCATTCTTCTTCTCATCCCATTTGTCGGATGGATCACAGAAATTTTTGTTCGTGTCACTTCTTTAATTGAGAAACCAACAACAGAAAACATTTTGGGCGCAATCCTTTCTCTCGTCTTCCCAGTTTTCTCCTGGGTCGATCTTGTCTGGGTTTTACTATTTAATCACCTTTGCCTTTGCAAATAAAAAATTATAAGAAAATTAATTTTTACGTCTCACATTGTTGAGGCGTTTTTTTGTACGCAGAGGCATAAAAAGCCGAAAAAATTAGATGGTCTGGTTTTGAGGATAACTGTAATTAATCCGTCTCTAAACTTTTTTTGAGTGATGATACGCTGCGTAATAAAATAAGAATAGAATTGTGATTACTAATACGAAAAAAAGGAGCAGGAAGAAATGTCCTGCTTCTTTCTCATTAGATGAAGAATGCGGTAAACTCGCTTCTTAATGGCTGATTAATCTATTTGCTTTCTTGTTTTTTCTTTGCTAATTCATCTATGTATAAATTAATCAATAATATTGCGAACTCAACAAGTTGCATTGCTCCAACTATTATATAGACAATTGCAATCAGATCTGAGCCTAAAGCATATAATGATCCGTAGTATATGCAGTAATAACAAATCGATATAGCCAATAAAGCGTCTGCTACAATTAATAAATGTGAAAAGCTTTTTCCTTTTTCGTCTTTCAACGTCTTAATGGTGGCAAATGCCGAAACTCCTAATGCAGCAAAGCAAAGAACGTCAGAGATAATTGATGCAATATATAGCTGATTGACCTCTATTGAGCCTTTTATAATCGGTTTAAGTATGCTGCATAGCAAATAAATGCTAAATAATGCGGCTTGGACAAGTATAAACAAATGATTTATATATTCTTCTGTCTTTTTTCTTTTTTTGGCATTTAAGGCAAGGATGAGTCCAAGCGATAACATCAATAAAGAAACGATGGTTAAAATTAAAAGGTCTTTATTTCCATAAGAAATTGATAAGCCATATCCATCGTCATAAAAACTATTTATTGCTGTAATGATGTATCCGATAAACGAGGCTATAAAAGCAATTCCTGAAGCAACTACTAAGCCTAGCATTCTGAAAAAGGTAGATGGTATTGAGTGTTTCATTTATTTTGCCTCCTCAATAAGTTTGCCATTTGGATGAAGCATTTTCGGCCAAACGTTCACCAAAACACAGGTGAAAATAGTGGATAAAACAATATCTGGTCCCATATAAGCAATGTTATATATAAAGGAATACGCCCAAGCGTTGATTCCGCTGTCTTTGAAAGACCAAGCAAACGATGAAGCATCGCTTCCCCAGAATATTGCTCCAGAAAGAACGTGAGACATGTATTTAGCAAAACCACCGATTAAACAACCGATAATGATATATAACATCATCGTCTTTTTGCTATCGGTTTTTTTGATTAATCTTGTCATAACGCCAGCAAGGCTAACAAGTGGGTAAGCAATCCAATAATCGAGTGCGACTTGAACAAAGGCAAGATACCATGCAGCTCCGCTTACGACATAGAAGCCATCTGCAATATCAAGTAAGCCCATTATTAAACCAGTCACAAGTCCTGGCAAGAAACCGCGTCTATAAGTGATTATAAAGACGCAAACCATGGCAATTCCTAATGATCCCCCATTAGGGAAGAGAGGGGATGAATAGATTCCCGCTAACAAATCTAGAACGTAACCCAAAGCTGAGAAGATGCCAATTTCAGCTATTGTTCTGACGCTCCATATTTTTTCTTTTTCTTCCATAAAATCCTCCAAGAAAAGAAAAACCGCATCATCTAGAAAATGTGCGGTGGACGTCAAAAGGTTCTACCTACGCTAGCATTATCTAGATCAGGTTATGGGTCGCCACGAACAAGTGGCCTCTCAGCAATCTCAAGGGACGCTCCCCAGGTCATTGACCAAGTAAGATTCTAGCACTAGTTTTAGATTATGTTAATTCTTGCGGTCGTTTTTGGAGAAAAAAACCAAAACTTTTCCTTTGTGAATTTCTAAAAACGCACGCTCATCAACTATTTCATTAGAGATAGCCAAACCTTCTCCTCTATGTATAGTTTGTTTATCTAGATTGTAATAAAAACCTTTTAACGATATTGTCGCATTCTCTTCGACAGGAAAAAAGGAGACGTATTTATAGGGGATTTTTACGAATTCTTGATTTCGATTTGCCATGAAAATCTTTGATGAATCATCAAGAAGAGTAATTCTAGAGTCTTTCATGACTAATTCTAGATTGGCGTAAAAATGTTCAATCCTTTTTCCTTCTATTGAACCTAGAAGAATGAATTCTGCGTTATCTTTATCTTTCCAAAGAGAATAGGCGTGTTTTGTGTCCGTATCATCTTTAATTGGATTTAGTTCGATGACATTTCTAACATTCGCATATATTTTTTCTTTTTCTACTTTTGAACAAGAATCAAAATCGCCGATGGCGTAATCTAACTTAATTCCTTTCTCGATAGAAAGAATGGACCCATGATCAATGCCAACTTTCAAAGAATCGTTTTCAAAAGGAAAATGTTCCAAATCGACATTATTTCCTATTATTAGATAGATTTTCATTAGGCTAAAGAAACTGTTACTGATTTCAAATTGAATTTCGTATCAAGGACGACAAGTATTTGGTATGAAACGTTTGCTTGTTCAAAAGAGAAGGTCATATCAGTATTGATGTTTAATTTAACGGATGAAGAAACCGTAAATTCATTTGGTTGATATACGTTTTCCTTAGAGATATCGGTTAATGAGTAGGAAGTTGTTACTTTATTAGGCTTGAAGGTAAGCTCAAAGGCGTAGTTATCTGTTCCGTATGTTTGCTGGTAGTCTCTAGTGACGTTGCTAAATGTTAATTGATCAACACCAGATTCACCGTTACTTATTTGAAGAACTGGCGTGTGAGAATTTAATTCCCAGTATTCACTTGCCTCAAAACGGACACCCGCAAATGGTGTTTGTCCATAGAAATAAGAATTTGTTTCTTCGTGATGAGAGACGTTGCCGCTTTCTAAGGAATTACCAAAATAGTCGGAAAGGTAGTCCACATCATTTGTTGTTTTGTATTCTTTCAAACGATAACCATCATCTATTTTGTCTAAATCTAGTGAAGAGACGTTACTTGTAATCGTTGTAACATTTTTGGTTGGATCATAAGTGTAGATAGGGTTTGTAACGCTTGTTTTTGTAAGCGAAGAGAACAATGCGCTTATATCTCCGCTGTCGTTTCTAAAATAATTGAATGAAGTAGAAGAAATTTGATCTATGGAATTTAAAAGATAATTGTTCCATTTATAGTCAAGGTTGTCTTCATTGGCAAAGTTTAGTTCTAATAAAGAATAAGTGACGCCAAATTGCTTAGCGGAAGATGATTTGTGATACGTTTTTTCATAAAGGCCATATTTGGAAATGCCTGTGCTATCTTTAACTACTGATTCAGGATTTTCTAAAACAGCTATCATATCTTTTTCTTCATAAGAATTTGTGATCTTTATTCCGTTTGAAGTATTAGAAGAGGTAACGGTTGAGTTATTTAAAAGTATTTTGTCTGTGTAAATAGCGGTTGTTCTTGAAATGTTTTCTTCAACTTTGGAAATGGCTCTTGAAGTGTTTTCTCCATATAGTTTTTCGTTATCAGAACTTGTCTTGGAAAAAGATTCTATGCTAGATACGTTTAAAAGATTTTCTAATGCGCTTTTCTTAACGAGAATCTTTTCGTAATCGTTAAGAGGATTTTTATATTCGTTTTTGTTGCTAGTGGAATTATTTTGCCCGTTGCAAGCGAAGAGTAGTGCGCTTACGAGTAATATTGG
>CAVDTI010000072.1:7192-15649 GCA_963611905.1 Faecalibacterium prausnitzii | reverse complement strand
AGTTATGACATTATTTCTATGTTTTTGTAACTTAATTTATTCGTCAGGAAAGCAAAACTTGCTTAATCTAATTGGAACAATACAGAAAAGCAAATCGATAGTTCGTATAACATAAAAACCTGATAGCGTCGTATCAGGTTCAATTCAATATTACGTGGCGCGCTTGAGGGGATTCGAACTCCTGACCTTTCCCTTAGGAGGGGAACGCTCTATCCAGCTGAGCTACAAGCGCATCCTAGTAATGTTAACACCAAAACAAGTAGTTCTTCTATTCCTTTATGAGAACTTTCTCTATTTTGGCAATATAAAGATCATGAAAATCTTTCTTAGGATAACAATCGGAAACCACGCTTTTATCAATGAAACATTCCTCTTTCATTGTTTGCTGATAAAGCTTGCGACACACGAAAACCATATCCGCTTCATTGATGTAGGAATATTCATCTAAGCTCGTAGAAGAAAAACCTATCTTTGCAATTTTATCTTCATCTCTACCAGAATGAGAGCCTAAATAACCAAGTTCTTTTTTATATTTCTTATCAAAGAAACATAAGGTAAAACAATCTTCTTTATCTAAAAGAATTTTGCTAAATCTTTGTGGTCTAACATATATCGTGACCACTGGCATCCCACATCCGTGTCCCCATAAAGATCCGATATTACCCCATGAAATTGTCATGGCGTTTACTTTATCTCCAACCTTGCCAGTCACAAGTTCTGGCCAACCTTCAGAGAATATCTCTGTTGGATTGAATTTCAATTCTTCATAAGCGATTTCTTTCATATCTGTTCCTCTTTGTACAAATAACAAGATTCTTCGTGTGAATTAATTATACCTATGGCTTGCAAGAAAGAATAAATAATTGTTGAACCAACAAATTTCATTCCTCTTTTCTTCAAGTCTTTTGATATTGCATCAGACAAGGAGTTTGTCGTCTTATCATTTTCAAGAATGATTTTCTTATCCCAGAATGTATACAAATAATCTTTGAATGAAGAATATTCGTCTTTTATGAGTAAAAAGATTTTCGCATTATTAATTGCTGCATTCATTTTTAATCTGTTTCTTATTAAACCTTCATTTTGCAGCAACAATTCAATATCATTCTCGGTAAATTTAGCGATTTTTTCTACATTAAAATCCAAAAAACACCTACGAAACTCATCTCTTTTGTTTAGAATGCATTCCCAAGATAAACCCGCTTGGAAAGACTCTAGGGTTAACATTTCAAAAAGATAATGATCGTCTAAATTAAGCTTTCCCCATTCCTCATCATGATATTTGATATATTTAGGATTATTGAGATTACACCAATGGCATCTATTCATAAGACCATATGGTATGAGGCTTTTAAGAAACAGACAAGCCTTTTGATTTAAGAGGATTTTTTCTTAAAAATCTTGCAACATCTAAAATAAATCATTAACTTTTTTATATATAAGCAAGAGTAAAAAACGTGATTAAAATTGCAGTAATCGAAGATCAAAAGAAATGGAAAGACACCATTGAAGAGTATTTTAACAAGTACTCACAGGAACATAAGATTATTTTTGATGTTTCCTATTATATCGATGGAATCTCTTTTACTAATCATATGGATGATAACTTTGATTTGGTGTTTATGGACATCGGTTTACCTGGTCAAAACGGTATTGAAACTGCAAAGTTATTGCGGCGAAAGGACCCTAACGTTTGCATAGTTTTTCTTACCGAATTAATCCAATTTGCCGTTGAGGGATATGAGGTCCACGCCTATGACTATCTAGTCAAACCGATGAATTATTCTTTCTTTAGCATGAAGTTCGAGCATATTCTTCAGTACGTTTCTTCATCAAAAGGAAATTCTTTTAACATTGAGATTTCTTCTACTTCAATGAAAAAAGTGCTATTCAAAGACATTTATTTTCTCGAAAGCGATAAACATTACATTTATTTTCATTGCAAAGATGAAACATACAGAATGAGAGCAACCTTAGACCAATTGCAAGATAAGTTTGTATCTGAAGGATTTTGCAAAATCAATCGTTCTATTATGGTGAATTTGGCACACGTTGAAAACTATTCCCATAGCGACGTTGTTATTAACAATGAGTCCCTCCCTTTAAGTAGGGTCTATAAAAGTGATTTCTTGAATTCGTTAACTAAACATCTTGGAAGGAAGGCTTAGAATGAGTTTTCAAGATCTTTTTGGCATTCATATTTACCATGGATATATCATGCAGCTATTTGCTGCAGAATTACTTTTCTTTTTTGTTTTAAAACATCGTTCTCATTTTTGGCTACGTTTCATTTTAGCTTTCCTGGGATATGCTATAACCTCAATTCTTTTGACAAATCTTTTGTACCAATTTATTTCAGGTTTCTCTTCCTTTACCATCTTTTTGCTTTCGCTTGGCTTCCTTGTATTGATTTACGAAAACAAATTTAAAGATATTCTATTTTGTGCTGTAGGCGCGCAACTGATTCAAAATCTTGCTCACAACGTTGAGAATCTTGTTTATTTGCCATTAAAAGAACATTTCAACGATGTTGGCTGGTTTTTCCTTTCCTTCGGAGCAATGATTATTGTCTATTCAATTGCCTACATCTTTCTCATTAGAAGGCTTGGCGTGAAGGATGATTTTAACGTTCCAAGCGGTGGGATAATTGGCATCGCTTTTGGTAGTGTTATCTTCTGCTATCTTTTCCAATACTTACTTGTCATTTACGAAATCGACAGTTATTGGGTTACTCTCTTGCCTTTGATTCTTTGCGATATCATAGCTTTATTACTTGAATTTGGCATTGTCGCATATAGAGACAAAATCGACGAAAACGCAGAATTGGAGAGATTTATTTCTCAATCGGATAGATATTATGAATCAATTAAAGACAACATCGACATATTAAATATGAAAGCACATGATCTTAAGCACTTCATTTCTGATACGAGAAAGAAAACATCTCTAGACGACGAGATGCTTAAAGAACTTCAAGAAACAGTCGAAAATTACGAAGGAACAGCAAAAACGGGCAATAAAGGTTTAGACTATGTGCTCACAGAAAAAATATATGTCTGCAAAAAAGAAAAGATACCATTTTCTTTCTCTGTAAATGGTGAATCGTTATCTTTCTTAAACCATGCAGATTTAACTTCTTTGTTCGGGAATTTAATATCTAATGCTGTTGAATGCGAAATCGATATGCCAAACGAAGAAAAAAGGTACATTCTTTTGAAAGTAATAGACAAAGATAATTTTGTTTCCATACACGTAGAAAACTATTGCCCTACAAAAGTAGATTTTAAAAACGGTTTCCCAGTAACGACAAAAGAAAATAAAAATCTTCATGGCTATGGTTTTAGGAGTATTGCTTACATCACAAAAAAGTATGGCGGAAGGTATACCGTGGAACAACAATCAGATATTTTTGAAGTCAATATCCTTTTCAACAAGAAGAAGCAAAAAACCGCATAAAATGCAAATGTAAGGGCTAACATTTTGTGTTTTCTTGCCTAAGAGTTGCTAGTTCTTGCCAAAAAAATGAAAGTAATTTTCTTTTGAATATACTAATGTCAACAGGACCAAACTCGAGTAAAGGTCTTTAAATTTTGAAAGGTAAAAAATCATGAAAAAAATCGGAAAGCCTGTATTATGGCGATCATTGATTGCAGTTTCTGGCGTATTGCTTACCTTCTCAGTTGGCGGTATGGCCGTCACTAAGGAATGGTCAGGATACATCAACAAATTTTTGAACATCTCTAACACGAAGATTGTTACTGATGAAAATTCAAACGAATCTCCTATTCATTACAAATCCGACTTCACAAGTTATAAGGATGTTATGAATAATGCTAGAACGGTTGCGAAAACAGCTCAGGCTGAAGGCACTGTCCTTATGAGAAATAAGAACAACGCATTGCCTTTAACTGAAAAAAGCAAAGTAACCTTCTTTGGCTACAATAGTGTGGATGTGGCTCTCGGAGGAACAGGATCTGGTGGAGTTTCTTCTTCTGAAGAAAGAAAGGTTACTCTCCAAAAAGCATGCAAAAATGGTAACGACGTTAAATTAGACGCAAACCAAGCAATGTTTGACTTCTATCAAGCAAAATATAACGACAAAGTCGGTTGGAAGGAAGTCAAAGGTTGGACAGGAACAACAATGAATTTCCGCGTTGTGAATAACATCAACGAAATCAACGCCGACCAATTCACCAGCGCAGAAACAGGTACATTCGCCACTTATGGAGATGCAGCCATTTTCGTCTTATCAAGAATTGGCGGAGAAGGAAGTGACCTAAAAGCCGATTATCTTTCTCTCAACGATGACGAAAAGAGTGTTCTTCAAGCGATGAAAGATGGACCATTCAAAAAGAGAATTGTCCTCGTTAACACCTTTAATACTCCAGAATTAGGGTGGCTTGATGACTACAATATCGATGCCTGTCTCTATATTGGCGGCCCAGGCGAGGTTGGTCTTGATGCGGTTACCGATATCCTTGTTGGCAGAACCAATCCAAGCGGCCATCTTGCTGATACTTATGCCTATGACATTGAAAGCGCACCATCAGCACAAAACTTCGGCAATTTTACATATGCCAATGAAGGCGCCATCGTCAATTCCGACTCTTCTCACTATCTTGTATACAAAGAAGGCATTTACGTTGGCTATAGATATTACGAAACAAGATACGAAGATTCTGTTTTAGGAAACGGAAATGCCACTTCTAATAAAGGAGCAACAACTTCTAACGGAAATTGGGACTATTCGAAAGAAGTTCAATTCCCATTTGGTGAAGGTCTTTCCTATGCATCTTTCGAACAAAGCTTAGATGAGGCTAAGGTTAACTTCGACAAGAAGAGCGCAACCTTCAAAGTCACCGTCAAAAACACATCCGACAAATATAGTGGAAAAGACGTTGTAGAATTATATGCTCAAGCACCATATACAAAGGGAGGCGTCGAAAAATCCGCCATTCAATTAGTTGGATTCTTAAAAACAGACGAACTTGCAAAAGGCGAATCTAAACAATATGAAATTGATGTCGATTTAACAGATCTTGCTTCATACGACTACGAAAATAATAAGACCTATATTTTAGATAGCGGAGACTATTATTTCTCAATCGGCGACAATGCTCACGACGCCTTAAATAACATCCTTGCCAAAAAGGTATTAACTTCAGACCAAAGAAGCAAGATGGATGCCACTGGTAACGCCAATAAGGCTTATAAGGCAACAAAGACAAATTTCAACAAAGATGAATATCGTCTTTCTGCTACAAACGTAACAATCACTAACCAGTTCGAAAGCGCTGATCTTAACTACTATACAAAAGGCACCGATCAAGAAGTTACCTACCTTTCAAGAAGTGATTGGGCAAGCACCTATCCAACGAAAGTTGAAACTCTTACCGCAACCGATAAGATGCTTAAGGAAATCGCCTCTTATTATTCCGAAAAAACAGACGGCACAACCGTTCCTACAGCCTATGAAAAAGGTTCTAGCGACACTTCTTCAATCGTAACTGACGCTCCACAAACCTATACATTAGCAATGATGATTGGCGCCGATTATGATGATACAAACTGGGATAAGTTACTTGATCAGCTTACAATCCAAGATTATCTAGATTCTACTTCCCAAGGAAGAAAAGAACTTAAGTCCGTTGGTCTTAACGCCACTACTGCCGTCGATGGACCTGCAGCTTGGACAAAATCTAACTACATCGAAGACTATACAGTTCAATACGATGCAGAAAAGGTCAAAAAGACAGATGAACTCACTGTCTCCTATCCAACCGAAACCGTTCTTGCTGGAACATGGAACGTCACTCTTCTTGAAGAAATTGGTAATTCCTTTGGCGAAGAAGGACTCTGGGGCGGAGGCGTTGGCTGGTATGGCCCTGGCGCAAACACGCATAGAACTGCTTTAGGTGGAAGAAACTTTGAATATTACAGTGAAGATCCATTTATTGCCGGAAAACTATGCGAAAGAGAAGTCAAAGGCGCAATGAAGAAAGGAACAATTCCTTATCTCAAGCACTTCTTCTTAAATGACCAAGAAACAAACCGTATTGGTGTTTGCACCTTCTCTAATGAACAAGCAATCCGTGAAGTCTATCTAAAAGCTTTCAAATATGCATTCGAAACTACTGGAGAAGATGATAAATCTTGCTCTGGTGTCATGGGCGCTTTCAATAGACTTGGCTTAGTCTGGACTGGACATAGCAAGAATCTTTGGAAAAACGTCATGGAGGATGAATGGGGATTCAAAGGTGCAGTCACAACAGACTTCGGGCAAAAACAAGGTTCGTTAATGGAACCGCTCCTTGCTTATGAAGCTGGCACAACCATGTTCTGTACTTCCGGAACTGGATTTGCTAAATACCTTGAAGGTTATGGAATCCGTAACGATTTGAAATTGATGAGCAACATGAGAGAAGCGCTCCATCGTCAACTCTATGTCTTTGCAAACTCTGCAGCCATGAACGGCTTAACCTCATCCTCAAAGATTGTCACCATCTCTACATGGTATGACAACGCTCTTCTTGCCCTTGTTATCTCAACATCAGCAATCTTCGTCATCTCTAGTGCTTTATTAGCTTGGAATCTCGTTCCTAGCAAAAAGGAGGAAAAATAACCATGATTAACCGTTTTCTTCAAAATAAAAAACCAGGGTTTTATGTTTCCCTAGTTGGCCTCGTGTGTGCTTTGGTTGCATTAATTTGCTACACCGCAAGAGGTGGAAACTATCTCTCGCCTGTTTCTTTAACGGCAGTCTTATGCTTGGTCTTTGGAATAATCACAAACGTTTGCGTTTTGTTTGTTGATTTCCAATTTCTAGCGATCATTCCAACAATTCTCTATTCCGTTGCCGGAGCGGTCTTACTAAACACAGAGATGCTCTTTATAACAAACGTTCTCTTCGGAGTCGATGGCAATTATTTCGATGGCGCATTCTATACGTTCTTGATAATGACCATCCTTGCTATTCTAGCTAATGCCGTTGCCTTCTCAATTGGTTTATCTAAATCAAATAAATTATTAGCCCAAGCTAATTAAGGATGTAACCGCCTATAAGCCAAGCACTTATAGGCGGTAAACCATTTTAATAAAGGTCTAAAATAATGAAAAATACTTGCAAAGCAAAATACATATTTGTCTCAATCTCTTTGCTTGGCGTTTCTTGTTCAACAAGTAAGGCTAGTTTTAAGATTGAGAGTTTTGAAGTACCTTCAGAATTTAGAACAGCAATGAATGAGAATGCTGGAAAAATAGAAACTTTAAGTTACACGACAAAGGACTATATTCTTGACAGCAAAAAACAAGAAATCAAAAAACTCAACGTATATCTCCCCTATAATTACGATTCATCTAACAAATATAACGTTATTTATCTTATTCATGGGACAGACAAACAAAATGTCGACCATATAAACACGTGGTTCAATACAATTGGAGTGAAAAATATACTGGATATTTTGATTTATCAGAATAAAATCGAGCCAATGATCGTTGTAACTCCTACCTTCTACTCATATGGGCTATATGGTGACGATAACATGAAGAGTATTAAAGACTTATCGCCAGTGAAACAATATTCATCAGAAAATTTTATTCACGAACTAAGGAACGATATAATTCCAACTGTTGAAGCCAAATATTCGACTTATGCAGATGACGTTAGCGTTCCTTCTTTAAAGGCAAGTAGACGTCATAGAGCCTTAGCCGGTTTATCAAACGGAGCAAGAATAACCCTAAATGCAGGTTTAATTAATAACTATGATTATTTCTCTAATTTCGGTTGTTTTTCTTCTTCTGTTGAAGCAAAGAATATTATCTCTTCATTAAACAAAGAAGAATATTCAACATTAGAACTAGACTCTTTTGTGAATGTTTCTGGTATCTATGATTTTGCTTATAACTCTCAAAAGAAAATGGTAAATGCCTTAGCAAAAGAGGATAAATTCAAAGACAAAATCAAATTCCATGAAATCATTTTTGGAGCACATAAAGCAAGAACATGGAGAGTTGGTTTTTATAATGCCCTTCAAAGTTTTTTCAGGAGTAATGTATGAAGAAAATATTAGATCATAAGTTCATTATTCTCGTCTCATTAACCATTCTTGCCGTGGTCATTGATTTGATTCTTTGTTTAGCTAGAGCATACGAAGAATTATTTCTTACAATCTTAGTCATTGGATTGATATCGATCGGATTTTCTTTTGTTTGTTTTCTTAAGAAGAACATTTATTTCAATTTTGTAGCTTTGGTGTTTGGCATTGCTATTGTTGTATTGTTGATAGTGTTTCCTGCCTATTTCTGCTTTGGAGGATTGATAATCTATCCAATATCATTGTTGTTATCAATTTTGTTCTTAATTCTTAAATAACAATTTATAGAAAAAGCATCGTTTGTCGCGGTGCATTTTTTCTTTAGTCTTTCTTTTTGTTATTCTCTCTAGCCAAAGCGAGC
>CAVDTI010000072.1:0-7179 GCA_963611905.1 Faecalibacterium prausnitzii | reverse complement strand
ACTTTGCTAGCAGAAGAATCGTAATCAATTGGAGTTATGTTTGTTTCTGGATACAAAGACTTAAGTTTGTTCATAACCCCTTTGCCACATACGTGATTTGGAAGACAGCCAAAGGGTTGGGCACATACAATATTCGGATATCCTTCTTTGATAAGTTCTTTCATTTCGGCAGAAAGAAGCCACCCTTCCCCCATTTTTGCTCCATGTTTGATGACACCCAAAGATTCTTTTCTTGTTTCTTTAAATGGTTTCATTGGAGTAAAAGAAGAATATTTTCTTATTGATTTGATCATTAATGATTCATAATGAGTAATGAATTTCAATAAGAAGGTATTGTAGATCTTCTTTGATAATTTTGTTCCGTAATAACGATGATCATATTCTCCGTTTGCAAAACAATATAGTAAGAAACCAAAAACACCAGGAACCGAGATTTCTGCACCTTCATCGATTAAGAATTGTTCTAAATTGTTGTTACCTATCGAAGAATATTTAACGTATATCTCACCAACAACGCCTACTTTCGGTTTGTTTGTTATTTCAATTGGCAAGGATGAGAAATCCTTAACAATCATCTTAAGGTTTTTTCTTATTTGTCTTAGCGAAGAGCCTTTGCCATTTCTAAGTTCATTCCTTAAATATGAGTTCCATTTTGTTACAAGATTATCTGATGAGCCTTTTTCTACTTCGTAAGAACGGGTTTTGTTATGCAGATACATTATCGTATCTCCATAAGTGATTGCTGCTAGAAGGTTAATTAAGAAAGGCAAAGTTATATCTATACCCTCGCTCTTTTTTAAATCGCCAAGGTTCAAAGTAATTACTGGCACAAAGCCAAAACCAGCGTTTTCTAGGGCTCTTCTAAGAAGAGGAACGTAGTTTGTGGCCCTGCATCCTCCGCCTGTTTGAGTAAGAATCAAGGCAACATGATGAACGTCTTCTTCGTGTTTTAAGGCATCAATAAATTGTCCAATAACACATGTTGCTGGATAGCAAGTGTCGTTATGAACATATTTAAGTCCTTCACGAACAAGAATGGTTTCTTTGTTTTGAAGAACCTTTGTTTTAAAGCCCATCTTTTCAATGGCTCCAGCAAGAATATCCATATGTGAATCAAGGAAAGAAGGAACGAGAATTGTATGGGTTTTCTTCATTTCTGGAGTAAATTTAGGGTAATCAAGAATGTATTCTTTATTTTCCATTTTCTTCTCTCTCCTTTCCTTCTAAGGCTGCAAGTAAAGAACGTATTCTTATTTTAACTGCACCTAGATTTGTGATTTCATCAATCTTTATTTGCGTGTAGATTTTACCGTTTGATTCAAGAAGTTTCTTTGTTTCGTCGGTTGTTATTGCGTCAAGCCCGCAGCCAAAAGAAACTAGTTGGATTAAATTCACATCTGTATTGTCGGAGGCAAACTTTGCTGCAGAATACAACCTAGCGTGGTATGTCCATTGGTTAAGAACATTTGTAGCAAATTTTTTGTTTAGGTGAGAAATGCTATCTTCGCTGATAACAGCAGAATTGAAACCGATGATTAATTTGTCTATACCGTGATTAACTTCTGGATCAACATGATATGGTCTTCCAGCAAGAATGAAGATTCTACGTCCGTCTTTTCTTGCTTTTTCAATTATTATTTGCCCTTGTTCGCGAATATAGGAAAGATATGCGGCATATTCAGCATACGCTGCATCAGAGGCAATCTTGATTTCTTTTTTGGAGAATCCACCAATACGATAATTAAGAATCTCTAAGATTTTCTTTTCGAATTGTTTCTTATTATATAAAGCAAGATAGTCGCGAATAAAAGTAATGCCTTTTAAACGTTCGACGTTATTGATGATTGTTTCTGGGTAGTATGCGACAATAGGACAATTATAGTTATTCTGAGAAATGCCTTCATCGATGTTGTAAGACATTGCTGGATAGAAAATTAAGTCAAAGCCATCGTCTAGAAGTTTTTCGATATGGCCGTGAACTAGTTTCGCTGGATAACACGCTGTATCGGATGGGATTGTGTGTTGGCCTTTATGATATAAAGCAGGGTTAGAGAAGCCAGAATTATGCACTTCAAAGCCTAGTGAAGTGAAGAAAGTAAACCAAAACGGGAATAATTCATAATTATTTAGGACTAAAGGAAGAGCAATCTTTCCTCTTCTGCCTTCAATAGGTTTATATGACATTAATTTATCTTGGATTATCTTATACAAATTGAAATCATCGGATTGGTTTTGCTTAGTTATTGGTTTCTCACATTTGTTACCAGAAATGAACCTCTTACCATTATTAAATATGTTCATTGTAAGCGCACAATGGTTATTACAACCATTACAGTTAAACGACGAAGATTTAAATTCGAAATGATTTATTTCATCCAAGGAGATTAGAGAAGATCTTTCAAGCTTTAGTTCTTTTGCCTGTAAGGCTGCGCCATAAGCGCCAGCTAAACCCGCAATATTAGGTCTAGTTACATTAAGATTAAGTTCTTTTTCGAAAGCTCTTAAGACCGCTTCGTTATAGAACGTTCCACCTTGAACGACAATGTTTTTGCCTAGTTCAGAAGGATCTGTGACTCTAATTACTTTATAGATGGCATTCTTAACAACCGACATTGAAAGACCTGCGGAGATATTATCAATAGTCGCGCCATCTTTTTGTGCTTGTTTAACACTTGAATTCATAAAGACAGTGCATCTAGAGCCTAAATCGACTGGCTTTTTAGCAAGAAGACCAAGTTTAGAGAATTCTTCGATGTTGTATCCTAAAGCGTTGGAAAACGTCTGTAAAAAAGAACCACATCCAGAGGAACACGCTTCATTTAAGAAGATATTAGAAATAACTCCGTTTTCTATCTTGAAACACTTAATATCTTGTCCACCAATATCAATAATGAAATCGACGTCTTTGTTAAAATGCTCAGCAGCTTTGAAATGAGCCATTGTCTCAACAATTCCATAATCTAGAGAGAAAGCATTCTTGATCAAATCTTCACCATATCCTGTTGAACACGTTCCTAAAATATTTGCCTTTGGATTTATTGAATATATTTCTTTCAAAATGTCTTGGAAGACATTTAGTGGTTTTCCTAAATTAGGAAGATATTTTGTGTACCTGATATTATTGTCTTCGTCAATCAATACCACTTTTAATGTGGTTGAACCTGAATCTACACCCAAATAAAGTTTGCCTACATAATTTTCTAAAGGAAGCGTGTCTACTCTAGCTTTCGCATGTCTTTTTCTAAATTCTTCTAATTCCTCTTCGTTATTAAATAAAGGGTCGTTATAGGCGTAGTTTCCTGAGGCTTTTGCTTCTTCGCATTTTTTAATTATTTCATCTAAAGAATGTTTCTTAGATGAGCTTAATGCCGCACCAAGAGAAACGTAAAATAACGAATTTTCAGGGCAAATCCCCTTTAATTTTAATGATTCATCAAATGATTTTCTTAATTCTGGAATAAAAGTAAGAGGTCCACCAAGATAGACGATATTGCCTCTAATGTCTCTTCCTTGAGCTAGTCCACTAATGGTTTGATTAACAACCGATTTAAAAATTGATCTAGCTACATCTTCTTTCGATGCACCTTGATTTAAAAGAGCTTGAATATCGGTCTTAGCAAAGACACCACATCTAGAGGCGATTGTGTATGTTTTACTTGCTTTAGACGAAAGAACATTCATATCGTCAATAGAAACATTTAATAACGTTGCCATTTGATCAATGAATGCGCCAGTTCCTCCAGCGCATGTTCCATTCATCCTAACTTCAAGACCACCTTTGAGGAAAAGAATCTTTGCATCTTCTCCACCAAGTTCAATGATACAGTCCGTATCCTTTAAATATGTATTGGCCGCAACCTTTGTCGCATAAACTTCTTGAACAAAATCAACACCAATGGATGAAGCTATGCCCATACCTGCAGACCCAGACATGCCAAAATACACCTCTTCTTCTCCTATAAGGTTTTCTCTCTTCAAATCTTCTAAAACCTTATGTAAGTTTTCTCTTATATGAGAGTAATGGCGTGTATAAGAAGAATGTATTAATTTCCCTACTTTGTCCAAAACGACACATTTAATTGTCGTTGAGCCTATGTCTAATCCAATACGATAATTTTGTTCCATAAACTTGATTATTATAAAGAAAATGCAATGATTTATATAGAAAATTAACGTTTGTTAATCATCTATTTTGTTGGTGTCGAGTAGAATTCCGTATATACATTGCTTGTTTCGATGAGGATTGAATTTTGGTTAAGCGCGATGATGACTTCATCACAGATTTTGTATACCGTTTCTACTTTGATGTTTTCTAGGATGCAAGCAATTGTATCTTCTGTTGTGATGTTTCCTTTTTCATCTTTCCAATAGCCGGTTGCCTTATAAATTGTGCAGCCATCCGTATACTTAACGCAGATTTCAGTCACCTTTTCTAAACATGCATCAAATGGGATTTCTGCTTTGTAAGTGTCTTTATCATTTGTGCCGATATATAGCGTATATTTAGTAACATCACTGTTAGTGTTGCTTGAGATATTATCGCTAATTTTAAAGCCTAAAAGGACACATGTTGCGACTAAGTTTAGTCCGACAATTATGCTGATAATGATTTTGAATAATTTATTTTTCTTTTGTGTTTGTTCCATTTTCTTACCTCATCATTACATTTATGTAATGCGTTAATTATTGTAGTCTCCAATCAAGAGAAAAACGACTATCTTTCTTTGCTAGGCATTCCATTAAGAAAAACACAACTTTCAAATAAACGTCTAAAAACAAAACACAGTAAAGCTTTGGTTAATATAATTGCTTAACCATGACGTTAAAGATTTGATTGTTAAACAAAGCAAATTGAAAAAAATGCCTATGACCACCATTTTAGTTTGTTATTCAATAGAATTTTAGATATTGACTATATTACAATTGTTTATTTATTTCATTTAATGGAAATTGTTGTAACTAACATTATTATTGTTGTATAAAATCAACATTACTTTTATAAGCATCTATCGCTTTTTTATGTTTTTATTAATTAGTATGTTGCAGCTAACCTGCTATTGATATATGATTGCATTGTTAAAAAACAATCTAGAGGAGGAACATATATGATAAGTTTTCTTTTAGTTCCTTTCATGTGCCTTTCAATGGCGCAAGAAGGTGCTAAAACAAAAGGCGATCCATTCTCAATAAACGAGATTACTTCTACAGTAAATTATGGTTTAGGAAGCACTGAAACGGAAATAAACCCTGCATCCATTACATCAGTTCGCGATGAAAGCGCCACTTCACACGGGACATATTCGACAGCAGAATCAATTGGAACATTCGGTACTGAAGAATATAACTTTGGCATTAGAGGCAGAGTTTCAAATTCGAATAAAAAAGATCTTTATTCGTTCAGTGTAATTGATAGAACTCTCGTAAACTTAAGATTTATGATGCGCGGAGGCGACATAAACGGTGAACTCCAAACAGAAGGAAGAAAGAAAATATCAGAATTCAAATACGGAAGCGAATCTGATAATCCAACGGTTTTGTTGAAAAAAGGCTTTTATTTCATTGTAGTAGAAAATCTAAGCGAATATGATGCAGGATACACGACATTTATGGCCTCAAAGCCTGCACAAACTGATGAGACCATCACGATAGACACCAACATAATGAAAAAATACAAGGCATTGGTATGGGAATCAGATTATGTTCCAGGAGGGGTTGATCCCATTGACGGAACGATAATAAAGAGCGAAATAAAACTCGGAAGAAAATACCCTTTGAAAATCAAAGGAGGACTTTATTCTTGTAAAGTCGGCGAACAATTTTTGGCAAGATCAATATACATATGGTCAAATGATGTATTTGATCTTTTAAGGAAGGATATTTGTGCATACAGAGATGAGGCAATTAAAATTTTGCAAGAAAACAAAAACAAGCAAAAAATAGCCGCCGTTTTTAGCAATGCGTCTAAGGCTGCTGGAGCGGCGGCATTTATTTGTCGTTTTGTTCCAGTGGTAGGAGGGAAAATGGGAGCCGCATTAAAAACATTGAGTTTTGCCTCATCTCTAGTTTCCTTCTTAATCGAAAACAGCACACAATTAATTGAAAATGATGTTATAGCTCAATGTTTAAGAGTTTTAGGAGCACTCGATAAGGCTGACGAGGGAAAAATTATTTCGCTAAAGCAAAATGTCATCGTCAAATATTATGGTAGGGTTAATCAATACACAAAAAGACGCATTTGGAGAATTAAGTACGTGCCGTATTCGAGACCTGATGGCAAAGATTATAGTGTTGTAGAAAGAAACGCTTCTTCTCCATATCCAACATACGATATGAAACTTCACCGCGGAGATGGTGAAGAAATAGTCAGTGACTGCCAAGGCACTTTCAAAGCTTACACAAGCATCAAAGACATTGATTTTAAATTTGGTAACGGAGATCAATTATGAAAACTAAAAAAATATTAACAATGTTATTATTTGTTCTTCCCTTATGTTCTTGTGACACAAGAAGCGATCTAGAGAAAGAAATAGATGAGGTGAACAAGCAATGCGGTTTCAGACTTAATACTAAATTGGAAGACTTTCCTCCGACTTGGAAAAAAGAAATACTACATAAATGGGCAGATGAAGATGGATATAAGGCGGCAGAACATTTCCAATTCAAAGAGACAAGAGACGACGGGATAGATGTCTACACATGCGGAACTTACGATTATCTAACTACAGAATTCTATTATCGAGATGGTCTGCTTGCAGGTTTGAAAACTAGAGATCCACAATTTGGTTTTTCGGTTTTTGGAAGATTCCTTGGAACCCCTTTTTGGCCATTCACTGGTGGCACAGACTTTGAATCCCCACTGTCGATTTTATATAACAGAGGATACAAGGCGGAATATGAGGAAAGAGAGGGCGATCGTTTGCCCAATGGTCTCGTATATACTTGGGTTGCGTTTACATATAAAGACAAACTGCATATAGCAATATCTCGCGAGCCAAATTATTCTTTCAACGAAAGCATAAAAGAATTCGAAGTATTCTTAGACAAATAATATGTTTGGAATATAAATGAGACAATTTCAAATGATTTGAGGCCAGATTTACAAAGGATTTTCAAATTTTGTTAATTCTTTTTTGCTTTTTGGAATATGCCCGAGAGAGGCTTCATCAATATGGCTTTTTC
>CAVDTI010000071.1:0-3812 GCA_963611905.1 Faecalibacterium prausnitzii | reverse complement strand
AGTATGGGCCGTGTCTCAGTCCCATTGTGGCCGGTCATCCTCTCAGATCGGCTACGCATCCTCGCCTTGGTGGGCCTTCATCCCGCCAACTAGCTAATGCGCCACAGGCCCATCCGTGAGCGGCGCTTTGGAGCGCCTTTCAGAAAGGGGTCATGCGACCCCCGCCGTCATCCGGTATTAGCCAAGCTTTCGCCTGGGTATCCCAGTCTCATGGGCAGGTTGCCTATGTGTTACTCACCCGTACGCCACTCGGGAATCGCTTCCCTCGTTCGACTTGCATGTATTAGGCACGCCGCCAGCGTTCATCCTGAGCCAGGATCAAACTCTCAATTGGTTGATCTAGATTCAAAATTAATTATCTGGTTATTGTATAATTTCCTATGTTTCAAGGAATCGACGTTAGTGTATGTTGTACATCTGTCCAGTTTTCAAAGATCAGAGCGCCGCGCGCACCTACACGGTGCCGGGTCCTACCCGATGGGGCGCTTCCCTTGCCAGCCAGAGGAGCTTGCGCTCTCGTGGTCAGCGATGAATATTCTAGTCTTTTCTCAATATTTGGCAAGCGTTTTTTTAAACTTTTTTTCTATTTTTTTAAAAATGCCGATAGATACTACACTTTTTCGCAAAATTTTTTTCATATTTTATTTTAAATATATTAGTATGTATAAATATTCATCTATTTATATGTATATAGATACTTAAATTTATACGCATACGCGCACGTAAAGAAAAAGAGGCGGGATTAAACGCCTCTAAACGTCTAAGATGTTAATTGTTCTTTGCTTTTAAGATCAGATAGAGAACTCTGATGAAAATCAACAAGAAATCCGAATACATATTGAACGCACAGAATAATGCAAGATTGTTATTGGCTTGTCCTTTTTGTGCAATTCTTTTCATATTATAGGTATCAATCGCCACAAAGATCATTGCAATAGCAATAACTCCTAAAGAAATAAGGTAGTCAAGCAAGATTGCTGATTTTGGTGAAACAAGATAGAAGATACCCCAGAAAAGAGAAGTCAAAAGAACGGAAACGCCTAATCCGACTGCAACTAAGGTTAACCAATTAAGATTCTTTTTGGAGAAGAATCCAACCAAGAACATAGAACCAAAGGCTAATGCAGTAATTCCAAACGCTTCAGCAATAACTCCTAGGCTAACTCCAGCTAACAAGATAAGGGAGAAAGCTCCGCCAATACAGATTGCATAAAGAATGAAACCAATCCATGGCGCTTTTCCGGTCGCAATGCTAAAAATTGAATTTACTATTGAGATAATCAAACAACCAATAAGGCAAATGATTCCGGTTGCAGCTGCAATAGTTGCTCCTTCTTCCGATAATGCCCCATTATCCCCAGGCCACACTTTTGCGACAACTAGTGCCCAAACTAATGCTACAACTGCTGTAATTGCTAAACCAATGAACATGTAGCCGAAGACTTTAGCTAAAAATTTCGAGCTAGAGACTTCTTTTTCTTTTTCTTCGTCAAAGACAACTTCTTGTTGCTGAACGTTTTGGTTTTTAAATCTAAATTCCATAATAAAAAACCTCCTTTCGCTAATTATAGCAAAGGGAGGTAAATATTTAAGTTGTTATTTTACTAACATTCCATCAATTAAGCCTTTGAAGGAAAGAGGATCAAGAGATGCTCCGCCAACAAGCGCGCCATCGATGTCTTCTTCGGACATGTATTCAGCAACGTTATTAGGTTTTACTGAACCACCATAGAGGATACGCATATCAACTGCAGCAGGTCCAAACATTTCTTTTAAAGTGCGACGGATGAAGCCGATTGTGTCTTCAGCTGTTTCCTTAGTTGCACTCTTTCCAGTTCCAATAGCCCAGATAGGCTCATAAGCAATAACGACTTTTTTGGCTTCTTCTGCGCTTAATCCAGCTAAACCAGTACGAATTTGTTCAGCAACGAATTTCTTTGTTTCTCCTTTTTCAAAAGTTTCAAGAGATTCGCCACAGCAATAGACTGGGGTCATTTCATTAGCAAGAAGGGCTTTGATCTTCTCATTGCACTTCTCGGAGGTCTCGCCATTATACGCTCTTCTCTCCGAATGTCCTAAGATAACCCAGGAAATTCCGATTTCTTTGAGCATTGGGATAGAAACTTCGCCAGTGAAAGCGCCATGATCGTTTTCATTAACGTTTTGAGCGGCAACGATACATTTTGAATTGATGTTTTCCTTAACTGTTTGTAAACAAACAAATGTAGGAGCGACACCAACATCAATGTCATTAGCAACTGCATAATCAACCATTTCTGTTGCAGCTAAAGCAAATGCCTTAGCCTCAGATGGTGTCTTATTCATTTTCCAGTTGCCAAGTAATAATTTCTTTCTCATCTTTGTAATACCAAATTAGCGAAGAACGTCAACACCTGGGAGGTGGCCGTCATTTTCGATCATTTCAAGAGATGCTCCTCCACCTGTAGAAACATGGGAGAAGGTTTCTTTATATCCAAAGACTTTAACAGCAGAAGCAGAGTCTCCTCCACCACAAACTGTAAATGCTTTGCCTTCTAAGCCTGCAATGGCTTGGCAAATTGCTTTTGTACCAGCTTGGAATTCATCTTGTTCAAAGACACCAACTGGTCCATTCCAGAAAACCATCTTTGCTTTGGAGATGATTTCTTGATAGAAAGCAGCTGTCTTAGGACCAATATCGCATCCTTCATATCCATCTGGGATGCATCCACCTTTTTCGATGATTGTATCAACAATCTTGATTTCGCGATCTTTAACACTTGGGTCAAAAGAGGTTGTAACAACAGCGTCTGTTGGTAAAAGTAAGCGGCCTTTTGCATCAGCAATACACTTACGGGCATACTCTAATTGATCTTCTTCAACTGGGGAGTTTCCAACGTTCATACCCATTGCTTTCTTAAAGGTGTATGTCATAGCTCCGCCGATTAAGACATAGTCACATTTCTTAAGTAAGGAATCGATGACTTTGATCTTGTCGGATACTTTGAAACCACCAAGGATAGCAACATATGGACGATCTTCATCTTTAACTTCGACACAACGTGTGAGGTTATCGACTTCTTTGATCATTAAATAACCTTCTGCAACTTGCTTTCCTTCTGCTTTTAAGATAGAAGGAACACCAACTGTAGAAGCATGTGCGCGGTGAGCACTTCCGAAAGCGTCCATAACAAAGACATCAGCAAGAGACGCCCATTCTTTGGCTAATTCTGGATCGTTCTTTTCTTCGCCTTTTTCATAGCGGGTATTTTGAACAAGAAGAATATCGCCATCATTTAAAGCGGCAACTGCTGCTTTTAATTCTTCACCACGTGTAACTGGGCAGAAAGAAACCTTTCTTCCAGGAACTAATTCTTGAAGAGCTTTTGCAACTGGAGCCATATCATTGGCTTTCTTCATTTCTTCGATCTTTGCTGGATCTGGCTCTTTCCATTTAATTTTGCCAAGGTGCGACATCAAAATAAGACGTGCGCCCTTATCTGCTAAATAATTGATTGTAGGAAGAGCAGCTTTGATACGGTTATTGTCACGAATGACACCGTTTTTTTGTGGAACGTTAAAGTCAACGCGAACGTAAACTTTCTTTCCGGTTAAATCTTTTAAGTCTTCAACTGTAAGCATAAATATTTTATTAATCTCCTTATGCTCCTTTATCATAACACTTTTAAAGGTGGTGTTCCCTAATTAATAAATATTTATCGATTTACTTGAATAGAAAAAAGCCACCATAAGGTGGCCTAGTAGGTTTGGCTTAAGAAATTAGTCGGACCAAGCGTGAGAGAAAGTTGCAAGGGCTGCAGTAACTGTGAGAG
>CAVDTI010000070.1:13333-16789 GCA_963611905.1 Faecalibacterium prausnitzii | reverse complement strand
AGGCAACTCAAGCTATGAGAATGGTTTCTATGAAGTGGACGTTTTCTTAAATAAGGGAGATGTTTTTCAACTATTTATTTATTCGTTGATATTTGAAAAGAAGACTGATTTCAAAAAAGAAATTAACGAAGTAATAAAAGATAGATATTTTGCAAAAAAAGAAGAACACGTGAAGATGTTTTCGACTTTATATCATCAAGCAAAAATCGAATTAATCGGCGATAAAGATGGAGAAAAAGAGCTTTCATACGCGATATACGAACTATTGATTTTGGGTGATGAAAATAGAGAACGTAGCATCCCTGCGCGTGGAGTTTCAGGACAAACTTATAAAGGAGCAATTTTTTGGGATACAGAAATATTTCTATTGCCATTTTTTGCGTTAAACGAACCAAAGGTTGCTCGTAATTTGATCATGTATCGCGTGAACACTTTGCCAGGAGCAAAAGCTAAAGCGAAAGAGTTTGGCTATGAAGGGGCATTTTATTCTTGGGAAAGTCAAGAAAGTGGCCTTGAAGCATGCTCGAAGTACAATGTTACAGATTATAAAACTGGTAAACCAATTAGAACATATTTTAATGAAAAACAAATCCACATAAGTGCGGATATTCCTTATGCTATAGAAAAATACCTAACTATTACGGGGGATAATTCTGTTTTTCGTGATGGAGCACTAGATGTTTTATGCCAATGCTCATTGTTCTTTTTGAGTTATGCTAAGAAAAGAGAAGACGGCCTTTATCATATTGAGGATGTTATTGGTCCAGATGAATACCATGAAAGAGTGAATGATAATGCATTTACGAATTATATGGTCGCCCATGCCTTACGTTTTACCATCAAGACACTAAAAAATAATATGGATTTAATTGATGATTCAAATGAAACTCTCTCTAAATTAGAAGAGTTCTTAATGAATCTTTATCTTCCTAAGCCAAACTCCAATGGGGTTATAGAACAATTTGAGGGATATTTCCAAAAAGAAGACTGCACTCTAGAAACAGTTAGATCGCGTTTAAAAGACCCAAGACAATATTGGGGAGGGAAAGACGGTCCTGCTTCCGGGACGCAGATAATCAAACAAGCAGACGTCGTTGCAATGCTTTCACTTTTAGGTGATGAATTCCCCCTATCAGTAAAAGAGGCAAATTATCGCTACTATTTCCCTCGCACGGAACATGGCTCAAGCTTATCTAGCAGCATGTATTCATTGCTTGCCACTGAAATAGGCGAAAGTGAATATGCATATTCGATGTTTAGAAAGAGCGCTTCAATAGATTTATATGGTCCTCAAAAATTATATGCCGGAGGAATCTATATTGGTGGAACTCATCCAGCAAGCGCAGGAGGAGCATATCTATCTGTAATATATGGATTTTCGGGTTTGAAAATAACGAATAACGGAGAAATATATTGCTCAAATAAATTGCCAAAAGAGATTTCTTCTTTGAAATATAAAATCAAAGTAAGAAATAAGTTATATCGTGTTCATATTAGTTCAAAAGAAAACAGAGTGGAGGAAATAAACAATGATTAAAGGATTGATCTTCGATTTGGATGGAGTGATTATCTCTACGGATAAATTTCATTATGCCGCTTGGAAAAAGATGGCCGATGAAGAAAATATTCCTTTTGATGAGAAAGTGAATAATCGTTTACGTGGGGTTTCTCGAATGGCATCTTTAGAAATCATTTTAGAGAAAGCCAGCAAAGAATATTCTAAAGAAGAAAAAGAAGCGCTCTGTGAAAAGAAAAATGAGATGTATCGTGAATCTTTGAATGCTTTAACGCCAAACGATTTAGACGAAGATATCTTATCCACGTTAAATTCCTTAAGAGAGAAAGGCATTAAGCTTGCTTTAGGAAGCGGTAGCAAAAATGCCCCGTTTATTCTTGAAAAAATTGGCTTGGCTAATTTCTTTGATGAAGTGGTTGATGGTAGCATGATTGTTCGTTCAAAACCTGATCCAGAAGTTTTTCTTCTTGCTGCAAAGAAACTTGGATTAGATCCTAGTGAATGTGGGGTTGTTGAAGATGCCAAAGCTGGTGTTGAAGCGGCTAAGAAAGGCGGTTTCACTTCTTTCGGAATATGTGATGCTCTTAATAGTGAATTCACCGATCATCCATTAAATAAATTTTCTGATCTTTTGCGTTATTTTTCTAATGAACCACGTTTAAAAATCCAATCTATTTATAAAACATATCCGAATGGTGTAACGGCCGTAAAGAATTTCAATCTCGATATATACGATGAGGAATTTGTTGTTTTTGTTGGACCATCTGGGTGTGGGAAAAGCACGGTTCTCAGAATGATCGGAGGTTTGGAAGACGTTACAGAAGGATCTATCTTCCTTGATGGAAAAGATATTACTGATGAAGAATCCAAGAATAGAAATATAGCCATGGTTTTCCAAAACTACGCCTTATATCCTCATCTAACCGTGTTTAAAAACATTGCTTTCCCTCTTGAAGTAGAAAAGATACCCTTTAAGCGTTTCTTCGACTTTAAATATCGAAAGCAAAGAAAAGAGGAAATCAAAAAGAAAGTAGAGGCAGCTGCGGAAAAGATTGGTTTAAGTGATTATCTCGATAGGAAGCCCGCTAATTTATCTGGTGGTCAGCGACAAAGAGTTGCTTTAGGAAGAGCGATTGTTCGTGACCCAGAAGTCTTTTTGCTAGATGAGCCTCTTTCCAATCTTGATGCAAAGATGCGCGTTGCAATGCGAAGTGAGATAACACGTCTTCATGACAAACTAAGAACAATTTTCATTTATGTAACCCACGATCAAGTTGAAGCAATGACAATGGGTAGCAAAATTGTTGTTTTAAAAGATGGAATAATTCAACAAATAGGTACGCCAGAAGATATTTTCTTAAATCCTAAGAATCAATTTGTCGCTGGATTTATTGGAACACCTCAAATGAATTTCTTTGATGCTAAAATAAGTAAGAAAAATGGCAGATATTTCGTTTCTTTCTTAGGCAAAGAAGATGTGGAACTTCCAGAAGAAAGAATGAAAAATTTTAAAGGAACTTATTTAGATAAAGTTATTACTATGGGCATCCGTCCTAAAGCGATATCTGTTAGTGGAGATATGCGTTATGAAGAGCAAAATTTCAGCGCAAAGATAAATCTTTTTGAACAATTAGGCGAGGAGACGCTAGTGTATGCCTCAATTGCAGGCAAAGATGACGACCTAATTATTTCAACCGAAGGATTAGGACGATTCAAGAAGGCTGAGGAAATCAGCGTTTCATTCCGCTTAGAAAACGTATATTTCTTTTCAAAGGAAAACGGTGAATCGCTCCTTTAGTAATGGCTGTCTTTGTGTTTTTTTGAAGATTTCATTTTCATCTCTAAAATATTAACAAACTAGATATTTCGAATGTTTTTATAACTATATTGTGAAATTTAATTGCTCATAGCAAAAAAACGACAATCTATCTGGTATCATT
>CAVDTI010000070.1:12523-13231 GCA_963611905.1 Faecalibacterium prausnitzii | reverse complement strand
AAAAAAACGAGAATCTATCTGGTATCATTAAATCGTTTTAGTATAGAGGAAACGATAATGAATATTGCAGTATATTTAGGTGCAAATAAAGGAAATGATCCTATATTTGAAGAAAAGATAGTTGAATTAGGAACTTGGATTGGTAAGAGTGGTCATACTCTTATATATGGTGGGTCAAAAACTGGGCTGATGGGTTTAATTGCTGAAAGCGTGCTCTCTAATGGCGGAAAGGCCATAGGAGTGGAGCCTCTTTTCTTCATAGAAAAAGAAGCGCAATACGAAGGACTAACTAAACTTTATGTCACAAAAGACATGGCCGAAAGAAAAAGCAAAATGATTGAACTCTCTGATGCTTTTATTGCTTTTCCAGGCGGAAGTGGGACATTAGAAGAAATCTCTGAAGTAATCAGCAAGGTAAGCCTAGGTCAATTAGATTCACCATGCATTATTTATAATGTAAACGGTTATTATGATGGATTAAAAACGTTCTTTGGTACAATGCTTAAGTGTGGTTTTTCAACAGAAGAAAGATTGAAAAACCTTCACTTTGTTGCCAGCCTTAATGAGATAGAAACTATTATTAACGTTGACTAAAATATCTATCACGTATACTTAACTCTTTGCTGTTATTGCATTATTTTATCTTTATCTTTTAACTAAATTATGGGAAAGTAGCGATAAAATCAATGCTTTTTCAAGTGTTTTTAT
>CAVDTI010000070.1:10260-12513 GCA_963611905.1 Faecalibacterium prausnitzii | reverse complement strand
AAAAACTCCCTCGGAATTTCTTAAAAACGGAACAAAATATAAGATTTTGAAATCGAAGAAGTGACTAAATTATGTTCTGTCTTAGGAAATCGACCATATAGATAGATAGGTAGATTTTCTTTTTGTTTTTCTCTACATTACAATTCGCAAAGATTATGGCTTGATTTATATAGTATTCTTTATTAGCCAAAAGGTTGTCTAAAGCAGAATGCCTTTTATAGCCTTTTCCAGATTTAATTTCAATTGGTGATACTTCGTTTTTGTATGTTACAAGAAAATCTACTTGTAGAAGAATTTTTGCAAATTATTTTTTAACCCACTTAAAAAACTACTAGGAAAGCGCTTCCAAATGTATTATTATGTTTGAGAAGGAACGTTTCGTTTTTACGGAACGGTGCAAATATATGGCAGAAGAAAAAACTACTGGGGTGGAGAACCAACGTTCTTACATTTCTCAAACATCAGGTTTACAAGGAAAAGACTACATCGGCTATGCATTAGGTGATTTCGCTGGTTGTCTTTGCTTTTCCACAGTAACAACAATCTTACAAAAGTATTACACAGACATTCTTGGGCTAACGCCTCTCTTTATCATGATTATGTTTATCCTCGCTCGTGTGTGGGATGCGATAAACGATCCTATAATGGGAAGAATTGTTGATATACGTCGCCCAGGAAAGGATGGACGTTACCGTGTTTGGATGAAATGGGTTGCAATTCCTCTTGCTATCGCCACGGTTTTAATGTTCTTACCATGGCCGGATCTTGCTGAAAAAATGGGACAAGTTGGCATTTCTATTTATGCAGCAGTTACCTATGTCCTTTTTGGCATGATTTATACTGTTCACCAAATCCCTTACGGATCACTTGCTTCAGTTGTCACAACTGATGCAAAAGAAAGAAACAAATTATCCGTTTTCCGTTCTGCTGGTGCTGCCTTGGGTTCAATCCCTGTTCTTATTATTACTTTGTTCTATTCTAAGAAAGTTACTGATGCAGACGGCAATACTGTTAGCAAAGTTCAATATCTTCCTATCATTATTGGCGTGGCTGCAATGGCCGTTGTTGCTTGTATCTTACTCTTTGTCGCTTATAAGAACAACAAAGAAAGAGTTGTTGCCACAAACGTTGAACACAAGAAAGGCGAAACGGTTACAATTGCAAAAACATTATTAAAGAATCGTAGCTTTGTCGCAGTTTGCCTTACTGGTCTTCTTCTTTTAGCGGGACAAATGTTTACTCAATCCTTCTACACTTACTTATTTAACGATTTATTTGGAGCAAACTGGATGAACCTTGCTTCACAAGCTTGTTCTTATGGCCCAATGGTCATTTTAATGCTCTTTGCTGGTAAATTAGTTCGTAAATATGGTAAGAAAGAATTATGCGCTTTAGGTGGTATTGTTGCAGCTGTTCCTAATTTCATCTTAATCTTCCTTAAAGACGCCATTATTCAATTCCCTGTCATCTTCCTTGTGTTCTGCTTAATTAGTGGTATCGGACTTTCTATCATCACTCTAGAAATTTGGGCGCTTGCTACGGACGCAATCGATGACGTTGAAGTTAAGACTGGTGTTCGTAATGATGGCTCTGCATATTCAATCTTTATGTTCTTCCGTAAACTTGGACAAGTTCTTGCTGCAGTCTGTGTTAACGGCGCTCTTATGGGAATGGGATACATTCCTGGTTCAGATGCCGTTCAATCTCAAAGCACGCTTGTTGCCGAATACTATATGGCTACCGCAATTCCAGCCGCACTCTTCCTTGGAATGGGCTTAGTGTTATTCTTCCTTTATGGTTTAAATAAGAAAAAGACTGAAGAATTACAAGTTGAAAAAGAAGCGTTGCTTGCTAAACAAGTTGCAAATAACGAAATCAGCATCGGCGCTGATCAAAGTGCAAACTAAAATGGTATCCCTAAATTCATCATTAGGACTTATTAAAGGCGTAGAAGAGGAAAACTCCTATGCCTTTTTGGGCATTCCATACGCCAAAGCAGAAAGATTTTCCTATGCGAAAGAGGTGGATAATCTTGGAGAGAGTTTTGACGCGACACATTTTGGTGATGCTTGTATTCAAAAAAGATGTTGGTATGCTCACTTGGAAGTTCCTGAAAGGATGTTCTATCACAAAGAATTCAGACAAGGGATTGAATTTAAATATTCTGAAGATTGTTTGAATTTAAACATCTACATGCCAAAAGAAAAAGGCAAATATCCTGTTATTGTTTTTATCCATGGCGGTGGATTTGAT
>CAVDTI010000070.1:8429-10226 GCA_963611905.1 Faecalibacterium prausnitzii | reverse complement strand
CTCTGAAAGTGCTTTTGATGGAGATGCCTTAGCAAAACGAGGAATAGTTACTGTTTTTATTCAGTATCGCGTTGGAATTTTCGGTTATTTCACTCATGAAGATATAACAAAAGAATTTGGTCATGAAGGTAATTTTGGCTTAGATGATCAAATAACGTCTTTGAAATGGATTAAGAAACATATAAGTGATTTCAATGGCGATCCAGACAACGTAACAATCATGGGACAAAGCGCAGGTGCTATGTCTATTCAATGCATCCTTCTCTCAAAGAAATGTGATGGCTTATATAGCAAAGCAATCATGATGTCTGGTGGAGGAAAATTCCCATCTATGGCTACACCAAAACCAGTAGAAGAAAGAAGAGAATATTGGCTTGATGTAATGAAAGAATGCGGTTGTTCTTCGTTAGATGAATTCAAGAAGCTCGATGCTAAAAAAATCTTTGATGCGTTAGAGATTGTTAAGCCAAGAAGAAAAGACAATCAAATATCTACAATGACAATGGTTGATCATTATTATTTAGAAAAATCGCAAGAAGAATTGTTTGAAAAGAAGATTAGCGTGCCTACGATTATTGGCTTTACAAACAATGATATGTATACCTTGATTCTTGCTATTATGGCTCTTTCGTATGCAAAGAAAAATGATGCCTATTGTTATTATTTCGATGTAGACGCAAAAGGAGACAACAACAAAGCGTTCCATTCTTCAGATCTTCGTTATGTTTTTGGAACATTAAAAGAATCCTGGAGACCATACGATAAGAAAGATGAAGAAATTTCTGAAACAATGATTAATTACATTGCAAACTTTGCAAAAACTTCAAATCCTAATAGCAATAATCTTCCTGTTTGGGAGAAAAAGAAAGGAGAGGCTCTTCACCTTTCTCCAAAAGGAATTAAAATGGGTCGTCCAAATAAATGGAAACTATTTAAAAATACGTTCCTAGGAGACCCTAAATGAAATACCAACATCAATTCATTCTCAAAGAAAAAACACCTGCAAGCAGGCTTTACTATTCAGATGGGAAATACGTTCAATTAGATTTTTTTAAACACATTCTTCGTGTCGCAATATATAAAGACAAAGATAATCTTTTCCCAACGTTTTCTGTTTGTCCTGGCACATTATCTATGCCTAAGAAAGGAAGAGAACGTCTTTCCAATGAAGGCCTAGAAGAAATAAAAGAAGAAAAAGACAATGAGTTTGTGATTGATGATATAAGAATTACTCTCGATTTAAATAACTTTGCTCTCCATTATTTTAAAGATGATAAGAAATTCTTTTCTGATAGAGAAATTATTGCCTATAACTTTGAAGGAGAAATGGGCAAGGGGAGCTATCATTATTTATCCAGAGATAAAGATGAACATATTTATGGTTTAGGGGACAAAACGGGACCCGTAAATAAGAATCTATGTTCTTTCAAATTAGAAACGTTTGACGCGTTAGGATTCAATGCGAATAAGAGCGATCCTCTTTATAAACAAATTCCTTTTTATATTTGCAAGAATTCAATTGGAAGCTATGGCATCTTCTATGACACATATTCCAACGGAGAGATTAATTTTGGTCGTGAACATAACAATTACTATGAACCATATAAGTATTTTCATTCCGAAGAAGAATCTCTTGTTTATTACGTTATTTTTGGAAATGTTGAAGAAATAGTGGAAAGATTTACCTACCTTACTGGTAAGTCTTTTTTGCCTCCAAAATGGAGTTTTAAGTATTGTGGTTCAACAATGGCCTATACGGATTCTGATAATCCAATAGCATCATTTGAAGAATTTAAA
>CAVDTI010000070.1:6940-8419 GCA_963611905.1 Faecalibacterium prausnitzii | reverse complement strand
GAATATAACATTGATTGTGGGGGATTCTATTTATCTAGCGGCTATACTCAAATTGGAGATAAGCGTTGCGTATTTCATTGGAATCGTGAGAAATTTCCAAATCCGAAGGGTTTTGCGGATGATTTTTTGAAAATTGGAATTAATTTCTTGCCAAATATCAAACCTGCATTTTTAACCACCCATCCTTTATACGAGTATATAAAAGGACATGGCTGGTTCCTACATTACAAAGATGGTTCTCCATATGTTTTCCCTTTCTGGGGTGGCATGGGAAGCTATTTAGATTTTACTAATGAATATGCCTATGATTTTTGGACAAAGTGTGTTAAAGAAAATCTTGTTGATCTTGGCTATATGTCCATTTGGAACGATAACAATGAATACGACATTCATGATGAAGAAGTCTATGCGAATGGTTTTGGCCATCCAATTCAAGCAAAACTCATTAGGCCTCTCTTCTCTCTTTTAATGATTGCTTCATCTAATGCGGCAGTAGATAAAAATAAACGTCACATGGCTGTGACTAGATCTGCTGCAGCAGGTTTCCAAAGAATTGCGGAAACTTGGACAGGGGATAATAACACTTCTTTTGAAGATTTCCGCGGTAACCATAAAATGGCCATGACATCCGCCTTAACTGGTTTTACATTCATTGGGCAAGACATTGGCGGATTTGCTGGAGAGAAGCCAAGCAAGGAATTGTTCTTACGCTGGATTGCATATGGAATTTTCACGCCAAGATTTACCTTACATTCTTGGAATCCAGACGGATCATCAACAATGCCTTGGCTATATCCAGAAGTAAAAGATCAAGTCATGAATCTTTTCGAGTTAAGAAAGGCTCTTTTGCCTTATCTTTATTCCGAAGCAATGAATGCGGTAGAGAACTATCATCCAATGATATATCCAGTTTTCTTAAAATACCCTGACTATGATGAAGAGAGTGATCTTTTCTTCTGTGGAAATAACATATTAAGTGCACCAATATTTGACGAAGGTGCAAAAGAAGTAATTGCAAACCTTCCAGAGGGATATTTCTATCTAGGAGAAAAACGTGTCTTTGGAAAACAAATAATTCAAAATAACCCTGGTGATTTGCCTGTCTTTTTCGTTAAAGAAGGTTCTATCATCCCATTATTTAAAGATGGCAAAACAATCTTTAACGTTTATCCATTAGAAAACGGAGAGTTCTCATATAGTTTCTATGAAGACGATTCATCCTTAGAAAACCCTTATCGCTTAATAAAGGTCACTTGTAACGAAAAAGAGATAGTGGTTGAAGGAATTCCTAACGAAGAAGTTAAACTCGTTGATTTCAAAAATAGAACGCTCAAGGTTATATAAAAACGCCAAACTTAATTGGCGTTTAGATTATTTGTTTTCGTTATAGGTTTTTATGAATGCGCCTATGCAACTCTTTCTTTCACTGAATGTCGCATAGTCTTCATATAAACAAATCTTTGTTAAATCAAAATTTGG
>CAVDTI010000070.1:0-6930 GCA_963611905.1 Faecalibacterium prausnitzii | reverse complement strand
GTTCTATTGTCTGTAACTCTTTTTCTAATTTACGAATAACTTTTTCTGATGTTAAGAGTTCGCCAGAAAGAATGATGCTTTGTAAGGAGAGAAGAGAATTTGCATTACATAGAGCAAACGATAAAACATGGATAACTTTGTTTAATAATTCTTCATTCGATGTAATGAGTTTTGTTCCTTCTTTTTCTTCCAGATCTTTTCCTAAAATCGCAGAATAAGAAATTGTATTCTCAACAGTTTTATCTTGATAATAGGTATGTCCTAATTCTGAAGAATATCCCAAAGGTTTGCCGTTAACATAAATTGATGATCCAACACCTGGGCCATATTTAACAAGTAAGAAATTCTTTTCTTCTGGATGATTTTCCGCATAGATGTTGGCTAAGCAATTAACGTTATTTAAGATGTAATATGGAATATTTAAAGAAATGATATCTTTTAATAATTCCGGATAACGTTCTTGCATGCTTTCGAGTGAAGAATCTCCTCTTACCGTAACACCGATAGATATAACATTCTCAGGGCACTTGTTATAGAAATCCTTAAACGACGTTCTTGAAGAATCATCTTGCTTAATGATGTTTCCAGCAAAGTCCATCTGATAAAAATATTCATGATGACGTCTAATATCGACGCCAAGGAAGGAAGCATACTCCGCGTTCAAAGTAAGCTTTAATTCTTTTCTTCCGACTTTCTGAGTATCCTCTTTCCTTTTTTCTGAAATCATTTTTTCTTCTAAAAGAGGCTTAAGAGCGAGTGTTAAGGCGGCGTTGGTCAAAGATAGGGCGTTCGCCAAAATAGACCTAGAGCTTTCTTTCTCTACGAATAGAATGCGGAGGATTGATTTTTGAGTCTCTGTTAAATTCATATTTTTATACCAATAGTGTAACACCAGAAACAAGGAGAAGAACACACGTTATCTTCATAAATAGATTCTTTGAGAGTTTTGGAGCAATTAAAGAACCAATCACAAGAGAGATTACAGTTACTCCTGCGCCTATTCCAAATAAGATCCAAACGTTTGGATTGAACATTCCTTGAACTACTTGAGTCGTAAACATCATTGAGTTAAGAATCACCCAAAGAAGAGATAAAGTAGACCTAAATTTATTCTTATCTTTCAATTCATGAAGACCATATATAACAACAAAAGGTCCGCCAGAAACGAATAATTTATGCATGATGCCTCCTAAGAAGAGGAAGATGATCATCAACCATTTAGGAAGATTTACCTTTTCAAAATCAATGAAGAAAAATGCGATGCTGATAAGAATAATTAATGCAGCATAAACATACAAAATAATCTTATGATTGATAGGAATGAGTTCAACCGCATATCCTGTTCCAAAACCAGCGCCAACAGTAATAAGAATAATCAAAAAATGTTTCCAGTCGATATCTTTTAGATGGCGAATAACAATGTAAATGCTAACGAAAAGAGCGACTAGATTTAGCACCGGTTTAGCAACATCTTCACCAACTAATTTTAAAGATAAGGGCATTGCTAGAACCGTTCCAGCAAAGCCCGTTATTGTTTGAATGATGTTGCTAATAAAGATTATGAGTATAAATAAAACGTTTTCGACCATTAGAAATTCACTTTAATGTTTTCTCCAACGATGCCAACATATGCACCAAGAGAAGCTTGGCTACTATCCTCATGAGCAAGTAGCCATTTATTGACCTTCCAAAGTTTTTTATCTTTTGGAGTCTCTTCTAGATCCATATTTGTTTTATCGCCAAGGACAATCACACATCTGAATCCATCTTCACTAAGCTTACATGGGGAGAAATGCAGGGTATAAGGTCTTAGAATGACCGCTTGTCCTTTTTTAAGCAAGAATGCTTTGAGATCTTTTGAATCAAGAATTCCTTCTTTGATGTCGCTTTGTAAACCGAGTAGAAGAACAAGGTCATCTCCAGCGATATCTACTTCAGGACAAGTATGATATTCCATGCAATTCAAAAGAGAATTGTATCCATTACAATATCCAACCTCGATATCAGCTAAGCCATAGACGCTTTCTGCAATTTCCTTAACGCCAGATAATTTCTCCATCTCTTCGTCTTTACGAACGTAGAGGTTTTTGCCTTTTTCAGGCATTTTTGCATTTGAATGGAGATAGTTAACGAATTCTTCGGTTGGAATATCGATCAATTCACCATATGGCAAGAATTCAGGATCAGTAACATTTATGAGTTTCATCAAGTATCTCCCAATTCATTAATTTAGCTAAATAACGCATAGCTTTTTTATATTGGACATATCCCATGATGACGTGGTGAGCAACGCCAGTGTAAGTAACTGTGTCAACGACTTCGTTAATTGGCCTGTCAAAGACTACTTTTGCATATGTTCCAGATAAATCCTTTGTCATTTCGAAGGCTTCACCCTCCTCATAGTAAATTCTTGTTTTTCCTCTTGCTGTATCAATACGTAAGATGGACATCTTTCCTGGTTTTAAAACGAAGTCTGCAGTAACTCCCTTTCCACCAGCAAAATATGTTTCGAGAGAACGATTGCAGCGCCCATCCCAAAGGTTGCAAGGTGCGACTCCATCATGCCAAAGAAGAGCGTAGTTTTCTTGATAATTAACTTGAGAAAGATCGGCCATGAATGGTGTTTCTTCTCCAGCTGCACGGACGGCGAGCATGCTTAAAGCAGCTTCGATATCGCCTTCACAAGCAAGTAACATTCCTCTTGATTGGAGAACAGACATCATCGCACATGGTGAAACGCCATAGTTTTTAGCAAACTCTGGCCAGCAACGAATTGCCACAACATCGAGGCCTTTTTCTTTCATGAATTTAGAGCAAACAACGACTAAACGTGAAACTTGTCTAACTTGATAATCGTTGAGTTTCTTGCAATCGAACGTTTTTCTAAGGTTCTTTTCTTCGATATCTATTTCTTCTTCGTTTGCTTCTCCACCAAAGAAATCACTTAATTCATAATGGCTAATAAGAATCCCTAATTCTTTGTAGAGGTGAAGTTCATCAACTCCGACGTTATAGAATCCTTGGGCATGGAAACCAATCAAACCAACATTTGAATTTTCTAAAGCAACTTTCATCTTGATTGCTTTAACCCAATCGTGATCAATATCATCTCCAACGTAAACAATATAATCGTCGACTCCACCTTTATAGAGGTTTGAAGCGTTTAAATTAACCCCGCAAACTGCATTGAGTCTAATCTTTCCTCCATCATAAGGAAGCTCGTTGTAGCCTTGTAAAAGGAATGGGCGTTTAACGATATCGTGAAGTATTAAAGCAAGTCCGCCTAAATGGAAGGTGGCAGAGACTACAACAACCGCATCGACGTGTTTTTCAACGAAATATTCGCCTGCTTTTTTTGCTTCGGAATGCTCGATAACCATTTCAGGATAATAAACCCAATCAATGGATGTATCTTCCATGACTCTCTTGCATCTTTCTTGATAAAGTTTAAAGGCAGTTTCGTAGTCAAAAGTCTTTCTGACTAAACAAACTAACCCAATAATTGGCTTTCTCATATTATTTGACCTCGTTAACGATTTTATATGAAGCGGAGAAGTCTTCTTTTGCTAATCCTTCTTCCATGGCTTTTTCATAAATTCCAACAACACGTTCTAAGGTTGGACATTCTTTATTAGCATCTTTTGCCATTTCGAGAGCAAAATGGACGTCTTTATTCATATTCTCAACAGAGAATGCGGTTGGATATGTATTGGAGATGATGTTTTTTGCTTTGGTATCAAGATAGAAACATTGACCTCCACCATAACTTATAGCAGTAACGACTTCTTCTTGGTTCAAACCTACTTCTTTTGCTAAACCAAGAATTTCATTAACGCCATTTTGAATTTCACCAACTAAGGCGTTATGGATTACTTTCATCTTCAATCCTGCGCCATGATCGCCCATGTAGATGATATTTTTGCCCATGCATTCTAAAATTGGCTTAACTTTTTCATAAACGTCTTTGTTTCCGCCAACGTAAATTCCAAGTTCTCCCTTAACGGCTGCAGGTTGAGATTTAACAACCGGACAGTCAAGGATTTCAACTCCGCTTCCTTCTAATTCCTTAGCAACTTTTTGATTTGTTGCAGGGGAGATAGTGGACATATCAATCCAAATTTGTCCTGGATGAAAATATTTTTTCAATTCTCCAAAAAGCGAAAGCATATGTTCATTTTTTGGAACCATGGAAATAATTACATCGGCAAATTTAGCACATTCTTCATATGAAGATGCAAATGGGAAGGGCGTATCTTTTTTGAAAATATCGTAGCCAATTAAATCATATTTTTTTGCAACGTTTGTAGCCATTGGCATTCCCATTATGCCAAGGCCTATAAAGGCGACTCTCATCTTAGTTTCCTTTCGTATGATCCCAAGCATCTTGGAAAACGCCTAAACCATAAGTTGTAAATGGGTGGTTGAAGCTATCTTCATAGACGGCTAAGCCTGCTGTAACAATATCTGCGCCAAGCTCTGCGGCATCAGAAATTTGCTTACCATTTCTAACAGCTGCAACAATGATTTCTGTCTTATAGCCTTTTTCTTTATAGATGGCGACTAATTGAGACATATATGGATATGTGTCTTCGCCGTTATTTTCTTTCCAACCAACGAATGGTGAAACAAATTTAGCGCCAATTCTTCCTGCTTGGATGGCTTGTGAAGGAGAGAAGACAAGAGTAACGTTAGTTCTTACTCCTTCTTTTTCTAGTTGATAAGCTGCTTTAACGCCTTCTGTTGTGCAAGGGATTTTGATTACAAAGTTTGGAGATAATTTAGCAATTTTCTTTGCTTCGGAAATCATTTCTTCTGCAGTTGCTAAATGTGGATTTATTTCAACGGAAACCGGGAATTTTTCCATTCCTTCAAGATCATTCTCTTTTAACCAATTGGCGATATCAGTGATTGCAACTAAGAATGGTTTCCCTGAAGCCATAATATGTTTTGGGTTTGTTGTAACACCGTCTATTTTGTAATTTTTGTAAGCGAAGTCGATTTCGTTTAATTTTGCTGAATCAAGAAAATATTTCATTTTAATTTCCTCCTTTTTCTTGTTTTAAGCTTGCGAATAAATCTTTAAATTTAGAATCCTTCTTATAGAAAGCGATAGGTAGGCCAATAGGTGAATCTATTTCTCCTTCTCCTGAAGGTATTTCTTTATTTGTGAAGAATTGAATCCATTCTCCTTTCGGCAAATAGTAATGGTGTTTCGTTTCGTTTGGTCTCATTACTGGCGAAACGAGAATATCCTCGCCAAAAAGGTATTCTTTTTTATTTGTATAAGCTTCTTTTTCATCGTAATGGAAGAATAAAGGTCTAATCATTGGAGTGTTGTTTTTGTAATATTCTTCATAGAGATATTTACGATATGGGGCTAGATCTACATAGGATTTTGTGTTTTTTACAAATTCATCATATGTATTTGGATCATCATATTGGATGTTGTTTTTTGGTTGGTTTCCTTCATGAGTACGATAGACTGGAGTGAAGATATTCATCTCTGACCAGCGGTTAAACAATTCGGCATTTCTCTTCATTGGATAAAGGGCTGTAATTGTTGTATATCCTCCGATATCGGAATGGATAACACCTGCGCCAGAGCAAGCTAGAGATAAGCAGGCTGGGATAACGCTCCCTAGACCATATTCATCTGAGAAGTCAACGTGCTGGTCACCATTCCACATCGAATGAGTGAATTGGAAGGTGTGGCCATAGGCTGCACGAGAGAAGAAGAAACATTCATCAAGTTTTCCTTCTTCAACAACTGCATCATAATTACATTTTGCCCACATAGTTGGCCAACGGTTATGAAGCTTTTCACTCTCCCCTCCGTAACAGACAGAATCTGTTGGAAGATATTCTCCAAAATCTGCCATCCAACCAGAAAGACCATATTCAATCATGTTCTTTTTGATGATTTCCATATACCAATTACGAGCCGTTGGATTGGTTAAATCAACTATACCCGCATTAAACGTAGTCGATTTAATGTGATAGACTGAACCATCTTTGTGACGGATAAGGAAACCTTTCTTTTTCGCTTCGTTATACATTGGTGCGTCTTCTTTTAAGAAGGTGTTGATGTAACCTAAGAAACGCACTCCCTCAGAATTTAATTGTTTGATGATTTCTTTGAGATTTGGGTAGAGTTTTTCATCTGCTTCCCAGTTCCAATAAACTTGGTAACCGAAACTTGTAACGACATTTCCGCACCAGTCTTGGCACCAAATGCCGGCAACTTTTAAACCTTTCTTTTTCGCTTCTTCATATTTCTTAAGAAGAACTTCACTTCCACCTTGCACGGCAAGAATAACGCCGTCATTTACCCATGAAGGAACTCTTGGTTGAAGACCTACTAATTTAGAAATATCTTGTGACAATTCTAAGAGAGAATCCGCACAAAGTAATGAAATGGATTGAGGAATTTGCCTAAATTTGATGAGTAATTCATCTTTCTTAAACGATAAGAAGCCATACGTATCTTCGTGGCAATAGAAGGCATATCCTTTCGAAGACATAAAAGATGGAGTGGAACAATAAGTTTGATGATCCTTATATGGCGCTTCATAATCTGGGTTCGCGCCATGTAGACGTTCTCTTAATTGTTTTTTGACAATCTTCATTACTTGTTGATGTTCGCTAACCCAAATAGGGACGTCTTTTCCTTTTAAATCAAGTGTGGAATATTGTTCCCCACATCCATATATATATTCATCAGGGAAGGTTTTGAAACGTAATGTAAAACGGTTATAACCTGGATCAACATGGAAATGGAATTTAATCCATGGATCTTTATCAACGATGATTTCCGCTTGAACCTTTCCATCAGAAAAGATATAACGGTTGCCATCTTGGAAAGAAAAAGTTAGTTTTCTTCTATCAAAGATATTGTCTCTTGTTTTAAAAGAGCCTCTTTTCATTTTGTAC
>CAVDTI010000069.1:0-3391 GCA_963611905.1 Faecalibacterium prausnitzii | reverse complement strand
TGCCAATCGCGCCCTTAAAACTCCGTTTGGCAATAATCGTTTCTTTCTTCCAAATCATCGATTATCTCTCTAAGGTATCCATTATTCTCTTGTAGATAATTTTTCATAGCATTCATTTCTCCGTTTGAAAGAGAGACAATCGATCCTGAGAAATAAGCTCTATTAAGTTCATATATGTAGTTTTTATATTTCATCTTCTCGTCTTCGTTCAAAGAAAGATCCTTATCAACAAATGAAGCGAGTTTATATGAATTTGTACGATCAAATAATGTACTTATAAAAGAAGAAAAGTTTAAAAGATTCTTATCAGAGATATTCTTCTCTTTCGCATATCCGCTTATATCAAGTTTCTTGGCACGATAATCCCAAGTTCCCTTAGAATAATTGATAATCCCATATTGGCAAGGATTCGTTGATAAGGAAGAAGAAAGAATCTCTAGGAAATCTCCATCATATTTATAATGTTGAATATGAAGATGGCCAGCAAAATTAGCAATAACGTTATATTTCTTGTACAAAGGTAGAAGTTTTTCTGAATTCACCATTGTATATGTATCCCCTATAGTTTCGTTTTGAACAAGTATACTCTGGTGAGAGAAAGATATGATTTTTGCATCTTTCTTAGATAATTCCTCTAAAGATTCTTCAAGCCAAGAAACAGTTTCCAATCTTAGCAATCTTTCGATATAAGTATTTGAATCTAGCATTATTGCATAAGTGTTATTTGCCACCTCTTTGATATATGAGAAGCTATTCGAATCCTTATATTCCGCTTGGTAATAACCAAATCTAGAATATAGGTTTTTGAATTCATCTGAACTATATGTTTCAACTTTTTGAACTTCACCATTCAAAAAAGAATAGCCACTATAATTACCTACATCGTGATTTCCAGGCAAGATATACGTAGGAATTCCGTATTTTTGAAGTTCTTTCATTTTAGAAATTAAAGTATCGTGAGACACTTTTTCTCCGTTAAACGTATTATCACCAGTAAAAAAGACTGCATCAGGTTTCTTTTCTTTTATTTCTTTAATGTATGTATCGAGTATCACCTCTGAATAATATGTCGCCTTGCCATCTCCAGAAATCGAAGTAATATCAGGAGAAAAAGTTTCGTCTCTAAGCGAAGTATCTAAATAATGAAGATCAGATGACACAAAGAAAGTAAAATCATCATCTTTCAAAACTGGAGAAGGAATATCCTCATACCCATTTGAACAAGACAGAAGAAACAAGGACGATAAAAATAAAATAATCTTCTTTTTCACGAAAAGAATTTTAGCACTAACCTAAAGCAACATCTAAACTCATCATCAAAACGAAGCCAAGAATAAAAGACCAAACACCAACATGGCTTGTTGGATCTCCTTTGGCATCAGGAATCATTTCTTCAGCAATAACGTAAAGCATGCATCCAGCCGCAAAAGATAAAGCCCAAGGCATAATAGGTTCGATGAAATAAGCAAGAAACAATCCCATAACTGCAGCAATAGGTTCAACCGCACCAGAAAAGACACCAAACAAAAACGCTTTATTTGAATTCCCAGTTTCTCCTTTAAGTGGCAAAGAAACCACCGCTCCTTCAGGAATGTTTTGAATGCCTATACCAATCGCCAACATCAAAGAAGACATCATTATCGATAATACGTTATCACCACTTAGATTTGCTAACGCCACGCCAAAAGAAATGCCTACCGACAATCCTTCAGGAACATTATGAATCGTGACTGCAAGAAACATCTTTGTCGTCTTAGAAATCCTTGATGGAAGGCCTTCTTCTTTATTTTGCTCAACGTGGAAATGAGGAATGAGTCTATCGATACCCCATAGAAATAAAGCGCCTAAAATAACAGAAAGACCACTAACCGTCCAAGAAGGCATATACTCAATCTTCATATTTAAGCTAGGCACGATCAAAGAAAATATAGACGCAGATAACATTATCCCTGCAGCAAACCCTAAGAATATTTGATTCGTTCTTGGACTTATCTCTTTCTTATGAAAGAAATAAACAAAAGAAGATCCTAAGGACGTGCAAAAGAAAATAAAGAAGATTCCAATAATGGCATATACGTAAGCATTCACATGACATCCTTTCATTAGTTAGTCTTTGCTAACTTGTAATAAGATACCATGTTTGTGTGTTCGGTCAACCATTATTTTTATCGTTTATTCATTAGATTTATCATTAACGAATTAATGAATCAAATTGGATTCTTCCTTATTTTCTTGTCAATTAAAGGAACGATAAAGGATAGAACCACAATAATAAGCCCACCGATAGTCACATCGGATAAATAATGGGCGCCATAATAGATTCTTCCAAAGCCAATCATCAATCCGTATAGGCCAAAGAAAGACAGAACAACACATCTAATCCATGTCTTATCTTTTGTTTTATCGTTCAAATAAGGAACATAGAAGAACAATATCCCCGATAATGCGTCAAATGTATGCCCAGATGGAAAAGAATTAAATTCATCTGAACCTACTTTATTAGCAAATACTTCTTCTGCTAAGCCCTTCTTCATATTAAACCAAGGCTTAAATAAATCAATCGAAGAATAGCCCTCAAAGCCATTGCAAATAAGTCTATATCTAGGTCTAGAGAATATTCCCTTAAGAAGATAGGTAATGCCCAATCCTAAATAATAGGAAATCATCATAATCAGCCATATTCTAATTAATAGTTTTGTATCTTTTGTTTTTACTAAGATAAATGCTAAAGCAACAATCAATCCCTCAAAGATAATAGTAAGAATAATTCTTACGGCTAAATTAGAAACATCCTTAAATCCGTTATGAGAACTATTCATGCAAGAAAAGATCATGTAAGAAGAAACTCCTACAACCAAAGCAAAGAAAAGAATAAGCAATACTTTGTAAATCTTCTTTTCTATTTGTTGAGACAATCTAAACGCCATCACACCAAAGAAAGACATTAACGCCCAGGCAGGGAGTTCTCCAAACGAAGCGCAGATCATTCCAAACACTGAACTTTGATTCGCAATCGAAGAACTAATTTGAAAGTCATAAAACGAAGAGCAAATAAAGCTAGTCACAAGGATAGCAAAGAGTAAACCGTAAATAAGATAATATGTTTTTGTTTGAGTTTTCATGTCTTTTGCATTTTATCAAAAAGGATTCGAAAAATATTTGTCTTCATAAAAAGCAAAACAAAAACAATTACAATTCAAACAAATATGCAAAAAGGACTGCATTTCTGCAGCCCATTTTTGAATTTTCGAGTTTTAGTTTACATCGACTCGTGTGCGTTACGAGCAATGACATCTAATTGTTGTTCTTTGGTTAAATCGATAAATTTAACAGCGTAGCCAGAAACACGGATTGTGAAGTTGGCATATTCTGGTTTCTCAGGATGTTCCAT
>CAVDTI010000068.1:27662-29033 GCA_963611905.1 Faecalibacterium prausnitzii | reverse complement strand
CAGTTGCACTTTCGATTACTGAAAGCAAGACAATAGGAAAAACAATTCTTACGACAATGCTGTTTTTGATACTCCTTGCTTTAAATTTCATTTTGCTTTGTTAATTTTAATTCTTTGCTTTTGTAAAGAGGCAAACCACTCATCGAATTTTGCATCATCAGTATAGGCTGCAATAACCGTTGGGTCGAACTCAGATTCTTCTACTTTCTTTTTCGCTTCATTTGCGGCAGTTGCTAAAGATGATTTTAATGAATTTCTGTAATTGGTGCCATTTTCACCGACGATATTTGAATACATTGTATAGTTTTTGGTGGTTTCTTTTGCTACTTCAAACGTTTCTTTAAATTTACTATTAGCTTCAAAATTTATAAAATCATCGTTAAAACCGTCCTTAGTTGCTGGAAAGTATCCGCTTGTTCCGCAAAAAGAGGTGATGTTTTCTTTTGCTGATAACCATTTTAAGAAAGTGGCTGCAGCATTTTCTTGTTCTTTGCTGGATTTTGTGATGCAGAATCCTGCACCTTGGCTAACCGCATACTTGCCACCGTTTGCAAATGTTGGAGCAAGCATGACCTTGCTTTCTATTGCGTGTTCACTATCGTCGGTAATAACGTTGTTAGGAAAATATCCGGCAGAAGAGGTGGAGCCAACATAGGCTAAGATCGTTCCTGTTTTGGTGTCATCTGAGCGGAATCTTCCAATGGCATCGAAGTATCCTTTTACATAAGGAACATAATATGAATCCCATAATTTTTTAAAAACAGCACGGTCATAATTTATTCCATAAGTATTTGAGTCGTCATAATGAAGAATGTCTATTCCAAGTTGTTTTGCACCAATGACGAAATAATTGTCTAACGAATCTCTTCCGTAGAATGCTTTGCCTGTTTTCTCGTAGTATTTTTTGGAGACTTCAATAAGTCCTTCGACAGTTGAAAGATCGCTGTATTTAATGTTCAATTCTGGATATTTTTCAATGAATTTATCAAAATCTGTTTTGTTAATGTAGAGAGCTTCTGTGGACTTAGAAAGAGGCAAAATCTTTATTTTTCCATCAGACCCTATCCTTCCTTCGTTAAGGAAACCTTCTGAGAAATTTGAGAGTTCTTCTTTAGTGAAATAGTCTTCTAACGAAGCAATTTTATTGATTTTATCTAAGTCATAGGCAGTATCAGAATATGCCAAAAATAAATCTGGCATCTTGTTTGTGCCCGCTTTGCCATTAGCCGTATCAAGAAGAGTGTTAAGCAAATCACTGACGTTTATGCCTTGAGATTGAGCGGTAACAACAATCTTTTCTTCTTTACCTTTTGTTTCGTTGAAATTGTTAATGATATTTTGGAAAGAGGTTTCAGTAGCACCGTTGTAATA
>CAVDTI010000068.1:26626-27652 GCA_963611905.1 Faecalibacterium prausnitzii | reverse complement strand
GTATGGATTTATATTCGTTTTTCACTTGCTGGTTACATGAAATGAGGCCCATAAGCGGAAGAAGGCTTATGATCAAGGCATATTTTTTGTTTCTCATTATTGGTTCCTCGTTTTACAAATTGATAAAAATTATACTTTGCTAATTACCATTGTTGCAAATGAAGATAATATACGTTTTGCAAAGAAAAAAACCGCCAATTTGTGGCGGTCTTGAAAATTAACGATTAAGCTTTGATGCCTGCAAGTAAAATGGATGGATCCATTGGCTCGAAACCTTTTTTATCACAAAGACGTAATTCCGTTTCGGTGAGGAATACGCTCATCAAGACTTTAACAATATCAACTGCATTAACGTTTTGTCTGATGGTTCCGTCTTTTTGTCCTTGTTCTACCAATGAGAGGAGTTTCTCAAACATATCAACACCTGCTAATGGTTTTTCCGCTTCCTTGCATTGATAAAATTTTGTTAATGAAAGTCTCGAATAACTTACTATGACATCGTTCTCGTTTAAGACGTTGTGATAGAAATTAATGATGTAAGTAATTGCTTTGATTGCACTCATCCTTTCGATGTCTGTGTAATCAATGAGTTTGTCCATGTATTTGATTTCAAAAGAAGTAACAAGAGCGTTGTAAAGATCCTCTTTAACTTCCCAGTAATGGTAGAAAAGACCATGGGCACAATTAGATGCTTTTGAAATATCATCTATGGTGATTGAATCAAATCCTTTAAGGGCAAAAAGCTTTACCGTTTTTGTCATAATTTTATCTTTTCTTTTGTCACGGATCGCTTCGTTTTGAGCTGCTGTTCTTGGCATAAAACATTCTCCTTACTTTTAAAAGACTCATACAATGATACAAGAATCTTTTTCTTAGTCAATTATATTCTAAAATATAAAAAAATAGAACACATTTTTAATTTCCTAGTCACATGAAAACAGCCTTAATCACTTTATGTTTCGTAAGATTGTAAAGAAAAAGGTTTAGGAAGAGTAATATTTTCACTTTGTAACGAAAAACGATTAT
>CAVDTI010000068.1:0-26580 GCA_963611905.1 Faecalibacterium prausnitzii | reverse complement strand
CTTACCGTGCTAAACTTCTATAGTATGAAAACACTAGTAATTTACGAATCAAAATACGGCTCAACAGAAAAATATGCTAGCGATATTGCTAGCAGAGTCGAAGGAGATCTTCTCCCTTTTAAAAAAGTTAAATGGAAGAATTTAGATCAATACGAAATTGTTGTTTTTGGCTCCTATGTTCGTGGAGGCAACATTCAAAAAATCAATGAGTTCCTTTCTCATTGGAATGTATTGGAAGGCAAGGCAGTTTTAGTCTTTGCCAATGGCATGGCGATGCCATCAAAGGAAGGAAGAGAAAATCTAATAGAACAAAACGTTTTGGGTGACTATCATTTACGTTTTTACCAATTTAGAGGAACTTTCGATTTTTCTAAACTAAAATTTCCTGATAATTTCATGTTTAACAAATCCATCAGCTTAATGGCCTCCCATCCCGAACTTGGTGGAAACGGACAAGATTTAAGCTTTTTGAAAGACAATCCAATTATTGCCTATGACTCGGAAAAGGTCGAAAAAGTAATAGAAGTTATTCAAAAGATCAAACTTGGCGAGGCAAAGAAATAATGAAACTATTTGTTGGCTTAGGAAATCCTGGCAAGGAATATGAATGGACCCGTCATAACATGGGTTTCGTCGTTTTAGACAAATTTGCTGAATTAGCAAATGGTTCTTTTGACCGCACAGATTTTAAAGGTGAGTATGGAATTATTAGAAATTCTGCTTTCTCCGAACCAGTAATTATTCTTAAACCTCAAACTTTTATGAATCTTTCTGGCACAAGTGTTAGACCATTGGCGGATTTCTACAAATTAACCCCCGATGATATTTATGTTGTTTACGATGATATGGCCATCGAAGAAGGGGCGATTCGTTTGCGTCTAGATGGTTCTAGTGGCGGACACAAAGGAATGCAAAATATCATCGATTTATTTAGCAGCAATAAGTTTAAACGTATTCGTGTTGGAATTGGCGAACCCCCAAATAAAGACTCTATTAATTATGTCTTAGGAAAACCTAAGGGAGAAAGTTATGATGCCCTCGATTTTGCAACAGATAATGCTGCAAAAGCCTTAAAAGACATCGCTTTGGACTTAGATTTTTCTAAAGTAATGAACAAATACAACTCAATCAAAAGAAAGGTAAATGGCTGATTTATATTCTCTATTAAATAATTTAAATTACACCACCCTCCTTAAGAAGAGGAAGGGTTCTTTTGTTATAGATGACACCATTGGAGTTGGTTTAGTTTTCTCCGCTCTTTATCATAAGAAAAAAGGCTCATACGCCATAGTGTCCAATAATTTCTACACTGCTCAAAGGGTTTATGAGTTCTTGCTTAATTTTTTGCCAGAAAATGATTTGGTTCTTTTTCCTAGTGATGAATTATTGCGTGCAGAAGCTCTTTCTTCCTCAAAGGAATTAATGGCCCAAAGACTTTATGCAATGGGCCAACTAGCATATGGAAAAGACAAAATATTAATAACTCATCCATCCGCATTGTTACGTTTCCTTCCTTCTAAAGAAGTTTTTAAAGCGTTAACGATCGATCTTAAAGTAGGTTCTCGTTATTCGTTAGAGAAGATGAAAACCACTCTTGTTAATGCAGGCTATACTCGTGTTAATAAAGTAGACCAATCTTTGCAGTTTGCTTTGCGTGGCGATATTCTCGATATCTTTTCTGTTAATTACTTAAAGCCAATTCGTATAGAGTTCTTTGATGATGAAATCGAAAGCATCAAGTATTTTGATATTGCAAGCCAATCGTCAAATGAAAAGCTTGATGAAATACAGATATTACCTGCATCAGACTTTCTTCTAACTGACGATCAACTAAATGACTTTTCCAATCGTTTCCGCGATTTGATGGATAAAGATTTATCCCATATATCCGGGGAAAACGATAAAGATACATATAAACAAACGATGGAAAGCGATTTGGAAGACATTCTCCAAAGAAATTACAAAAACAGGCTTTATCGTTATTACGGATTTGCTCTAAATGAAGCAAATTCTATTCTTTCTTATTTCGATCCAGAAGTGGTTTTCGTATCTGATAAAGAGGGCTTCAAAGAATCAACAGACTTACTAATCTCTGAAGCAAGAGAATATTTCGGAGAATTAGTTAAAAACCATCTTTGTCCAACACACTTAGAAGAATATATGTCTCTTGATGAGGCTTTTTCTAATAAAAACGTTTCATATGGATCTAAATTTTCACACTCAAGCGATGATGAAATATTCCAAACAAGGAATCTTGTCTCTACAGGTGCAGGATTGTCTTCATTAATACCGTTAATTGATTCTTATCGTTCTTCAGAAAAAATCGTTCTTGCTCTTTCTGATGTTCATCAAAGAGAGACCGTTAAGAAAATGCTTACCGAGTTAAAGGTGGATTTTGAAGAGGTAGAAGGAATGAACCTACCTTCTTCTCAATTAGGCGTTTCTGATTTATCACTTAACGTTGGATTTGAATTGCCATCTTTCTCTTTGGCTTATATTTCCGGAAGTGAGATTTTTGGTAAAAAACTAGTCGCGACTAGGTTCTCTGGAAGATTTAAAAATGCGACCATTTTGAAAAGTTATCAAGACTTAAAACCAGGCGATTATATTGTTCATGAATATAATGGAATCGGGCAATTTATCCAAGTCAAAACCATGGAAACAGATGGGATTCATAGGGATTATTTGGAAATTGCGTATGCTGGAGGAGATGAATTATTCGTTCCGCTTGACCAATTTAGATTGGTTAGGAAATACTCTGGAAGAGAAGGATACGCCCCAAAACTTTCTCATTTATATTCAGGCGATTGGGAAAAGAAAAAATCAAAGATTAAAGGTCGTGTTAATGATTTAGCGGATAGGCTTGTTGCTTTATACGGTGAAAGAGCAAAAGTTGGAGGATACGCCTTTGGAGAAGATGATGATTTACAAGCTAGATTCGAAGATGAATTCCCGTATCAACTAACTCCAGATCAAGCAAAATCATTAGAAGAAATTAAACATGACATGGAAAGACCATATCCTATGGACAGACTTCTTTGTGGAGATGTTGGATTTGGCAAAACAGAGATTGCTTTTAGAGCAGCATTTAAAGCCATAGATAACGGAAAGCAAGTGGCAATGCTTGCTCCAACAACTCTTTTGGCAAGGCAACATTATGAAGTTGCAATCGAACGTTTTCAAACATTTGGCATACGCATTGCTCTTCTTTCAAGAATGGTTAGCGCACATGAATCAAAACTCATCTTTGAAGGATTAGAAAAAGGTACGATTGATTTGGTCATAGGAACACACAGGCTTCTTTCAAAAGATATTCATTTCAAAGATTTAGGCTTGCTTATCGTTGATGAGGAACAACGTTTTGGCGTTGCACAAAAAGAGAAAATCAAAGAAATGAAAAAAGACGTAGACGTATTAACGTTATCTGCAACCCCAATTCCTAGAACTTTGCAAATGTCTTTGATTGGAATTAGGCCCGTTTCTACGATAAACACTCCTCCTGAAGCAAGAACCCCGATTCAAACATATGTCACCCCTCAAGAAGACAAAGTTGTTTATGAACTTATCAAACGCGAGCTTTCTAGAAATGGGCAAGTATTTTTGATTCATAACGTAATTTCAACGATTTATGAAAAAGGAAGCAAGATTTCTAAAAACGTTCCTTCAGCAAAAGTTGGCGTCGTCCATGGTCAAATGGAAAGAGAAGAGATAGAAGAAGTCATGCAAAAGTTCTACGATGGAGAACTTAATGTTTTAGTTGCAACCTCGATCATCGAAAATGGAATAGATGTCCCTAACGCAAACATGATAATTGTAGAAAATGCCGATAAATTTGGCCTTTCTCAGCTATATCAAATCAAAGGACGTGTTGGTAGAGGAGATAGAGTTGCCTACGCTTATTTGATGTATAAACCAAATAAAAAGATGAATGACGACGCGGTAAAACGTCTTAAAGCCATTCAAGATTTCACTGAACTTGGCTCAGGATATAAAATTGCTCAACGCGATCTTATGATTAGGGGAGCAGGAGATATTCTTGGACCAGAGCAAGCTGGCTTCATTGATTCTGTTGGCTTGGATTTGTATTTGCAATTGTTAAATGAAGCAATTGAAGAAAGAAAAACCGGAATCAAAAAAGAACAACCAAAATCACGCACCCTTTTCAATATCGATGCATACATTCCAAAGACCTATGCGATCGCCTCTGATAAGGTTGAACTTTATCAAGATTTAGAAGCAGCAAAAAATGAAGAAGAATTAGACAAAGTTTCCAAACATATGCGGGATATGTATGGGAAAATGCCAAAACAAGTCGAACTTCTTATTATTCAAAAACAGCTTAATTTTTTAATGGAAAAAGAAGAATTTTTCAAACTAGAGCAAACCTCTTCTTATGTAGATATTTTATTAAGTGATTCATTTACTCGTATCTCACATATTGCAGTTGATTTATTCAATGCCCTTTTGCCTTATATGAATGAAATTAAGGTTAATTTTGTAGACAAGAAAGTTCACATCCGTTTGTTACGTAAAAAGAAAGACGATTCATGGATCTATGAACTACAAAAAATTATGCAAACAGTAGATGAACTTTATAACAAAAGAATTTCGGAGTGATATTATTTGACTATGAGAATAGATAAGTGGCTTAAAGTGTCTCGATTAATCAAACGAAGAGAAGTGGCGAAAGAGTTATGTGATGACGGAGATGTTTTTATCAATGAAAAAGTTGCAAAAGCGAGTTCGGAAATCAATGCTGGAGATACTTTAATTTTGATTATGGGACGTCATAAAATAACGGCAAAAATCCTTTCCGTTCGTCCATTTGCCAAGAAGGATGAAGCTAAAGAAATGTATGAGATAGTAAAAGATGAAATTCGTGACAATGTAGATAATATCTAGCTTTTGGAAAAAGGCTCAAAAAATAATTTGTAAATTGGTGCGAATTCCTTTCCTTTTCACCCTTAAAGGGTGTATTTTGTTCATAGCGTGTTTTTATTCACACGATTTTATTTTGAAAAAAAAGGAGGAAAAAAATGAACGAACAACAACCAAAAAAGAAAAGTAAATTTACCTATATTTTGCCTTACTTATTAACCACAGTTCTTATCGTGATGATCGTTTGGCTTATTGTCGGTCAATTTTCCAATTCAGCCGAAACGTGGTCTGAAAGTGATATTGATAGTTATGTCGGTTATAACGCCAACACTAAACAAACTTCTCTTGATAATGGAAAATACTATATTTCCCATTTGACCTATACTCAAAAAGCTCGTGACGTTGTAGTTGTTAAAGGACGTCGTTATGACAAGGAAAAAACAGCTACCGGAAGAAGGGAATTCACTGTTGTTATTTCCGAAAATCATTGGAACAACGAATTTGCCTATGATGCAAATGCAACTGGCACAACTTTAACCTTCCCAACGCATGCCTCGTATTACAGTATCTTCAAAACAGCCACAGATATCTGGACCGCTTCTGGATTCGACAAAACTTATGGCGATGAAGCGTATATTACTCCAATAGATCCTTATGAAGTTTCCTTTTGGGATACTTGGGGACCAACAATAATTCAAGCTGTCCTTATTCTTGCCTTTGGCGGTTTCTTAATTTGGAGATTAAACGCCTCAATGGGTGGAGCAAATCGCCAAGCAATGGATTTCAACCGCTCTCCTGCAAGAATGGAAACTTCGAAAGTTCGTTTCAGCGATGTTGCAGGGTGCGATGAAGAAAAGGCGGAAATGGTCGAAATGGTCGACTATCTCAAAGAACCTAAGAAATATTCCAAATATGGTGCTCGTTTACCAAAAGGTGCCCTCTTAATTGGCCCTCCAGGTACAGGTAAAACCTTACTTGCTAAGGCTGTTGCTGGTGAAGCAGGAGTTCCTTTCTATAGCATTTCTGGTTCAGACTTCGTCGAAATGTTCGTCGGTGTTGGTGCAGGACGTGTTAGAGACTTATTCAAAAAAGCCAAACAAACTGCCCCATGTATCATTTTCATTGATGAAATTGATGCCGTCGGACGTCAAAGAGGCGCAGGACTTGGTGGAGGAAACGATGAAAGAGAACAAACCCTTAACCAATTACTCGTCGAAATGGACGGATTCGAATATAACTCTGGTATTCTCGTTATCGCTGCTACAAACCGTGATGACGTTCTTGACCCAGCTCTCTTACGTCCAGGACGTTTTGATAGAGTCATAACTGTTGGCTTACCAAATTCTGATGGACGTGAAGCTATCTTCAAGGTTCATGCTCGTAACAAAAAGGTTGATCCTTCTGTGGATTTCCACGCATTAGCAAAACGTACAGTTGGTTTCTCTGGTGCAGATATCGATAACATCTTAAATGAAGCAGCTATTCTTGCCGTTCGTTTCCATAAAGATATGATTGGCATGGCTGAAATTGACGAAGCAATTGACAGAAGAATCTCTGGACCTGCTAAATCTAGCAAAGGAATTTCTTCGGTCGAACGTAAACAAATTGCCTTCCATGAATCTGGACACGCCATTATCGGTCTTGTCCTTCCTCATGCTGAAAAAGTTCAGAAGATTACCATTATCCCACGTGGTAATACTGGCGGTCACGTCTTAATGACTCCAGAAGATGATCGTTTCTTAATGACAAAGAAAGAAATGCTTGCAATGATCACTGGTCTTCTTGGCGGAAGAGCCTCAGAAGAAATATTCTTCGACGATGTTTCTAGCGGAGCTTCTAACGATATTCAACAAGCAACTAGACTCGCAAGAGCCATGGTTACAGAATACGGCATGTCCGATTTAGGACCTATTCAATACGAACAAGCTGGTGGTTCTGTCTTCTTGGGAAGAGATTACACGAATACAAGCAAGAACTTCTCAACGCAAATTGCTTATGAGATCGATAAAGCGGTTCGTGAAATCATCGAAACCTGCCACGAAGAAGCACGTAAGATCATTCTTGAACATAAAGATGACGTTACCTTAATTGCAGAAACTCTTCTTGAAAAAGAAACAATTACTGCAGAAGAAATTGAATCTTTGGTCAAGACAGGAAAACTTCCTGGAAAGGTTACCGCAGAAGTTAAGGAAACCGATGTTATCTCCCAAGAAACAAAGGATAAACTTAATAAAATTGTTTCTTCTCCAACCAAACGAGACATTGAAGTTGGCTCGAAAGTAGAAGAAGAAAACAAAGAAGAACCTTCTACCGATAACGAAAATAAAGATTCGGAAAACAAATAAAAAAGTTCTTAGGAGGGTCTCATTATTGAGGCCCTCTTTCTCTATTAATTATGGAAAAGATTAAAATTGGTGATGTTATATTAGATGGCCGAGTTGTTCTTGGCCCAATGGCGGGAGTAACTACTCTTGCCTACCGTGAGTTTATGAAACCTTTCGGGGTTGCTCTTTCGTATTCAGAGATGATTTCTGACTGCGGTCTCTATTACTCTAACAATAAGACTCTTAAATATTTCAGAACCTCTCCAGAAGAAAGACCTGTTGGCCTTCAATTATTTGGTTTTGATTTCAAAAACACCGAAAGAGCAATTGAGATTCTTGAAGAATATGCGGAATACGATATTTTGGATTTGAATTTCGGCTGCCCTGTTCCAAAGGTCACAAAAACTGGCGCAGGTAGTGCTTGGATGAAACGCCCAGATGAGATGATTGAATACACCAAAAAGGTTATCGAGAAGTCTCATAAACCTGTAACGATAAAAATGAGACTTGGTTGGGATCAAGATCATATTAACTGCGTGGAAATCGCTAAAAGGATGCAAGATATAGGCGTTAAGATGATCACAATCCATGCTAGAACCTCAACTCAAGGCTATACTGGCGTTCCTGATTATGAAAAGATTAGAGGATTGGGGAATGAATTAAGCGTCCCTCTTTGCGTTTCTGGCGATATATTTACTCCTGAAGCAGCACTTAACGCCATGGAAATAACTGGAGCAAAACTTGTTATGGTTGCAAGAGGAGCAGAAGGCAATCCTGAACTCGTTACTAATATAAATAGATTATTAGAAGGAAAAGAAGTCTTACCTCCTCCAAGTATTTATAAAGACGCGGAATATGCGCTTGAGTTCGCAAGAAAGCTATGTGATTACCTTGGGGAGAGGGATGGAGCAATGATGTTACGTGGCCTTTTGCCTAAATTCTTTACTGGTTTCCCGGGATATAAAAAAATTCGTGCAGAAATCTCAATGAATATCAAAAACTATTCTGACATCGAAAGAATTCTTAATGGTATAAAAGCAAGAAATAAGCTCTAATTTTTAGCTTCGCTTCTAGTAGATTTTTACCGACTTTAAATTGATAACGCTTTCATAAAAAACATAAAAAAATCATTTGGCAAATATTTTTTAATCTCCTTAGAATGTTCGTTGGCGAACTATTTGGAGGTTTTATGGAAGAAGTTAAACTAGGATTAGAAATCAAACAGACGTCTAAAGTCATAAAACAATACGTTCAACGCAAAATCGATGAAAACTTCAAGGAAAATGATGTCCATGTGACAATTTCCGAGGGTATGGTTCTACATTATGTTCACAATCATGAAGATGAAGTGGTTACCGCTAGAGTTTTGATTGATCAATACGGTCTTTCAAAAGCAACAATGTCCCAAATATTAACCTCTCTCTTGAGAAAAGGGTTAATTCATTACGAAGTATATAAACCTGATGGTCGTATGAAACGTATTGTCTTATCTAAGAAGGCTTTGCGATTAGAAAGCGATATCAACAAGTCTCTTGCTGATAGTGACTCTTTCTTTAAAGGAGCCTTTACAGAAAAAGAGTTAGAAACATTTGCTGATTTGCTTAAAAAATTACGTACTTTTGTTTCTGAATCAAAATAAAAAAGAAAGGAGAAATTATGGAAGAAACCAAAAACAAAAAAGTTAAAAAAACTTTATTAACTGGTGAAGAAAGAAAATATTCCATGCGCCATGTTCTTGGCACTTTATCACATAGTGTCAAAGGCTTTGGCAAGGATACAACCTTAACTTGGGTATCCGTTATCTTTGAAACGGCATTAGAAATCTTAATTGCTTTCTTTATTCAGTATTTATTAGCAGCCGTTCGTCTTAATAATTTAAACGGCATAATTTTATGGTCTTGCATTATTGCAGGCATGGCAGTTTTGGCTGCAGTACTTGGTATTATGGCTGGCTATTGGGCATCAAGTGCCTCGGCAGGATTTGGCCGTAACCTACGTCAAAGGATGTTTGAAAGAGTTCAAGAATATTCCTTCAAGAATATCGATAAATTTTCTCCTGCATCCATTGTTACTCGTACGACAACCGACGTAACAAACGTTCAATTTTCATTCATGATGACAATCCGTATGGTCATCCGTGCGCCATTGATGATGATATTCGCCTTAATTATGTGTTTCGTCATGGCACCAGGACTTGCTTGGATATTCTTGATCATCATTCCTGTCGTGTTATTCGTTCTCATCTTTATCGCTTCGAAAGCGCACAAGAGATTTATTCTTATCTTCAATACTTACGATGATTTAAATGAATCAGTAGAAGAAGATGTTGACGGCATCCGTGTTATTAAATCCTTTGATAGAAAAGAATATCACGTTTCACGTTTCAACAAGGTCTCTGACTTCATTTATAAGAACTATGTTGCTAACGAAAAATTGCTTTCCTTCAACAATCCGTTCATGAATTTTGCAATTTTTGCAGCCATGATTCTTATTTCAATCATTGGCGCAGCATTAATCACTCAAAATGTTGAAATTACCGAAAATGGTGTAAACCCATTAACATTAGGCGTTGAATCGCTTTCGTCATTATTCACCTACGTTATGATGATCTTGATGGCCTTGATGATGGTCAGCATGGTCTACGTTATGATTACAATTGCTCGTAACAGCGCAGAACGTATTGTTGAAATTATTGATGAAGTTCCTGATATCAGAAATAACGACAATCCAATCAAAGAAGTCCCAAATGGCAATGTCGATTATGATCACGTTTCCTTTGGCTATGTTGAAGGAAAGAATGTCTTAAACGATGTTAACCTTCATTTCAAACAAGGTGAAACTGTTGGTATTATTGGTCCAACAGGATCTTCAAAAACTTCTTTAGTCTCTTTGATGGCACGTTTATACGATGTTACATCAGGTAGTGTTTCCATTGGTGGAATTGATGTTCGTAATTATGATATCAAGACTCTTCGTGATGCAGTTTCAGTTGTCCTTCAAAAGAACGTTTTATTCACTGGAACAATTCGCGAAAATCTAAAATGGGGCAATGAAAACGCCACGGATGAAGAAATTTGGGCCGCTTGTGACATTGCTCAAGCAAGTGAATTCCTTCATTCCTTTCCACAAGGATTAGACACAATGATCACTGAAGGAGGAACTAACGTTTCTGGTGGTCAAAAACAACGCCTTTGTATTGCAAGGGCTCTCTTAAAAGATCCTAAGATTTTAATTCTTGATGACTCTACAAGCGCTTGCGACACTCACACGGACGCTTTAATTCGTGAGGGTTTGGCAAAGACAAAACCTAACGTTACAAAATTCATCATTGCTCAACGCGTTCTTTCTATCAAAGATTGTGACACCATCATTGTTTTAGAGAGTGGTGGAACGATTGTTGATAAGGGTACAAATGATGAGCTCATGCAACGTTGCTCAGTTTACAAAGAACTTTATGAATCTCAATTAGGCGGAGGTGATTTCGATGTCCATGAATAAAAAACCAAGTAGGGCTGAAACTTCAGGCGCATTCAAACGCCTTATGAAAATGGTTGTTAAATATTACCCTGGTTTATTCGCTTTGGTTATAGTATCTACACTTCTAGTTTCATTTGCTTCGGTCGCAAACTCATATTTCGTCGGTAACATCCTTATCGACCAATTTATCCAACCTGCATTAAGCAAATTTGCTGCCAATAATCCTATTGGCACGATTGGCAGTGCATACGGCATCATGACAAAGGAAATAACCGTTTATAGCCTTCATTTCTTCGAGATGATTGGCGTAATGATTGCCATCTTTGCCCTTGGTGTTATTGCCTCTTATTCTTATAACTTCTTTATGGCCTATATTGCGCAAGGCTTACAAAAGAAGATTCGTGATGAGATGTTTGCTCATATGCAAGACTTACCAGTCTCTTATTTCGATCAACATACTCATGGCGATATCATGTCCATTTACACAAACGACGTTGATTCCCTTAGAGAAATGCTTGCTCGTTCCATTCCAATGATGGTTTCAAGCTTTGTTTCAATGTTTGCTTGTTTCATCATCATGTTAATGACTGACCTTTATTTGATGGTCGTTGTTATTGCCTTTGCAACTCTTATGGGTTTCTTGACAAAGTACTTTGCAAATAACTCTGGAAAGCATTTCGTTCAACAGCAAATCCAACTCGGAAGAACCAATGGCTATGTTGAAGAAATGATTGCTGGCCAAAAGGTTGTTAAAGTCTTTAACTACGAAGAAAGAAACATCGAAGGCTTTAGAAAAGTTAACGATGCTCTTTATACTGAAGCGGTCAAGGCTAATAGATATGCAAACACCTTAATGCCAACCGTTAACCAATTAGGAAACTTACAATACGCTATTATCGCTTTGATCGGTGGCTTATTTGTTCTCAACGGAGTTACCGGTTATTCATTATCTGGAAGTTTTGCTCACTCCTATTCAATCGGTATCATTATTTCTTTCTTGCTTTATTCTAAGAGCTTTGTCCAACCAATCGGTCAAATGGCGCAACAACTTAACACTGTTACCATGGCTTTAGCTGGCGCAAGTAGAATCTTTGCTCTTATTGATGAACCAGCCGAAATCGATGAAGGATATGTCGAACTTGTTAATGCAAAAGAAGATGAAAATGGCGATCCTATCGAGGTTAAAGAAAGAACGGGAAAATGGGCTTGGAAACATCCTCACACCGATGGATCTGCTACAACCTATACTTGGTTAAAAGGTAAGATCAATGTTAACTCCGTTGACTTTGGCTACACGAAAGATAAGATCGTACTACATGAAATCTCAGTTTATGCTGAGCCTGGACAAAAGATCGCATTCGTTGGACCTACTGGTGCAGGTAAGACGACAATTACCAACCTTCTAAATCGTTTCTACGATATTGCTGATGGAAAGATTCGTTACGATGACATTAACATTAACAAGATTAAGAAATCTGATTTACGTCGTTCCCTAGGCATGGTTTTCCAAGATACCAAATTATTCACTGGAACTGTAATGGAAAATATCCGTTATGGAAAACTTGATGCGACTGATGAAGAAGTATATCAAGCAGCTAAATTAGCCAATGCGGATACGTTCATTAATCAACTTCCTCAAGGATATAACACCATTTTAAAGAATGGAGGAGCATCTCTTTCCCAAGGGCAAAGACAACTCTTAGCTATTGCTAGAGCTGCAATCGCTAATCCTCCAGTTTTGATTCTTGATGAAGCAACCTCCTCCATCGACTCTCGTACAGAAGCGATGGTTACAAAAGGAATGGATGCCATTATGGAAGGAAGAACGGTCTTTGTTATCGCTCACCGTTTATCTACAATTAAGAACTCGGATGTTATCATGGTTCTTGATCATGGCAGAATCATTGAACGTGGTTCACATGATGCCCTTCTTGAAGAAAAAGGCAAATATTATCAACTCTATACAGGTAACGCCATTAAAGAGTAAAACCTCAATAAATTAAAATCGAGATGCCCAAACGACATCTCTTTTTTAACAGTTAGAAATCAAAAGAAGCAACTACATCGATGAATTCTTTGAATCATGGCAAGACAAATATAAGCTGGCCTCTATTTGAGCATACAATATACCTTTATTTAGCAATCTCTCACGGTAACGAGAGAAATATTCTTTCTTCATTCCTGCTTTTTCTAATATAAAGGAGACATCTACAAAACCATTGGTATTAAAGACCTTAACTATATTCTTCTCTACTTCCGATAAAGTAGACCATATCTTTTTGTAAACATATTCTTCTAAAAGTTGATCAAAGGTCAAAAGAATATCATCATTTTTTCTAATAAGTCACCGATGTTTAAAATATGATTCTTTCTTTTCAAGGAGAAAGAAAATTCTTGAAAAGAAAAACTAAAGTTCTTTATAAAATAGATGTTTTACGTGAGCTAGATGATATAACTTTGCAGCCAATTCTTCACACAAATCATTCTCTGCGTTAAGGTCTATTACCAACCAACCGTCTTTATTTTCAAAATATTTGATTATTGAAGTTAACATGATTGTCTTTCCCGATCCTCTAACTTCAGTAATGATGAAAGAGTGAGATATAGGGGTTTCAGCAGTGATTTTTTGAATTATTTCGTTTTTTCATCATCCCTTTTGATGCATTCAAACGGTTGGCTTCCGAATGATAAGGTAAATGGATTTGATTTACTTGAATTGTTTTCATACTCCTTCATACTTTCTAAATCCTTTCATACTCGTTTATACTTTTTTCAAATTTTCGTTGTCCATGATTGATACTAATAAGATGCATAAATGCTAAATTAGCGTTAAACTATCCGTGCATTTTCATACTGAAAGGATATAGATTATGGAAGAAAAATTAACAGATCAAGAACTGGCAAGGCGTGCCAAACTTCCAAAGTACAAAGAATTAGGTGTTGACCCATTCGGTCAAAGATATGAGTGGAAGAATCAAATCCGCGATATTCGTAAAGATTACGGAGAGCTCGAAGCGGAAGAACTTTCTAGCAAAGAAGTCTCCGTTGATATTGCTGGTCGTATCATGGCCATCCGTGATATGGGTAAAGCAGCCTTCTTTAATGTAAAAGACGAATTCGGAACCATTCAAGTTTGGATTGGTAAGAACGTTGTTGGAGAAGAAAATTATAAACTCTTCAAATTAGAGGATGTCGGTGATGTTTGTGGTGTTCAAGGAACATTAATGAAGTCCCGTACTGGTGAATTAACTATTCGTTGTAGCAAATTTACCCACCTTTCCAAGTGTTTAAAACCATTAGCAGAAAAATACCATGGTTTAACAGACTTAGAAGATCGTTGCCGCCGTCGTTATCTCGATTTAATAATGAATGAAACAAGCAGAAGAACTGCTATTTTACGTCCTGCGATCGTTAAGGGCATTCGTGACTATTGCGATTCTTTAGGTTTCATCGAAGTTGAAACTCCTGTTCTTTCCCCTATTGCAGGTGGAGCAAGTGCTAGACCATTTATTACTCACCATAACGCATTAGACAAAGATTTCTATCTTCGTATTGCAACAGAGCTTAACTTAAAGAAGTGCATGATTGGCGGAATTGACCGCGTTTATGAAATTGGCCGTATCTTCCGTAACGAAGGCATGGATAACCGTCATAATCCTGAGTTTACAACAATTGAGTTATACCAAGCTTATGGCGACCTTAGAGACATGATGAGCTGGGTTGAAGGCATGATGCATTATGTTGCAGACAAAGTCATTGGCAAAGAAGAATTTGATTGGAATGGCAATGTTATAAATCTTGCCAAGCCATTTAAAGTCATCACAATGGCTGACGCTATTAAAGAAAAAACCGGAATTGATTTTAACGAGGATATTCCGTTTGAAAAAGCAATTGAACTTGCTAAAGAACACAAAGTTCCTCTTGAGAAAGCGTGGAACAGCACTGGCTACATTATGCAAGCATTCTTTGATGAATTTGTTGAGCCAACCTTAATTCAACCAACCTTCATTACAACCTATCCAATTGAGGTTTCTCCATTAACCAAAAAGACAAACGACCCAAGATTTGTAGACCGTTTTGAGCTTTTCATTGGTGGATTTGAATTCGGAAACGCTTACTCCGAACTCAACAACCCATTTGATCAAATGGAACGTTTCCAAGCCCAAATGGCAGCAAGAGATAGAGGAGATGACGAAGCTAACTTGATTGATTATTCCTTCCTCGAAGCCATGGAATATGGTATGCAACCAGCGGGTGGCATTGGTGTTGGTATTGACCGCCTTTGCATGTTATTAACTGAACAACCAACAATTCGTGAAGTTCTTCTCTTCCCTACAATGAAGGATGAGAAATAAAACAATTCACAAACAACAGGGTTCTCATTAATTTGAGACCCTTTTTCTTTTACTTTTGTCCATTTTCCAAAATATATGTCTATTAATAATTGAAGGGACAAATATATGGATATTGAGAGCTTGATTGGTGAGACGACAGAATACGAAAAGAAACTTGCTTTAGTATGCAAAAGGCCCAAAAGTTGGTGTAAAAGCGCTAGTGCTTTTGCAAACACGTCTGATGGGGCTTTAATTTTTGGCATAGCTGATGATGGTGAAATAATAGGACTTCTAGAGCCAGAAAGAGATGCTGAGAAAATCAGTGAAATAATCAAAGCTAGGCTTAATCCTATACCAGAATTTCGTTTAAGGCTCGAATATTCAGGAACGAGATCCTATCACTGTGCCCTCAACTCGAAGAAACCCAATTCTTGCCGATGTGTTAAATAGGCTCGGATACATGGAACGTAAGGGCAGCGGCTTTAGTAAAATTATTGTCGGATACGAAACACAAATTAACTATAGTGATAGCAAGAAACCTGTGTTCAGTTCAGATAGATATCAGTTTACTGTTATCATGGCAAATTTAAATTACGATGTCCCTCGCAATCTCCCTCGGGATAATCATCAAGATGGGCCACAAACAAAAAAAGGAAATATTGGATCTAATAAGCGTAAACCCAAAGATGAGCACAGAGAAAATTGTTAGGTTCTTTGGAATAAGTTCAAAAACTATAAAACGGCAGATAAAAGAGATTAAGAATTTACACTATGTCGGACGAGGTTCTAACGGACATTGGGAAATCGATGATTAATTTATATGAATTGGGGTTTGTTGTTTGAAATTTTGTCTCTTTTTAAAAAAGTACGTCTATTAATAATCGAGAGGTGAATTTTATGAGATAAAAACGAGTTCAGATAAAGCTCAATAATGTGATGAGCCAGATATTACAACATTTTAAATTATTAAAATAAAAGTCAATCGTAATCTGTTTGATAAGTAGCCTTCTTAGCTGTATAATTCATAAGCTTCCTTTAGAAGGAAGGAAGTAACATTCTCTTATGGTCGCACAAGATGCGATCCATTAGACCAAATTTAGGAGGTGCTATCATGAAAAAGTATGAGATCATGTACATCTTAACTAGCGTTCTCGAAGAACAAGCTAGAAAAGATGAAATCGCCAAACTTCAAGGTATTCTCGAAGCTAACAAAGTTAAAGTTAGCAATACTCAAGAATTAGGCATGAAAGATTTCGCTACACCAATCCACAAACAACTTAAAGGCTATTATGTTGTCCTCAAAGTCGCAGGAGACATCGAAGGCCTTAATGAGTGGACCCGTCAAGCGAAACTTGATCAAAACGTCGTTCGTTTCTTGATTACGGTTGACCAAGACTAATCGTATTAATACGAAATTAAACATTGGAGGATCGTAAATTATGTTAAATCGTGTCATTTTAGTTGGCCGTCTTACACGTGACCCAGAGTTACGTAAGACCGCTTCGAATCTCTCTGTCGCGTCCTTCTCGCTTGCAGTAGATGATTCCCGCAAAAATCCAGACGGAACAAAGAATACTTTGTTCATGAACTGCACATTGTTTGGAGTTCGTGCCGAAACGTTTGTTAAGTACACTCGTAAGGGCTCATTAATTTCTGTTGAAGGCAGACTTCAACAAAGAAAATACACCAACAAAGCAGGTGTTCAAGTTACAACCATTGATACAATAGTTGATAACTTTGACTTCTTGGATACAAAGAATGCAGGAGCAAATGATGCTTCCGGCTATTCTTCTCAACCTGATGCAACTTCTGTTGCTCAACCAGATAGCGGCAACTTAGACGCAATCGATGTAGTAGATGACGATCTACCATTCTAAACATAGAAAGGAAAATTTATCATGGCTTTCAGAAAAATGAGATCCAGACGTAAAGTTTGCTATTTCACAAAGAATCATATTAAACATATTGATTATAAAGATGTTGAACTTCTTCAAAGATTCATCACACCTGATGGAAAAATCATGCCAAGAAGCAGCACTGGCACATGTGCTAAATATCAACGTCAATTAGCAAGAGCAATCAAAAACGCCCGTTTCATGGGATTACTCCCAGAAGTTGGTGCAAACTAAGCTGAACTTGTACGTATTAGCCCCGTCGTTATGACGAGGCTTTTTTTGTTGTTTATCATGATACTTCTTATCTAAAAATAGATGGGAATTACGGGTGATTTTCTAAAAATAAGCATAGTTTGACATTTAAATTGTTATTTAGACCATTACTGTTGGTAAATTATTTTTCTGAAATTGGTAGAAATAAACGTTATTACCATTTACGCGATTAAATTCTTTAATTATGAAATGCTTATTTGTATTTCTTTTCTCTTTTAACCCATAAGGGGTTAAATTATAATTATCGGTATGAACGCATCAATTAAGAAATTTAGAAATACAACCTTCATCTTCGCTACGTTTGAATTAGTGATAATAGGCGTACTCGCCTTCTTTTGGATGGACAACACTTTTGGTTTAAGGGAAATTAAACATATCGAAGAATACGTTTTCCTTGGTTTTGTCGTTCTTTGTTTGGTCGACATTTTGTTTATTTGGTTTGCCTTAGCCCATCTTTCTAAGAAGAGACAAACTAATGACGTTGAAGCTGCTTCTTTAATCGGCAACGACATTCAAATGGCCTACAATATTGATCAAATTGGCTTGCTCTCTATCGATACAAACAATATTGTCTTATGGACAAACAATCTTTTTCACGAAAGACAACTTGATTTGGTTGATACAGATTTGTTTCAAACATTCCCATCGTTAAAAGAATTAGTAAAACTCAAGAGTGATAAAAGCGTTCACCTAGAAATGAAAGGGAACTCGTATGAGGTCCGTTATTTATCTGAAGCACGTTTATTTGTTTTTAAAGATGTTACTGAATACGATAACGTTGTTAGCTATTCAAAAGAACAAGCCATCGCTTTAGGTGTTATTATGATCGATAACTTTAACGATGTTGCATCAGATACTGATGAAGTTGCAGATGCAGTTATGAATGTTAGAGCAACTGTTCGTGATTATTTCCGCCAGTACAAAGTTTTACTTACCCAAGTTAAACAGGATAGATATTTTGCCGTATGCAATTTCAACGCTCTTGCTCAAATGGAAAAAGATGGGTTCTCGGTCATGGAAAAAGTTCGTGCCGTTCAAGACAAAGAAGATATTCCATTAACTTTATCTATCGGTTTTGCACATGATTTCCCCGATGTTGGAAAGCTTTATGAAATGACAGAAGGCGCCATTGATACGGCGCTTGCTCGTGGAGGTGACCAAGCCGTTGTCTCGCAACATGGTAAGGAACTTAGATTCTTTGGCGGCAAATCTGTTGCTATCGAAAATACATCAAAGGTCAAGGTTCGTTCGATGGTCGGAGGCCTTGCTAAACTTATCGAAGATTCATCTGGTGTATTCATTATGGGGCACGCCGACATGGATATGGATGCACTTGGAAGCTGTCTAGGCATTAAGGCTATTTGCGATTGGTGCGGCAAGAATTCCAAAATCGTTTATGCGCCAAAAAGAACAGAAAAGAAAGCACGTATCGCTTTCACAAGCGCTTTTTCAAAAGATACGCTTGACCAAATGACATTAACGCCAGAACAAGCCGCTTCTCAAATAAAAGAGACTTCTCTAGTTATTGTTGTTGATGTATCTGTTCCTAATAGAGTCATGGCTCCTAAGCTTCTTGATTTAGCAAGGAAAGTCGTTGTCATCGACCATCATAGACGTGGAGACTCCTTTATTGAAAGACCTTCTCTTTCTTACATTGAACCATCTGCTTCAAGCGCTTGTGAACTTATTACAGAAATGATTCGCTATGCTGCCGCAAACCCTCGTATTGAATTGAAATCGTCCTATGCTACAATCATGCTTTCTGGCATCTTCATGGATTCTCAATATTTTAAGAGTAAGTCTGTTGGCATGAGGACGTTTGAAGCGGCGGAAATTCTTAAAGAATATGGAGCAGAAAACACTCTTGCAGACGAATATTTAAAAGATGACTATGAAGAATTTGCTTTAACGAATAAGATTCTTGGAACAATGAAAACATCCTCTTACGGTGTTCTTTATTGTGTTTCTGACAACAATGACATTGTTGAAAGAAGCGCTCTTGCTAAAGTTGCAAATTCTCTCCTTTCTCTTAGAGACGTACATGCTTCCTTTGTTATTGGCAGAATTGCCGATAAGCAAATTAGCATTTCTGCAAGAAGCGATGGAACAGTTTCTGTTCAACTTCTTATGGAGCAGCTAGGTGGCGGAGGACATCTTAATATGGCAGCAACCGTTTTGCCAAACGCTAAGATGCCAAACGTAAGTAATGTCTATGAAGCCGAAAAGAAGCTTGTCGAAACTCTTAATGTTTATTTAGATGCGTCAAAAGCTGGCGCTTCTTCTGGAGGTAACAATATATGAAAATCATTTTATTAGCCGATGTTAAAGGCGTTGGCAAAAAAGGACAAACAATCGATGCAAAAGATGGCTATGCCAAAAATTATTTAATTCCTAGAAAACTTGCTGTTATTTCAACGGATGCAAATCAAAAGACTCTTGCTAAGAACAATGCTATAGAAGATGCAAGACAATTAGCCTTAAAGAAAGATGCTGAAGCTTTAGCAGAACGCTTAGAACACATTAACGTTGAATTCAAAGCAAAAGTTGGCTCAGATGGCAGAATGTTCGGTTCTATTTCTCCTAAGCAAATTGAGGAAGGACTCAAAGAACAATGGGGAATTACCATAGATAAACGTAAATTTATCGATAAATATCCTGCTAACGCTTTAGGATATACGAGATTAAAAATCGAATTATATAAAGGTAGTGCTGGAGAGGTTATTGGGACCGTCAACGTTCACATCTCCGAGGAGAAATAATGGCCAAGCTAACCTTACCATCAAACGTTGAAGCAGAACGCTCTGTTTTGGGCGCAATGTTACTTTCAACCAATGCATGTAATATTGCTTTGGCTTCTTTAACTGTGGATTCATTTTCTGATGTTGATTCGCGGAACAAGATTATTTTCCAAGCAATGGAAAATCTTTCCGAACATGAACAAATAATTGATCCACAAACAGTTGCCAATGAACTCATAAACACAAACTTATTATCTGCAGCAGGTGATTCTACATATCTTCTCGAATTGATGAATAATGTTATCAATCCAGAAAACGTTGAACACTATGTTGGAATAGTTCGTGACCAGCAAGTTCTAAGAGAATTCCTTTTAGAACTTCAAACAATTCAAAAAGATTATTCCGAAGGTAAGATTTCCGATATCGGAGATTTCTTAGCAAATTCTCAACAGACCCTAACTGCGATTACAAATAGACGTTCTGTTGGTGGCTTCCGTAAAGGATCGGATATTGCTAGAGAAGTTAAACTCAAAATCATTGCTGAATCTAAACGTGCAAATCGTTCTTTAACTGGTGTAGATACAGGCTTTAGAGGATTAAATAAGCTAACTCATGGTTGGCAGCCAGGTGACTTAATTGTTCTTGCTGCGCGTCCTTCTGTTGGTAAGACAGCCTTCGCACTTAATCTTGCGGTTAATGCTGCTTCATATAAAGGAGAACCGGTTGCCTTCTTCTCTGGAGAAATGGATTCTACGCTTGTTATGAAACGTATTCTTTCGTCTATTTCTCGCGTTTCTCTTTCCGGAAACGAACAACTTACTGATAGAGATTTAGGAAAGATTTCTTTAGCAGTAAGTGAAGTAGAACGCATGAATCTTTATATCGATGAGAAACCAAACCCAAAACTTGGTGACATCATTGCTAAATCCATAAAATTAAAAAATAGCGAACCTAATTTATGCGCCATATTTATCGACTACATCAACATCATTAGAACAGAAAAATCTTTTGAATCACGTTCTTTGGAAGTCGCAGAAATTACTTCATCTTTAAAAGAACTTGCTCGTAACTTGAAAATCCCTGTTATTGCATTAGCACAGGTTAACCGTGATGCTGATAAGAATGAAAATGGCGTTCCATCAATGGCCAACTTAAAGGATTCTGGTTCTATTGAGCAGGATGCGGATATCATCATGCTTATGTACCGTAAAGACTATTATGACAACCAAGGGAAACGTATTGTGAAAGCTCAATCTGCCTTTGAACAAAAGGTTGATGCACAAGTGGATAAGGCCAAACAAGCTGGCGGAAATAAAGACTCTGGATCAGTTACAACGATCAGTGTTACTAAAAACCGTAACGGATCGACTGGTAAGGTGTCTTTGATGTTCTCTAAAGCGATCCAGCACTTTGATAATTTCTCTCTTGAAGTGGAAGAAGAAGAGAGAAGACTTAATGGTGAGGAAGGATATCCTTCCCCTGATGACGAATGATTCGTTATGTAATTGCATCCTCCTCTTCTAAGGGGAATGCAACATTAATATATTCAGAAACAACGCTTATTCAAATTGATATGGGCGTAACTTTAACTGCGCTAAATAAAGCCTTATCCTTAACTCCTTATGGTTTGGAAGATATCAAAGCGTTGCTTATCACTCATGAGCATTCTGACCATGTTAAAGGGTTATCTCTTATTGGCTATCAAAAATTGAAATTACCAATTTTCGCCGGTGAAAACACCATATATGCTGGGATAAATGTAATTGAAGAGGAAAATTCCTTTGAAATTGGCGATTTTTCAATTATCCCCGTTAAAACCTCACATGATGCAAGCCATCCGTTAGGTTTCATTCTTATAAACGGTGAAGAAAAACTTGTATATATGACCGATACTGGATATGTTCCTCCAGAAGACCTTCCTTATATGCAAAATGCGGATTATTACATTTTTGAATCTAATCATGATGTAAGAATGCTAAAAATGTCTGATAGGCCAGCCTCCTTAAAAAGAAGAATTCTTTCCGACCACGGGCATTTGTCTAACTTTGATTCAGCAAATTACATGTCAGATTTAATTGGAGATAAAACAAAAGAAATAAGTCTTGCTCATCTTTCTCTAGATTGCAATACGCCTGAAAAAGCGTTAGATACATATCAAAAGGTCTTTAAGAAGAAAGGCTTGGACTTTGCGAAATATAATATTCGTACAGCACCTGCGTTTGAACCTTTGTTTGGAGGAGACAAATGAAAATAAGAATCTTTACAATAGGAAAACTCAAGGAATCTTATTGGAGAGCTGCAGAGGAAGAATATCTCAAACGTCTTTCTCCATACGCGAAAGTAGAAATTGTTGAACTTAACGATTTGCCTAGCAAGGAAAACGCTTCAGCAAAAGAAGAAGAGGAAACGAAAACAAAAGAAGGAAGACAAGTTTTAGCCAAGTTAAAGCCCAATGATTTTCTTATCCTATTGGATTTGTGCAAGAATGAGCCTACATCCCCTGAATTGGCAAATAATCTTTCTAAATGGATGGAAAGAGGGGGCAGCAATATAAATTTTGTTATAGGTGGTTCTTTAGGTCTATCCGAAGAACTTAGAAAAAGAGGAAATGCTTCATTAACGCTTTCTCAGCTTACCTTTACCCATCAAATGACTAGAGTCATTCTCCTTGAGACGATATACCGCTCATTTAAGATACTAAATCATGAGCCTTATCATAAATAAGGCTACAAATACAAAAAGAAAGGCTAATATATAGTTATGAATTATCCAGAATTTGACGCATATACCCCATTCGTAGATGAAACAAATCCATATTGCAACGCCTATAAAACAAAAGAAGGACATATCTTTTATGTTGAACCAGGCTTTTATTCAGGCATGCAAGGATTCAAAGAAAAAAGAGAGGAACGTTACCAAGATTTACTTAATGGAATATATGAGGTTATAGCAAAGAATGAAAAGGTCATCTTTACTTGGTCATATGATTCTCCATTTATGGAAAAAGACGGATTTATCTATCGTGAGATTTCAGACATTTCTGATCCATTAAAGATATACGTTGAAGACAAAAATCGCGGAAGTGATTATGGCGACTAATTAAATGGCTCATCCAATTAGGGTGGGCCATTTTAAAAAACTTTCTAAGGAATTATTGCTATGTTGTCTTTGACGTAATTTAGATAGTAGTCAGATGTTGCGCTGCAATTTGGAACTATTTCTACTGTTCCAATTATTGTGTTCTCGAAGAAACACTGAACCTCGTATGTATTTTCGTTTTCTAGTATCTTATGTGAGATCTCTGATAACGAAGGACGTTGACGCTCGCTAACGAATACGGCACTTATTTTGAAAGAATAACTTGAGTCTGATGATTTGCCGACTGATGAATCATAGACATATAAAGTTTCAAGCGCACCTTCAAAGTTGTGCGGTTCATTGAATTGTGAATTATAATGTAGCTCAAAAACATTACTTTCCTTTTCGACTAGATTTTTGGGATTAAGCATGCAGACATAAGAAATTGTTTTTCCATTGGAATGATCGGTTTCTAAGGAAGAACTCAGTTCGTTAAATGTTTGATAACTTTTAACATCAATGTAATCGTAATTCTCATATATGTAGATCGTTTGGTATTTGCAATCAACGCATTTTGCGTACTGAAACTCTTGATAAGTCATACCATCGAAAAAAACATGTTCAGTTTCGTGATATCTTTTGCCGTTATATTCTTTATAATGAGAATTGCTGTTATATTTCCACTCTAAAGAGTTTATATAAGATTGTTCGGAATTTACGGATGTTTCCGATGAATCAATATCATTGCTTAAGGTTTCTTTGGAAGGAGAACACGAGCCAAAAATTAAACAAGACAATAAAAAATAAAGAGGATATGTTTAGTTTTCTCATTTTAACACGCCCCCTCGTCTAAACCCATAGAAGCAAGCATACCAGAATCTGCTGTAGTGTTAATTAATCTTTTACAATCTATGCAAAGCGCATAAGTGTAGGCACCTTTTTTAAATTCCGATGTTCTATCTATTTGATGTGGTTTTAATTCATATTGGCCACAAGCGCAAAAGGCTTTGTGATATGTTGCAGAATAATTTAAATAGCTATGTGTATGGTTGTGCTTGTATATGCATGCCTCATTCGTATCAAAGCAATAGGTTTTGATCGTGCTAACATCTCCGTTTGATGCTTTGTTTTCGCTATATTTTTGAACTAGCCCGTCTTTTAAGTCTAATAAGCGACTTGCGGTAACATTTATACCCTCTTTCTGATTGGTTACGTGAATTCAGCCAATTGAAGAAAACGCTAACAAATTAACATATAAGATATATTTAACCACAAAAGGCCTCCTTCGTTAGGTGTATGAAGTCTATCTATTATGAAGCCATTATATGATTGCCAGTTTAAATTTCAATTATTATTTGAATTGTAAAGATATTACAAAACAGCATTACTTAATAAGAAAAAATGCTCACCCTATTAAGGATGAGCATAAGCATCAATTGATATTAGGCTTGTGGTCTAAGGCTTCTCATTGACATCCAAGTGACTCTAAGGATATAGAGCATTGGGAAGAGGAACATAGTCATGCCACTAAACATTGGTATGAATGATAATAATCCTAAGAGAGCTGGGCTGAAGGAAGCAAAGTAACCAATCTTTTGTGAATCCCAGAATGTGTAGATGCGGAATGGATTGTTCTTTCCTCTTGTCATGATGAAGATGAGGAGGCCCATTAAGAATTCCATGCCAACACAGATAGAGAACATGATTCCACTATATTGCCACGCAAGAAGGACACGAGTTGAAGAATAACCATTATTTAAGAATGAAGACCATGCTTCTATTACTGTTTGATTTTCTGTTGGAGTAACGATTGCGTGTAAATCTTTTTCATTAAATGAAGAATGATCGTATTTAACTTGAACAGAATTTGCACTTGAGAATGATGTTCCGTTAACCGCTTTAGCAAGGAATGCACTTTCGTTTCCTAGAACAAGCATATTGACAGAATAGGTTTTGACGGTGTGTCCTAAGATATTGTTTGGATCATTGATGATGTTGCTGGCTTTATTGACTGCGTATGTATATGGGTTTTCGCTGCCAGAGTAATAAACTGCTAAACCGCAATAATATTCATCTTTAGAAGTTATTAATGCTGCAGAAGCAGAAGAGGAAGAATCGCTGCTTTCTTTTTCTTGGGTGATTGTAACAGGTACTTTGTAGTAATAACCCCAGAAATCTGTAGAGGTGTCTTTAGGATTCTTACAAATGTTCCTCCATGCCGTTTCATCAAGTGTCAAAACACCATCTTTAATTTCCATTTTGACATCTTTTGTTCCTTCGTTAAATGCCTTAAGAGAGTTCTCTAAGTCATAAGTGTAGGAATTAGAAGAATTTGAGAAGAAACTCGAAGCGTTAATTGTGAAACGCCCAACCAGAGTTGGGATGGTTGCAATTACTGCCGCTAATAATCCAACAATAATCGCATAGTACCATTTGTGAGTTCTTCCATCAACGCAAGCGTCGTTTGAGAATAATGTTTTGAAGAAAAACATGAGTTGTTTTAGGAATTTATTTTCTTTCTTTTGTTTTACTGGTTTTGCTTTTGCCATAATGAGTCCTTTATTTAGCATTGAAACTTTACAACAAATGGGCGAATTATACAAAGAAAACCGACATTATTGTCTCTAAGAGACAAGAAAAAGAATGATTCAAGGAGTTTTTTGCATTATACTTTTAAGGCTCAAAGACATTGAGCAATTTGGGGTCGTTCTGGTTTTGACGGGGGACCGATCTTGCCTGGACTGCAGTAGCGTGATGAGCTTTAACATCAAACAACAATAACTGACAACAGTTATCTTTTTGCGAATCACGGTGTCCGTGCTTCGTATGCTGCCGCTTAATAGTAACCTACGGGTTTCCTAGCAAAGTCTAGGAGGAGCACATCCTCTGTTGGTTTCGCGTCTTACTAACAGGCAGGGTGCTAAATAAGACGATAAGCGCCAAACCTTGGTTGGGGAGAGGCGACGAAAATCTTTACAACCTCGCTAATTGGATTCGGTCTTATCGTACCAGTTAGTTAAATTCTGATAGGACCTAAACTGTAGGCGTCCTTGTGGGAGATTCTTCGGACAGGGGTTCAATTCCCCTCGACTCCACCAAAAGGTAAGGAGACGAACACCAGTCACATAATTGGAATATATTATGTACCTGGTCACTTCGTTGTAAGGGCGCAAATGGATGTTGCTCGTAATAGAAAGAAGAAATAGCAGTAAAATCACCACTTCCCTTGGGGATTAAGTGATCAAGATTCTAAATGAAGAAAAAGTATCTGCTTTACAGAGTTTTTGTTAAAAAGACTTAGAAATAGCTACCGTATGATTCAAAGACATGTATATGTGCTGCTATGCCATTATTGTTTTAGCGTGAAGGAAGGCAAAAACTAAAACAAATATGTCAAAATCATAGCAAATGTTTCAAATAAGAATAAACAAAAGTTTCAAATAAGAATGAGCAAATGTTTCAATTTTATATTGAATTAAATAGATACTGTAGTAAAATATAAGTATATGGAGGCCGCTTTTAATGAATTATAAAAAAAGGATTATTGATGCTCAGTTTGATGTTCGGATGAGTTCTTTGGGTG
>CAVDTI010000067.1:0-6404 GCA_963611905.1 Faecalibacterium prausnitzii | reverse complement strand
CTCTTATTATGTTAATGGAATGATGAATATCGATGATTTCTATAATGAAATGGGACTTGATCCCGATAAATTATTGCAAGATGACTATACGACTGTTAGTGGTTGGATCATCGATCATCTTGGAAGGTTTGCAGAAGTTGGCGATTCTTTCAGAGTCAATAATATTTATGTTAAAGTCATTTCTGTTACTAAATATACTGTAAAAGAAGCCTTAGTTCGTGTTATTAGGAAAAGCAAATAAAAAGAGTCATCGTTATTTGATGACTATGTTCGGATTTTTTATCCCTCTTTCTTTGAGTTTTTCTAGATAATCTTTATAAATTTCATCGGTCAACTGATTAACACTCTTTTTTCCAACGACAATTCTATAATCGATGCCATGTATTTTGTCTTCAGAGAAAGCAATTTCATCATTGGTTATTCTTTCTTTGATGTTATCAGGAGAATCTCCTCTGTTTTTCATTCTATTTAATCTTGTTTGTTTGCCAGCACTCAAAAAGAAAGTAACGATAGAAGGATCTTTTAACGACAAAAATGATGCAAGACCATTTGGGTCGACAACGACTACTTTATCGTCAGCAATTTCCGCTTTAGAACATCCATAATGGTTGCCGTTATAAAATGTTGTTTCGACAAAATATGCTTTTTTTGCTAATTGAATGAATTCCTCTTCACCGACAAAATAATAATCAATTCCATAGACTTCGCTTTTTCTTGGCGCTCTAGTTGTATGGGTAATTGCCTTCATCATTCCGTAACGTAAGGATAAATCTTTTGATATCTCGGTTTTTCCGCTAGCAGATGGTCCAATCAGTAAAATCATGTTCTCATTATAGTATAAAGGCAAAATTTTTTGCATGAAAAATGGCATTTTTTCATTTACCCCCTCTTATATAAGGTGAAGGAAGAGAAAAATGGTAATAAAGATATCGCTCGAAAAGAATGATCCAATCACTTTTGCCTACATAGTAGGTGCCATGTACAGACAAGCATTAATTAATATTGGATTTAGTCCAGATACACACATATATGATCTTCCTTTAGATAGAATTAAGAAAAATCATCATTCAAGTTCTGGTAAATACGTACTCAGAATTGCTGAAACTTATAACTCATTAGAAGGAATGGAGAAAGATATATTCCTAATGGATTTCTTAGAAAAGGGGAGGCATTATCGGTTCTGGTATTTATCGTTATGCAATGACAGGGATTATAAAAAGGCAAGGAAAGAAACTTTAAAAGATATATCTTCATTAATCAAGAAGGAGGCAAAATCATGAAAAATAGATTAATTACAGCAGTAATTCCATTTCTGGTGTTTCCATATCTAATTGGAGCAGATGCAGATGACATGGTTCATTCAGATTCAGAAATTGCCTTTACGTATTTAAGTGATCCCGAATTGATTAATACTGTTTATTTGAAATATGGTTATTATGTAGAAACGGAAACGCCAACTCTTACGGCTGGAAATGAGGAAAATTGGCGTTTTAATGCGGCTTTTTATCGTACTACAGAAGCCAAGGTTCAGATGAGGCTATATTACGTCTATGGAAACGTTCCTGCATTTCCGTCTTTAAATAATAACGGTTGTAAATATTGGCGGATTTACAGCAGCCCATTTTGGTCTGGTAGCATAAATAGTTTATTTAGTTTCTCCTGCTCGCTAAAACGACTCCTTGAGGACCATGGAATTAAATACGATTCGGCTAGATATAACGTCTTTACTGCCTCTTTTATCATAGGCATATATGTTGATGAACATGAGGGAAAGTATAAAGGCAAATTCTATTTTATTGATATACCAACAACTTATAACACTGGAAAAAGATATCACTTAAGTGTAGGAAATGATTCAAATTACAATCTCTATAACAGTGATATGAATAATAAGAAGGAGTTTCACCGTAGATCTTGGTTCGGTGGTAAAGAATGGAAGAACAGGATAGATTCGATTTATGGTGGTTCTTTCGATGATTGGTGGGATTTTAAGACTGAAAATAGGGGAGAATGTAATGCGCCATATTTTACTTTGCCTCTTAAGATGAGACTTACTCAATTTGGTAATCCAAATTACAGAGATTTAATGGTTTGCAAACAATCGGAACTGAGCTTGTTTATTTATGATGGTTATGAGAAATACAAATTTGGAAAAACAAGCGTTGGATATGACGGAAAGATCGGATATAAAATTCCTTTAAAACAATCTTTCGATGGAGTTTATGTCACCTTAGTTCCAGATACTTTGTTTTTTGTTAGCTTAGATGGTCGAAGAATTTATTTACCTGAAACAGTTCCATCAGGAGGAAATGAAGATTTTTATATCATTCGAGACGGCATCCCTCTTCCTGCCATAGAAGATAAAACCCCTATGGAAATTCTATTCCAAATAGAATTGCTTAATGTAGGGGCTTTAGGGCTGGTTGATATAACTGCTAAATTCTCATACACAAAAAGCAGAAATTTGTTTGGCTCTAACAAAACTTCATCTTATTACGTGGAGGAAGAATTATGATGAACATTCTTTTCTCCGTACTAATTTGCTCTTTCTGCCTTCAAATGTTTACCTTTTCAATGACGATAGGCAAGATTAGCAGAGTGTTTGACGGATTTGATTATTCATATGCGGAATTTGCTGTTTCAACCGATAAAATCACGCAAAGCAATGGGTTAGGGCCGTATTTCTACCAATACGCGTTTGAAAAAAGAGCAAAAGATTACTTCAAAATACATTTGTCGCCATATATAAAAAGCGACGATTACAAGATCGATTGCGTTTTTACATTACCATACACGGTTGATGGAGTTGTTAACAAGAAGTATTGCAAAAGAGCAACATTAAATTTTGAAGCAACATTTTGTGGATACCATCGTTATAAAAATAGCAAAAGTTTTATCATAAAGGAGAAAGCCTAATGCCAATAAATCCAGTAGAATTCTTGGAAAAATCATTTTTGGAGCCAATTTTAAAATATGATGGATTAACAGATATTGCCTATAACGGCGATCATATTTACTACATGACAAACATTCATGGTAGAGAAAAAAGTGACGTTGTTGTAGGAAAGGAAGATGTTGGCTCGTTTTTAAGACAAATAGCTAATGCGACAGAAAAACAATTCTCCTATCAAAATCCGATATTAGACGTGAGTTTTGGAAGATACAGATTAAATGCAGTAAATTCATCGCTTGCTCGAAGTGCTAACGAAAAAACATATACTTTTTCAATTCGTGTCGAACGTAGTGAATGCATCATTAAAGAAGACTCTCCATTTATGGATGAAAAAAGCAAGGAAATCATTGATGACCTCTTGAACAAGAAAGAATCAATAATTATCGGGGGATTAACTAGCTCTGGCAAAACTGAGTTTGAGAAATATTGCCTATATCATATGAAGAAAGATACAAGAGTCATTGTTATAGACAACGTTGAAGAATTAGATATGCTCCAGATCCCAAATCTTGATCTGACAACATGGCTAGTTAATGAGCAATCATTTAAGAACGCTTCCTTTTCGGCCTTAGTCAAAAACTCATTAAGAAATAACCCTGATTATGTGGTTATAGCGGAAGCAAGAGGGGAGGAGATGCTTGATGCTTTAATAAGCGCAATGTCCGGCCATCCTATTTTAACAACAATACACGCAAAAGACGTCGATTCGATGCCAGATAGAATTGCTGCTCTTGTTATGATGGGAAACCCTAATCTCAAGAAAAATGAGATCATGGAAGATATAGCTCATCACCTTAAGTATTACGTTTATGTCTGTAAAGAAAATACTAGTGAAGGAAGAATAAGAAGATATTTAAAATCGATATCTTGCCTTGATGAGAAAGAAATGAAATTAATACCAATTTACGAGAGGAAATCATATGAAAAATAGACTTTTGATATATGTGGCAATATCGTCTTTACTTGGTGCTCTATGCTATTTGCTAACAACGAATATTATATATTCAATTGTCGTTCTAGGGATTGGCATGGTTGTCTTATTCTTCTTGGCCGAACAATTATTTTCAAAACATCAAAAAAAGATGGCTAGAGGTCATGAGACATATAGATTTATAAATTCGTTTGTTATTTCGCTAAGCACAACCAAATCGATGGATTTATCATTCCAAAACGCCTTATTAGGAATCGATAAAGAAGAAAACAAAATAATTGAGAGCGTTGCAGATAAGCCAACAGATGAAAAACTAAATTATTTAGCTAAGCATTTCGATTCTGACATTTATAAAGTGTTCTTATCAACAATAAAGATTTATCAAGAGGAGGGAGGAGAAATTCTTGATGTTGCTGGGCCCCTATTAAGAGAATCTACAGCCATCGAAGAAGATAGAATTGCCCATTGTAAAAACGTGAACACAGCAACGGTTCAATTCGCCTCTCTTTGGATAATGAGCATGCTTGTTATGGCGATATTAAGATATGGTTTATCTTCCTTCTACGATTCAGTTGTTAAAAATACAGTGTTTATAGCTTTAACCTTAACTTATTTCTTAACCGCATATATTTCGTTTGTGGCATTTGCCCTAGGGATAAGCAAAGAAAAGATAGATTTCAAAGGAGAAAAGATCAATGTTTTCAAAAAGAAAAGAAGTTCTAGTGAAAAAGTATGAAGAAGCTAATCTAGTTTTAAAGAAAGAGATATTACAGATGGCGGTCATGTGTTTGGCGATTATTGGATTGGCTGTCTTTGCTTATATGAAAACGAAGCAAATAATCGTTGTAGCCTTTGCCGGCCTCTTTCTTGTGGCGATTATCTGTTATTCATTAACGAAGCCTAAAAGAATAATCGATTCTAGAAAGAAAAAAATAGAAGAAGAATTTGTGCACGTTTTCGCTTATTTCTCAATCTTTGTTAAGAATAAAAGACCTGTTTATAACGCCTTAGAAGATTGCCTACGTTATTCAAGTGATGAATTTTCTAAGAAATTACAGAAACTGCTGGAAGATATAGATAATGATAAAAGCGTCACACCATTTATCACATTCGGAGACAATTTCAATAATTTAGAAATAAAACAGATTCTTGTTTCGATCTACAAAATGTCGGTTGAAGGTGGGGGAGAGGAATACTTAAGACAATTTGATATTCTGTTTAATGCTTTATCAAACAGTAAGAGGCAAAGCGTTCTTGAAAAAGAAAGGAGTCATTTCGGAAATTTCAATTTCTTACCTTTGCTAGCTTCAGCTTTGTCGATGGGGATCGTTGCTGTAGCTGTCTTAAGCCTTATGGAGGAATACACAAATGTCATCTAATATCGCATTTCTTTTATCTCTAACGTTCGTTATATCGATGTTTACGTTTGCTGGCGATTTGTGTTGTATGCAAACGAATTACGCACAGCTTGATGCTATAGCGATATCTGCAGGCAAAATGATATCTAAAACTTGGACTATCAATGAGGCTGTAATAAAACTTGTTGAGGATAATAAAGCGCACATAGTTACGTTAAATACAGACGAAAGTCACATTCCAGGAGAAGGCGATCCATTCCGCTTTAGGGTATGGAAAGAATATAAGCCTATGGCATTCTCCCAGGAGACAAAACAATTGGTTGTCAATCGATCCGTGGTTCTCGGATATAAAGGTTGAAAAGAAAGGAGGTTATAATATGAGTGAATTAAAAGGACAATTATTAGCGATGGTTATTACTTTAGGCGCGTTCGGTGCAATTTCTGGAGTTTTAATCGGGTCTTTTACGAAGAGTGCAGAAACAGTAAACTCAAAGCTTTCTGCTGCTGATAATGCGGCCACAGCTAAAATCGCTACCAATAATGTTGGAGCGACGTTCGCACTTTAATAAAGTTAATGCGAACAAGGTTTGCCCAATCTTTAAAAGGCTTTATAATATGGAAGTTAAGAGGCAAAAAAGATGAGTGCAAATCAAATAAACGAAATTAGAAAACAATTCTGCGAGAAACTTCATTTAGACACAATTGAAGACTCAAAACCAATGAAAGACTTGGGGTTGGATAGCCTTGATGTAGTCGAAATGTGCTTGGATTTAGAAGACAAATACGGATTTCAATTTACAACAGATGAGCTTTCTTCATTCAAAACGGTTGGTGATTTATTCGCATTAATCGAAAAGAAACTTGGAGAATAATTACGTTTTCTCAATTGGCGTCATTAAAGGCGCCTTTTTGCTTACTTTTTTGACGATAAATAAAAGAAAGCGAAAAAAAGATAAATATTATCTTGCAAAAGATGTACTAAATCATTAATATATTCGTTGCGCGGTAATCCCGTGTGTACATGATGCGCTCACTTAGCTCAATGGCAGAGCAATCGGCTGTTAACCGATTTGTTGTAGGTTCGAGCCCTATAGTGAGCGCCATTTATGGCCTGTTGGAGAAGAGGCTTAACTCATATCCCTTTCAAGGATACATTCATGGG
>CAVDTI010000066.1:15139-18872 GCA_963611905.1 Faecalibacterium prausnitzii | reverse complement strand
GTATACATTTATCTTTGTAATATACCTATAGGGGGTACTTATGGAAGAAGAAATGTGTCCTGCATGTTGCAAGAAAAAGGCAAAACCAAGAGATATTGAAGAAGTTAGGAATCTTCAATCAAGATTAAATAGAGTTGTTGGTCAAATAAATGGCATTTCAAAAATGTTAGATGACAATCGTTATTGTGGTGATGTTCTTATCCAACTTGCGGCAGTGGAATCCGCCTTACAATCTGTTGGATATATCATTCTCAAAGAGCATATCGATACTTGCGTTGTAGACGATGTTAAAGAAGGAAAAACTGCGAGTTTAGATCAGGCTTTCGAATTGATGAAGAAACTTAAATAGTTATGGTTAAAGATGAAAAGTATCTCATTAGTGGGATGAGTTGCGCTTCATGCGTAGCGCACGTTGATAAAGCAGTTAGCAAACTAGATGGCGTTAAGGAAGTTAACGTTTCTTTGCTTACTAATTCCATGCTTGTTACATATGAAGAACCAGCTAATCCTCATTTGATTGTTATGGCGGTTAAAGACGCAGGGTATGGTGCAACATTATCAAGCAAAGAAGAAAAGAAAGATGAATATTCTTCCCTCAAAGATGAATTAGAAGACAAAGAAACGCCTAAGTTATTAAGAAGGCTTATCCTATCTTTAGTTTTACTTGTTCCTCTTTTCTATTTTGGCATGGGCTATATGAATATGTCTTGGGGATGGCCTTTAGGAATAATTGGTGAGAATCCTTTGATGTTTGGTCTTTTAGAAGGAATCCTTGCTTTGATTATCATGATCATAAATAGAAACTTCTATATTTCAGGGATTAAGGCTCTTATTCATGGTGGGGCAAATATGGATACATTAGTTGCCTTAGGTAGTGGAGTTGCCTTTATCTATGGCATAGTCATTATGTTTATTATGTCATCTTTCGTTTCCAAGGATGGCGTGGATTATTCCAAACTTATGCATTATTCGATGTGCCTTACCTTTGAAACAGCAGGCATGGTTCCAACGTTAATTACAGTTGGAAAAACCTTAGAATCATTCTCTAAAGGAAAGACAACCAATGCGTTAAAATCTTTAATATCTTTAGCACCAAAGGAAGCGCACGTTCTTCGTAATAACAAAGAAGAAACAATTCTTGCTAGCGAAGTTCTTCATGATGATATTTTCTTAGTTAGACCAGGAGAATCATTTCCGGTTGATGGAATTGTTCTTTCTGGAGAATCTTCTGTTAATGAGTCTGCATTAACTGGAGAATCAATGCCAGTTGATAAAAAAGAAGGAATGAAAGTATCTTCTGGGACGATTAATATTAACGGGGCTCTAACATGCAAAGCCACAAATGTAGGAAATGAAACTTCTCTTCATAAGATTATCGAGATGGTACAAAATGCTGCAAATAGCAAGACAAAGATCTCCGCTTTAGCAGATAAGATATCAGGCGTATTTGTTCCTACAATACTTGCAATATCATTAGTTGTCTTAATTTGTTGGCTAATCTTTGGAAAGGGCGTAGTTGATAACTTACCAAATGATGATTTAGTCACATATGCGTTTAATAGAGCGATATCGGTTCTAGTTATTGCTTGTCCATGTGCCCTAGGTTTAGCGACTCCAGTGGCCATTATGGTCGGAAGTGGTAAAGGGGCAAAGAATGGAATTCTTTTTAAGAATGCTTTGTCTTTAGAAGAAACTGGAAAGCTTGATTTTGTTGTCCTTGATAAAACAGGAACAATCACCAAAGGAAATCCTGAAGTGAGTGATATTCACTTATTTAACGATATAAAAGAAGAATATCTCCTACAAATCGCCTATGCTTTAGAAAATAAATCTGAGCACCCACTCGCAAAAGCAATAAAAAAGAAAGCCTTAGAAAAGAACATTTCCTTATTAGAAACCACGTCTTTTGAGACCTTACCTGGCGCAGGTATTAAGGCAAAAATCGAAAATGAGGAGGTTTTTGCAGGGAATTTAAAGCTTTTTGAAGAAAAAGGGCTTTCTAACAATGAACTTATTGATGTTGTTAATTCTTTTGCAAATAAGGGAAAAACGCCTCTTATATTTGCTAAAGGAAATAGGATTCTTGGAGTTATTGCTCTTGCAGATGAAATCAAAGAAGATAGCAAGACTGCAATAGAGGAATTCATCTCTATGGGTATTACTCCCATTATGTTAACTGGCGATAATTACAAAACAGCAAAACGTATTGCAGATGAAGTGGGCATAACTCATTTTGTTTCTGATCTTCTACCAGATGGCAAACTTGAAATCATTAAAAAATTACAAGAAACAGGCAAGGTTGGAATGATAGGGGATGGGATAAATGATGCTCCAGCTCTTACTCAGGCCGATATTGGTATTGCCATTGGCGCAGGATCAGATATTGCGATTGAATCTGCGAATGTAGTTTTGATGAAATCGTCTTTAAGGGATGCTGCAGCTGCAATAAGGCTATCGCGTTATGCGTTCTTGAATATTAAAGAGAATCTATTCTGGGCATTTTTCTACAATATTGTGATGATTCCTATTGCTGCCGGTTCTTTGACCGGAGTCGGGTTAAACCAGCTTAAACCTTGGTATGGAGCGGCTGCTATGGCTTTATCATCGGTCACAGTTTGCCTAAACGCACTACGCATCAACCTATTTAAACTATATGATGATAAGAGATGTAAAAAGCATTCAAAAAAGGAGCTGCCAAATGATCTATTTGTAAATACATGTAAGAAAGGAGAAAAAACAAATATGACAAAAACATTAAAAATCGAAGGAATGATGTGCGAGCATTGCGTTGCTCACGTTAAAAAAGCCCTTGAAAGCCTTCCAGGCGTTAGTGAGGTTAACGTCTCTTTGACAGAAAAGAACGCGACACTTAATGTTGATGGTGTTTCAAATGACGCGTTAACCAAAGCAGTATCAGACGCTGGCTATAAAGTTACAAACATCGAATAAGTAGACAACCACGTTTATAAGATTTCTCTTAAATAACGTGGTTTTTCTTTTTTTGAAAATATCGATTAAACATTCGATAAATACTTATTAAAAACAATGTACACGCTTTTATTTACTCGTGAGTAAATTACTCTGGAGTAAATAAACTAAACTAAACGAAAAAAGCGTAGCCCCATTGAGAACTACGCTTATTTTGATTGTTTTGATTATCGTTTGATTAAAGATAAGATGCCGTCGATTACAAGTAATACGCCAGCAGCAATGTAGATAATCTCAACTAATGTTGCCGCCCAGTTTAACTTGAAACCGAGTGACAATAAGATGATTGCAACGCCAATGACTATGTCAATAATGTTAGTTAGGAACCATCCATCTTTTCTAGCCAAGCCTTGAATGCCATAAGCAAACAAGACAATTCCTAGTACAAGGAAGGCCAACCAACAGAAGAGCCAAGCGAAAACGATCATCAAGATTCCGAATAACAATTGGATGACGCCAAGAGTTATGAAGCCGGATATTGTGTTCAAGATTCCAAAGACTAAGAGCAATACACCAATGACAGTCACCATGACTTGTGAGATTGAAGATGCTGCAGAGGAGCCTCCAGCGATTAACAACGCTCCGATAACGATCATTAATATCGAATACCAGATTGGTGTGATGCTTAATTTTCTTGCTTTATATTTTGCCATTTTTTCTTTCCTCCTTTTTACCGGCAAATATTGTAAAACAAAGTCGTCTTTCCTACCTCAAAAATTGCATTTTGGAAGGCCTATTTTGCAGT
>CAVDTI010000066.1:8846-15129 GCA_963611905.1 Faecalibacterium prausnitzii | reverse complement strand
TTGCCTTTTGTATTATTCTATTGAAAACGCTTACAAAGGAGCTATTTTATGTCGGAGAAAAAAGCAAAAAAATCTGTGTTCACGTCACCGCTCCTTTCTACAAAGATTAAAAGCAGTAACGTGTCACTTTTTCCGGAAGCAGGATTAGGATACCTGCTTGGACCTCTTCTCGCCCTTATTAGCAACGGTGTTGTTAATATTTGGCTTATTCAGTACTGGGACAAAGTCTTAATGTTGGGACAATGGAACCCTCTATTTGAAACTCTTCTTCCTATCCTTTCCTCAGTGATTATCATTATTGGAAATCTTCTTGTTGGAAAATTAATGGAAAGAAAGCCATCGATTGCTGGTAAAGCAAGACCATTCCTTTTATTGGGTTTACCTCTTGTTGCAATTTCCTTATTAATTTTATTCTTAGTACCTCTTCCAATTGGCAATGGACTTGCCGCGGCAGAAGGTGGAACTGGTGGAACTACGCCAAATATTGTTGCAAGTATCTTTATTGCCGTTGGCTATAATCTCTACTACGCATTAGCTTGGCCAATTTATTACACTTCTCACTCAGCATTAGTTAACCTTTCTACCCGTGATGGTGGAAAACGTGGTCTTCTTTCTACATGCATCATGGCTGCTCAACTTGGCGCAGCCGGACTTTCTGGCATGGCCGGAGGATTCCTTGTTAACTTAATCGGTCTTCTTCCTTCCTATCAGGTTGGCGAGGATAAATTCTCAACCTGGGCCGACGCTTTAAAAGCGGCAGGAAACGATTCCTCAAAGATCACTACATTAATCACCCCAGAACAAGCAAACAGCAAATGGACAATCCTTATGATCGTTATGATCGTTTGCCTTGTTATTGGCTGCTTACTTGAATATTACTTCACACGTGAAAGAATCACTGAAGAAAATCTTAAGAACGCCACATCTGAAGGAAATGCCGAACAAAAAGGCGTTTCTACAAAAGAACAAATTCGTATCTGTGTTCATGATAAATACTGGTGGATGATTATTTTATTCTTCTTCCTCTATCAATTTGGTGGACAAATGAAGAATAATGATATGTCTTTCTATTCTTTAGCTTTCACCGGCGATACAAATCTCTCCTCGCTTATCAATACTATTGGCGCGATTCCAACAACATTGGGCATGTTGATTGTTTGGCCTCTCGCTAACAAATTCTCTAAATCTAAAACAATTATCGGTGGTGCAGTTGTTGCGGTATTAGGCTCACTTATTTCCTTAGCCGCTCTTGCTACGACTGATAAAACCGCTATTTCAGCAATCTCCATTGCCTCATTCTGTGTCAAAGCACTTGGAACTGCTCCTGCTATGTATATTTCCGTTGCTCTTCTTGCTAATGTTCTTGATCACCAAGAAGCAGTTTATGGCAAACGTACTGATGGCTTCACAATGGCAGTTTATGGCTCCATCATGGTTGCCATGTCTGGCGTTTGTAATGGTATTATTGCTGGACTTAATGCCGTTATTGGAGATGGAAAAGTTCTTCATACTGTTCTTGGCTTCCTTGTTGAAGGTGGTTGTTACCTCTTAATGGGCATTATCTTCTTAGGAATGAACGTTGAAAGATACACGGATCTTGATAACGTCACAATTATCGCAAATCAAAGAAACAAATGCCTTGCTCAAGGTAAAGAATGGGTTGAACCAGAAGAAAGAGCTAAGAGAGAAGATGCAGAAAATGCTCGCTTAGTTGAAGAATCTAGAGTTGCTCAACTTAGGGCAGATTGCGAAAAGAAACATCTTAACTTTGAAGAAGAAAATAACAAATATCTCGAAGCTAAGAAGATAAAAGATGAAAAGGCTGCAGAAAAGAAAGCTGCCTCCGAAGCAAAGAAAGCTGCTCTTGAAGAAAAGAAGAAGGCTCAATTCGATGCTCTTCCAGAAGAAAAGAAAGCGGCAATCATTGCTAAGAAAGAAGCTCATGAAAAGAAAGTCGAAGCTGAATACAAAGAAATCTTAGAAAAAGCAAAAGCAAGCGGTTTGGCTTGCTAAGAGGAGGCCGGCTAAACCCGGCCGCTTTTTCTCTAAATACTGAGGTGCAATATGAAACACGAAGATTTAATCAAAAAAATGACTCTTGAAGAGAAGGCTTCTCTTCTTTCTGGTAAAAACTTTTGGGAAACACAAGAAATAGATTCTATATCCTTGCCTAGCATGTTTCTTTCTGATGGTCCTAATGGTCTTAGAAAGCAAGCAAAGGCAGCTGACCACCTAGGCCTGAATCCTTCTATCCCTGCGGTTTGCATGCCAACAAGCGCGACGAGCGCCTCTTCATGGGATCCAGAAGTTTTGAAGCTTGTTGGTAAAACGATTGGCGAAGAAGCTGCGGTGGCGGATGTCTCTATTCTTTTAGGCCCAGGCATTAATATGAAGAGAAATCCTCGTTGTGGAAGAAACTTCGAATATTTCTCTGAAGATCCATATCTTGCTGGTAAATTAGCAATTGGCTATGTTAACGGCGTTCAAGAAAATGGTATCGGCGTTTGTTTGAAACACTTCGCTTGTAATAACCAAGAAATTAGAAGAATCACCTCCAACTCCGTTCTTGACGAAAGAACGCTTAGAGAAATCTATTTAACCGCTTTCGAAATGACGGTTAAAGAGAGTAAGCCTCTTTCTGTTATGTCATCGTATAACAAGGTTAATGGAGTCTACGCTAACGAAAATCCACATTTATTAAAAGAAATCCTTCGTGATGACTGGAGGTTTGATGGAATTGTTGTCTCTGACTGGGGTGGAGACAATGATCGTATTGAAGCAGTTAAGGCAGGCTCAGAATTAGAAATGCCTACGACTGATGGTGAAACAAATAGAGAAGTTGTTAAAGCTGTTAAAGAAGGGCGTCTTAGCGAAGACGATGTTGATATCCTTGTTGACGGAATTATCGATGTAACACTTAAAACAAAAGAAAATCTTAAGAACGCACCAAAAGAATTCGATAAGAAAGAACACCATTTAATTGCTCAACATGTTGCAGAAGAATCGCTTGTTCTCCTTAAAAATAAAGACAATATCTTGCCTCTTAAAGAAGGCGAGAAAGTTGCAATCATTGGTGATTTTGCAACAAATATGCGTTACCAAGGCGCTGGAAGTAGCGTTGTTAATCCTCTTAAGGTTGATCAAATCAATGAAGTCATTGGCGAATATCCACTTAACGTCGTTGGATTCGAAAGAGGGTTTAACCGTTATGGCAAGAAGAGCCAACGTTTAATTGATAAGGCGATCAAATTAGCCGAGAAAGCAGATACAATTCTTCTCTTTGTTGGCTTAGATGAAGTCACTGAAGCGGAAGGCATTGATAGAGCGAATATCCGTTTGCCAGGTAACCAAAGAGAATTGATTTCTGCATTGTATCATACAGAAAAGAGAATCGTTCTTATTCTTGAATGCGGTGCACCAATTGAAATGCCATTCGCTGATAGAGTTGATGCAATTCTCCATGCCTATCTTCCAGGTGAGGCTGGAGCAAGAGCCATTCTTAATATCTTAACTGGCAAGGTAAATCCATCCGGCAAATTAGCAGAATCATATCCATTCGGCTATGCGGATTGTCCAAGTGCAGACCATTTCGGAAAGAATGATAAGAATATTGAATATCGTGAAGGATTATTCATCGGTTATCGTTACTACGCAAAGGACAAAGTTGGCGGAGTCCGTTATCCATTCGGTTATGGCTTAAGCTATACGACATTCAAATACGAAAATCTTTCTGTCAGCAAAGAAGGCGTTAAATTCACCTTAACGAATACTGGCAAAGTAGATGGAAAAGAAGTCTCACAAATGTATATTGGCATGAATGATTCTAAAATCTTTAGACCGGCATACGAATTGAAAGGCTTCAGTAAAGTCTTCCTCAAAGCGGGAGAAAGCAAGGAAGTCTTCATTCCATTTGATGAATATTCTTTCCGTTTCTGGAACATTAAGGCAAATAAGTTTGATGTCGAAGGCGGAACGTATCAAATATACGTCGGTCCATCAAGCATAGAATTCCCTCTAACTGGAGAAATCAAAGTTGAAGGAATTGATGCCTCAGGAATATATGACGAAAAGAAGTTATCTCATTATTATTCCGGCAATGTCAGAACTATCGGCGATGATGAATTTAAAGAACTTCTTGGTGGAGAATTGCCACCAAAAGATGGCAACTACGTTAAGAAACATCGTATCCATGTTGACTATAACTCATCTATATCGGATTTGCATTATGCCAAAGGCTTTGCTGGTAGGGTATTTGCAGGCTCTATACGTTTTGCAATAAAATTCTTACGTAGGATTGGAAAGAGGACTACAGCAAACACTCTTGTAATGGGTGTCTACTACAATCCAGTTCGCGCTTTATCTAGAATGACAGGTGGAGCAATGAGCATGGCTCAACTAGATGGTCTCATCATGATGTTCAATGGCCATTTCTGGAAAGGTCTACATCATTTGAACAAAATGGGCAGAGCTAGAAAGAAGAACAAAAAAGAACAAGCTAAAAAGGAGAAAAAAGCTTAACAATGTCTAACAAATTAATCACGTTTTGTATACCTTCATACAATTCCGAGGCATACCTTAATCGTGCATTAGATTCTTTGATTCCGGGTGGGGAAGAAATCGAAGTTCTTATAATCGATGACGGATCAAAGGATAGAACCTTAGAAATTGCTAAGGATTACGAAAAGAAGTATCCAAATATATTTAAAGCCATTCATCAAGAAAACAAAGGCCATGGTGGAGCAATAAATACCGCTTTATCTAATGCGATAGGAAGATATTTCAAAGTATTAGATTCTGACGATTGGGTAAATGAAGATGGCTTGAAAACATTATTATCCAAAATCAAGGAAAATGATGATCTTGATATGATCCTTATGCCATATACATATAGATATGGTGATGATTTAAGAGTAGGAACAACGATTAGATACAATTTCTTTATTAAGCCTAATAAAGTTGTTTCTTGGGATGAAGTAAAGAGATTTGATGCTCAAAGAAACCTAACTCTTCATTCAGTTGTCTATCGCACGGCTCTTTTAAGAGAAGAAGCGAATCTTCTTTTGCCTGAGCATTGTTTCTATGAGGACAATTACATGATTTACGCTCCTCTCCCATACGTACAGAAGATTCTTTATATTGATACGCCCCTTTACCAATACCTTCTTGGAAGAGAAGGACAATCAATGCAGACTGTAAACTTAATCAAGCGCACAGGAAACCTTACTAAGGTTGCAACTTTAGCCTTCAATACGATTGATTTGGTCAATTTAAAGAAAAGAAATCATAGTTTGTACAAAATAATGAAACATCAACTTGTGATGATGACTGCATCTCCTTTGATGTATATTTCTCTAAAAGAGAAAAATGTTGCCACTAAGGAAAAGAGTGAATTTATTACTTCCTTAAAGGCTGAAAATGCTGCACAATATAGACTGTTGCATCGCAACCCCTATATTTTCTGGGCTTCCATTAACAATTGGTTAGGGAAGGCATCTAGCTCATTTATGTTATGGGTTGTTAGAAAATTCGGTGCAATAAATTAGGAGGTTTTATTATGAAAAAAGCATCTAAAATAATGTACATTATTGCTACAATTTTTGCTGCTATTGCTCTTGTTTCCGGCATCATCATGGCTGTTAGTGGTGGAATTGCCGCTAATGGCATTCAATCTGGAAATGTTGATCCAAGCATGACTAATGGCTTAAAAGTCGAAGATTGCCAAGCGGTTATGGTCTTTGGCGTTATCGTCTGTGTTGTTGCTGTTATCGATATTCTTATCGGAACATTTGGAAGAAGAGCTGCTGCTAAGAAAAAAGGCGGAAATGTCCCACACATTATCGCATTAGTTGTTGGGGTTTTCGGAAACATATTCTTCCTTTTGGGTGGAATATTCGGACTCATCTCATCTGAAAAAAATAACTAATTGGGTCATTCACTCTTAATTATTTCCTTTATAATTAAGACGATGCTTAACCGTTTAGTAATTACAAATCTTGCCATCTTTGAGAATGTTGATGTCTCTTTCAAAGATGGCTTTTCTGTTTTATTAGGAGAGACTGGCGCCGGAAAGAGCTTGATGATAGATTCTCTTTCTCTTCTTTTAGGAGCAAGAGCATCAAGCGAACTCATTCGTTCTGGAGAAAATAAAGCATCGGTAAAAGGATATTTCCTTTCTTCACGTCCAGAACTTAAAGCGTATCTTTCTAAAATCAACGTTCCTGTCCTTGATGATGAAATAATTATTGAACGAATTATTAGCCAAAATAAGAATGTTGTTAAGATT
>CAVDTI010000066.1:0-8836 GCA_963611905.1 Faecalibacterium prausnitzii | reverse complement strand
ATATTTAGCGAATATACATAACCAATTCGATTTCGAGAAAATCCTTAACCCTGAGAATTACCTCGATATCGTTGATGGGTTTTCAAGTGAACTTTCTTTCCGCCTAAAAGAAGAATATCTTTCTCTTTTGAACGTATACAAAGATAAGAAGAACGAATACCAAGCTTTGCTAGAGAAGAAAACAAAGCTTGATGAAGCAAAAGATTTTTATGAGTATCAATATAACGAGCTTAAGGGGATGAATCTTTCTCCAAATGAGGAAGAAGAAATCTCTTCAGAAATATCTTTGTTACGTAACTACGATAAGATTTATTCTTTAATTCAAGAGTCCTCAGGAATAATTAATGGGACTTTTATGGATGATTTTTACGTTTTGACAAATAATTTGGAGAAATTATCTTCCTTCCAAAAACAGTATCAAGACGCGTTTAATAAACTTAATGATCGTTATTTTGAAATTAACGATATTCTTGATACGTTGAAAAAAGAATTTAGAAATCTTGATTATGATCCGGATAGATTAAATGAATTAGAACAAAGAGATTCTGATTTGTCTTCTCTTCAAAGAAAATACAAAAAGAGTATACCTGAGCTTATTTCTTATCGCGATGAATTAGAAACGGTACTAGGAAAGAATTCTTCGTTTGAAGATGTGATTAAAGAGAAAAAAGAGGAAATGAAATCTTCTTTGAAAGAGGTTATTTCTAAAGCAAATGAATTAACTCTTTTACGTAAGAGCAATGCTAAATTGATCGAAAAAGAACTTATCTCTAGCTTGAAAGATTTGTTGTTAAAGGTTAAGTTCGAAATCGTTTTTAAAGATGTTAAACAAGATGAAACTTCATTAAGAGAAAATGGCATCGATGATATTGATTTCTTAATTGAAACGAACGTTGGAGAAGGCTTAAAACCTTTATCTAAGGTTATTTCTGGTGGAGAGGCCTCCCGTATCATGCTTGCATTTAAGGCTCTCTTTATCAAAGCAAACAAAATACCAACAGTTATTTTCGATGAAATTGATACGGGTATCTCTGGTGAAACGGCACAAGCTGTAGCAAGAAAAATAAAAGAAATATCCTTAACAACACAGGTTATATCTATTACTCATATGCCACAAGTTGCATCCCTTTCTGACCATGATCTTCTCATTTCAAAAGAAATAAAGAATGGTCGTACTTATTCCAAGGTAAAAGAACTTTCCTTAGAAGAAAAGATAAGACAGGTTGCTTATCTTATCTCTGGTGGCAAAGTAACTGATAAACAGCTTGAATACGCTAAAGAAATGGTTTTAGGAAATTAGATTTTCTGTTTCTTCAATATCGACATTAGTAACGAAACGTTTTATTTCTTTTCCATCTTTATAAATTATAAGTGTAGGCAAAGAGAAAACCTCTTTATCCAAAGCAAGATGGAATCCGTCTTTTGAGTCTACGCTTATAACCTTGTAATCAATTTCTTTGTGATTAGCCATTAATTTGTCTAATTCAGATTTTATTATTTTACATTTTGCACATGTTTTGGATGTAAATAAGAGAAGACTTTTGCTCATACAAGGAGATTGTAAAATAAATGAAACAAGCATTCAGCAAGTTTCAAATTATCTATGCTAAATCAAACTTAGTTGATAGAATATTTTTCGTTAAGGAGAGTAGCGTTAAGCTTAGTATTCGTCAGCACGTCTCTATTGAGACCGGAGCTAAGCGGCATCTGCCTCGCAAGACCTTACCGAGTTTTCGATAGGGAGAGAAATATGTTTGAAAACAAGAATGCAAAAGAAACCCTTTCGTCTTTTTCTAGTGATCCGGAAAATGGATTAAGTAGCGCCCAAGTAGAAGAAAGAAGAAAGAAAGACGGGCTTAATAAGCTCAAAGAGAAGGAAAAAGATCCTTGGTACAAGATATTCTGGGGCAATATTGCTGACCCAATGACACTTATCCTTGCGATTGCTGCAATCATTTCCTTGGTCTTGGCTATCATTAACTGGAGTTCGGAAGGACCTGAAGGACTTGCAGATGTCTTTATTATCTTTGGTGTTGTTTTGATTAATGCCTTGATTGGTACGATTCAAGAAATGAAAGCGGAAAAAGCGTTGGATGCTTTAAAAAAGATGTCTGCTCCAACAGCAACCGTTAGAAGAAATGGGAAAATCATTGAAATTCCAGCAGAAGAGCTTGTTACTGGTGATATTGTTATATTAGAAGAAGGAAGAACGGTTCCTGCTGATTTACGTTTAATTAAGAGCTTCTCTTTAAAGGCGGACGAAGCTTCCCTAACTGGTGAATCTGTTCCAGCAGAAAAAGATCCTGACATTGTTTTATCTAGTGAAAGTGGTGTTGGCGATAGAGTTAACGAAGTCTTTATGTCTACACCAGTCGTTTATGGACGTGGTGAAGGTGTAGTTATTGCTACTGGCATGAATACTGAAATTGGTAAGATTGCTTCGATGCTTTCTGGAGAAGGAGAAGAAGAAACTCCTTTGCAAAAGAAATTGGCAGGTCTTTCTAAATTCTTAGGCATCTTAACCGTAATTATTGTCATTATTATGCTTGCAGTTAAAATCACCTGGGCATTAATTAATAACAACATTCAAACTGAATGGAGTAACGCTTTACTTGATTCGGTTGCTCTTGCTGTTGCAGCTATTCCTGAAGGCTTAACGGCTGTTGTTACAATCGTTCTTGCGATGGGCATGACAAAGATGGTTAAGGTTAATACGATCGTTCGTCGCCTAGCCTCAGTTGAAACCCTAGGTGCGGTTTCCGTTATTTGCTCTGATAAAACCGGAACTCTTACACAAAATAAGATGACAGTTGTCCGTGCTTATCAGGATGAAACCATTTATAAACAAAATGAATTCAGCAAAGATAAACTCTCCTTGCTTGCTAAAGGTATGTCTTTATGTTCAGATGCAAAAGTTGATGGAGGAACGTATGGCGATCCAACAGAGGTGGCGCTTGTTGAATTCGCTAATTCCTTTGACATGCATAAAGGAGACTTAGAAAAAGAGACTCCTCGTGTTGATGAACTTCCTTTTGATTCCGTAAGAAAAATGATGTCCACAGCTCATAAAGAAGGTGAGACAACAATTGTTTACACCAAAGGAGCAATGGATCAAATCTTAAAGAATGCCAATGCAATTCTTATCAATGGTAAGATTTGTAAATTAACGAAAGAAGACGTCTCTAAGATTGAAGAGGCTGCAGCAAGCATGTCTAGCGACGCTTTACGTGTTTTAGCTTTAGCAATCTCTTATGAATACAAATCTCAAATTGAAGAAAAGAATCTTATTTTCGTTGGCTTAGTTGGAATGGTCGACCCTCCAAGAGAAGCGGCGAAACCAGCGGTTGCAACGCTGAAGAAAGCTGGAATTACAACGATTATGATCACCGGTGACCATAAAGATACGGCCTTTGCGATTGCAAAAGAACTAGGAATTGCTGATGATATTTCGCAAACGATGAGTGGCGATCAAATTGATGCTTGTAGTGAAGATGAATTAAAAGAAAAGGTAAAAACCGTTCGCGTTTTTGCACGTGTTTCTCCACAAAATAAGGTTTCGATTGTTAAGGCGATTAAAGCCAACGGCAATATCGCTGCTATGACAGGAGATGGCGTTAATGACGCTCCATCTCTTAAAGCGGCTGATATTGGTATTGCAATGGGAATCACTGGAACTGACGTTGCAAAAGGCGCGGCAGATATGGTTCTTACGGATGATAACTTTGCTTCTATCGAAAAGGCTGTTGAAGAAGGAAGAGGAATCTACGCAAATATTAAAAAGACGATTCTCTTCTTGCTTTCAAGTAATATTGGCGAAGTTGTAGGCATGCTTCTTGCAGCTATAATGGGTATTCCATCTCCATTGATTGCTATTCACTTATTATGGGTTAACTTGATTACGGACTCCTTGCCTGCTGTTGCTCTTGGTGCAGACCATAAACCGAAAGACATAATGAATGATAAGCCTCGCGATCCTAATGAGTCTCTCTTTAGCCATGGCGGATATTCAATTACATTCGGTTATGGTGTTTGGGTTGGCATTATCACTTTAATCGCCTTCCTTTCCGAGGTTTGGATGGTTCAAGGCTTCACATTAAATCCTGTGGAAATTAAAGCGTTCTTTGATTCATGCTCAGTAGCCCAAATCGAAGAAGCACAAGCAATGGCGTTCTGCGTTCTTTCAATGAGTGAATTATTCCATATGCTTGGCATGACTGATGTCAGAAGAAGCTTCATCCATGTCTTTACTGATCGCAACCATTTGCTTTGGGCATCCTTTGTTATTGGTATGGCTCTCCAATTCTTCGTCATATTCGTTCCTGGAGTAAATGACGTCTTTAAAGTCGTTCCTCTTGTGGGATGGGATTATGCTTGGGTGTTTGGATTAGGCGTTAGCCCATTAGTAATTCACGAAATTATTGTTTTGATTCTTCATATCAAGAAAAAGATCAAGAAAGCGTAACAACCTTAGGCCCTATTCAAGGGGCCTTTTCTTTCGTCTAAAAGAATATATGTTTCCTATTATTTAGGGCAAACAAAAAGATCGCACGTTTGTGCGATCTGCTAAGGGGATGATCATTTTCTCATCTTACCCTTAACTGAGTGGATTCTAACCGAACCGCCTTGGCTGACGGATAAAGATTTAGCGTAGGCAATTGCTTCTTTTTGAGTTGGGAAGAATTTAATGGCTTTTTTACCGGTTGCAAGTTTTACTTGCCATCCCTTTCCTTCTACTTTGGAAATATGATACGTTCTTGTTTTGCCATTATATGTATTTGTTTTATTTGAAGGGGTTTTTGTAGGTGATTTTTGGCTTTTTTCTTCATTTTCAAGAATTTCTACATCAACTTCATCTTCGGAAGATTCATTGTTTTCTTCGGCATGTTGCTCTTCTTTGTTTTCTTCGGAAACGTCTCTGCTTTCGATATTTTGTTTTGTTTCGGTATCCTCTGAATTATTGGGCTGAATTTCTGGTGTAGAAGTTTCTTCTGCTATTGGCATAGGCTCTTTCGCGAAGAAAAGGTGCCCAAAAGCCAATTTCAACGCCCATAAAAGAATACAAACTAAATATGATGCTAAAAGCATCAATAATGCCACAAGCCATATCGATCTGTTTCCATCCTTTCCTAAGAAACCATACCAATCATAAACGCCATCGATGCCGCTTGTAATGTAATGAAACTTAACATTTAGGATATAAAAAATCATATAGGCAAGAACGCTAATTAAACCGTATGGTGTATTTTTGAATTTAAGCTTTTGATTTGCTTCGAAAACACAAAATGAAATGATGGCAAGCACAGGAACCACAAAATGATAGATAAAATTTGGTCCTTGGAACATCGTTAGATACGATCCGCCATTGCTTACCTCCATTGGCGAAATAAAACATGCAACGGTTAATATTGTTATTGTCGTTCCTGTAACACCAAGAAATCTCAATCCAGACGCATAGGCTGGTATTTTTAAAATGTTGTTTTTAAGAGAGATGATTTCGTTAACGATTAAAGGGATTGTCAGGATCGCGAGTAATAAATTGGATATTACCGTGTAAAAGCGTAATGAATTTAATCCTTTAGCTGTTAAGGCCATTTCACCGGTTAAAAAGAAAGAATAGATAAACGAAGATATGACGGCAAGAATTATTAAGATGTTTAGAGTTAATGAAGTTATTAGAAAGGCTTTTTCTTTTTTGCCCATGATTTTTCCTCCTTTAATGATAATGTATTTTAAAACAAAATGTTTAATTATGGGAAATTTAACATTTAGCATGATAAGGCCTATAATTTATTTATGAATATAGTTACCTTGGAATATGATCTGACCTACTTGAATGCGTCGGTTGCTTTAAATGGGTTCTCAATACTCCTTTTGCTTATTGTGGTATGCGCCAATTTCAGAACATTCAAAACAAAAAGCAAAGAAGCCAGGTATCTTAAATTGCTATTTTTTGTAGCGATTGTTGCCTCGATTTTGGAACTATCATCTTGTTTTTTTAATGGGGTGGATGGAAAAGCGTTATTTTATCTTTCATACACCGTAAACACTTTAAATTATATTTTGTTATCGCTTTTTGGATATATCATCTGCCTTTTTGTAAGAGTGCATTTCTTTAAAAACATTCATAAGAAAGAGATAGTTTTTGCAAGTATACCTCTCGATGCAGTTATCATTATGGTTATTATTAATTTGTTTATTCCGATAGTTTTCAAAATAGATAGGGACACAAATACGTATGTTCGTTTAGGTGGATACTATGGATGTCTTGCTGTTACCGGCTTGTACTTAGTTATGATTATTGCCATTTATGCTTTGGCTATTAAAAGAGCCAAAACAACACGTTACTTTCCTCTTTATCTGTTCATAGTTCCGATTATTTTAGGAACCATTGCTCAGACTTTAGCGCCTGGCTTAAGCCTTGAATGGGCTTCGATTTCTATTGGCTTAGTTGGAGTTGTTTCTTCGATCAATAACGAGAAAATATTTAGAGACGAGCTAACTGGGTTATATAACCGTGCTTTCTTTAATTATTACATCAAACACATCATTAAAAAGAGAAAGATTCCATTAACTGGCATCATGATGGATATAAACGATTTTAAACAAATTAACGATAAGTTTGGCCATGATGTGGGCGATCTGGCTTTGAAAGAATTTGCAAATCAACTAATCAAGGCAGTGGGAACACGTTGCTCAGTCATCCGTTTATCTGGTGATGAATTTGTCGTTCTATTACGTTCAAACCTTCAAAGTGATATTGATGCATGCATCAATAAAATCAAAGAAAGTATTCTTGAATTAAATAATCAAAGCAATAGAAGATATCAATTATTTGCGGCAATTGGATATGCGATTTATCGTCCAAATGAAGAAGCGGAGGAATTTCTATCTGAATATGATGAGGCGATGTATTTAGATAAACAACGTTACCATTCAAAAGACAAATAAAAGCAGTATCGGTAATTCGATGCTGCTTTTCATCCATATAGATTTATTCTGGTCTTACATCGCCATGGAAATAAATCGCACAAGTGCCTGGACCAGTGTGAGAGGCGATGATTGTGCCAATGTCATTAATCATGACCTTGCCTTTTAAATTAGGGAATCTTTCTTCGATTGCTGCTTTGGTAAGATTAGCGTCTTCTAAGGCATTTGAATGAGAGATAAAGATCTTTCCGTCATAGTTTTTGCCGTTTGCCGCATGCGCTTCCATCCAATCGAGGGTTGCTTTTAACGCATTCTTCTTGCCCATAACCTTAGAATAGGCGATGATCCTCCCTTTTTTATTCAGATGCATTAATGGACAGATTCTAAGAATTGCACCAATGCTTGCCGCAGGACCAGAAACTCTTCCGGTACGTTTGAAGTATTTCAAATCTGTTGTGTAGAATTGGTGATGGATGTTATGTTTATTCGCTTCAACGTAAGAGGCAATCTCATCTATGCTCTTTCCTTCTTCATATAAATCAGCCGCATCATCAACAATCATTCCATATCCAGAGGAAGAACATGTTGTATCGATAACAATTAATTTTCTATCAGGGAATTCTTTTTTCATTGTCTCTTGAGCCAATAAAGCTTGATTATAAGAATTTGTCATTCCAGTTCCGAAGCAAAGATGTAATAAATCATGTCCTTCACCTAATTCTTTGCGGAAGAATTCTTCGTAGGTAAATTCATTGATTTGTGAAGTGCTTGGGATATGCCCTTCAGCAAGATGCTTATAAAAGTTAGGTAACGAATTAGGGTCCTTGCCCATGTCATCTATGTATGAGTTTCCATCCACAGTGTATGAATAGAAGATGACTTTTAACCCTCTTCCGATAACATAAGAATACGGTAAGTCAACGGTTGATTCACAAGACAAAACAAAGTTGTTCATTTTTAAAAACTCCTTTTCTTCGATACAAGTATATCTAGTATTCAATACTATGTCACTAAGATATTTGCAAAATATTTGTCCGCTTTCTTAATTGGTTTTACAATTTCAATATGAAAATTAAAATAGTTAGTAAGGACAAAATCATGTTAAAGAACATTGGAAAATCAGAAATTTTAAAACTTAAAGATCAAGTTGAATACCAAGATGGTCAAATAGTTAGTAAGACTTTGGTGCAAAACGACAAGGTGAGCATTACTTTATTTGCGTTTGCAAAAGGGGAAGAAATCAGTACTCACGAATCTAGCGGAGATGCATTAGTTACTTGTCTTGATGGCAAAGGCAGAATTACAATCGATGGAAAGCCATTTTTTCTCAATGAAGGCGAATCGATCGTTATGCCAGCAAAGCATCCTCATGCAGTTTATGGTGAGGAAAACTTTAAGATGCAATTAACCGTTATTTTTTAACGTTTCTTGAATAATCTGTTTCTATATTATTTGATGCCTCTAGGTTAGCGGAAGGAGTGGATGCCTCTTCTGCTAATATTTTCATTTGATAAATAGCGGCTTTGTTTAATTCAATAAGTCTTTCTTTTGACTTAAGCCATTTTTAATTAGATGAGCATTAAGACTTTCAAAATTCGAAAGACATACTAGTTGAGGAATATCAACATAATCACGGATATTGGCTTTTGCTTTAGGTTTTTAACCTTTGAAATTTTTTGATGATATACAAATTGCTTTCGGGAGAAATCCAAGTTGCGAAATGTAAGGCAATGTCTTTGTAAGCGTAGGTTCCAGAGTTATATTTGCCTGCTTTAGAAATTATTCCTATCGCATTGACACCTTCAATCCATTTCTTAGACGTCATCGTGAAATAATTATGGCCGGCCTCGTTTTTAAACGAGTCGAATTCGACACGGTTAAATTAGGATTGTTATGCTCTTCCCATAAC
>CAVDTI010000065.1:510-6986 GCA_963611905.1 Faecalibacterium prausnitzii | reverse complement strand
TGACGAATATAGACTGAAAATCACTGAAGAAAAGGTAGAACTTACCAAGCTTTCGTATAGATGATTTAGAGAAAAAGGCAAACTCTAATTATTAAAATGAATTTCGAGATTTCAATCATTAAAAACAACTATGCATTTCGTTATTTCTCTCTTGAAAAAACAAAAAGAATACTTGATAATATTTCACGTAGATGATCCTCTGAGGAGGCTCTACGACGCTCATATTTCTTGAGTGGTTTCCGTTTGGAGCCACCTTTTTGTTTATTTAGGAGGATAAAATGAAAGAAATCGATGCCGTAAAAAAGGTGCTGGAGCCAGTTTTAGAAAAAGAAGGCTACACATTATACGACGTTAATCTTACTAGAGACGCGGATGGATTAACCCTTCACGTATTCATTGATAGAGATTCGCCGATTTCTCTAGATGACATTGTCTTAGTTAGTAACATCATCAATCCTTTGCTTGATAAGGAAGATCCAATAAGTGGAGCATATACACTTGACGTTTCTTCGCTTGGAGCAGAAAAACCAATTTCTCTTGATAAACTAGAGAAATACGTTGGAAATTACGTTAATTTCCATTTGTCTCATCCATACAAAGGAGCAAACACTCTTGAAGGTGACCTCCTTGAAGCGAATGAAGACGAAGTCACTCTTGGAGTCAAAGACAAATCCAAGATCAAAAAAGTTATTCTAAAACGTGACACAATTGATAAAGCACGTTTAGCAATTAAATTCTAAATTAGAGGGAAAATTATGAATGTTGAACAATTTAAAGATGCAGTTAACGCTATAGCTGATGCTAAAGGCGTTAGCTACCAAGCCGTCATCAACGCTTTGCATGATGCATTGGTTGTTGCCTATACCCGTTATTTAAAAGGTGGAGCAGATGCCCGTGTCGAAGTAAATATCGATGACGAAGCAGGCCACGTTACTATTGCTCAAGTAAAGAAAATCGTTGAAGATGTTCAAGATGACTATCTTGAAATTTCTCCAGAGGATGCAATGTATGATGCCGAAGATAAAATCGATTCCATCAAAGAAGACCTTTCTTTCATGAAGTCTCGTAATAATGGCGATAAGAAAGAAGAAATGAGAAATCTCATTTCCTTAATCGAAGAAGAAAAGAAGAACATCAAAGTTGGTGGCGATTATCGTATCTATTGCCCATTTGAAACTCTTTCAAAGGTTACAACCTCCTCCTTCCGCTCTGTCTTAACTCAAAAAATCGCTGAAGCAGGACATGAAGTTCTTTATGAAATCTATAAAGATCATATCGGTGAATTAGTTACAGGAACTGTTGAAGCTGTCTCTGGTTCTAGTGTTACCGTTAATATTGGTAAAGGTACAACCGAACTCTACAAAGAAGACTTGATCGGTGATGAAGATTTCAAACTCGGTGACATCATCAAAGTCTATATCGAAGAAGTCAAACAGCCAAAAGACGCTGATGGAAAACAAGAAAAAGGCGCTCAAATCAAAGCGACTCGTTCCACAGAAGGGTTCTTAAAGAGATTATTTGAAGAAGAAATTCACGAAATATATGACGGCACGGTCGTAATCAAAGGCATCGCTCGTCGTGCAGGGGTAAGAAGCAAGGTTGCAGTTGCCTCTACAAACGAAGATGTCGATCCAATTGGCGCATGTATCGGACAAGGCGGAAGCCGTATCCAAAAGGTAGTTGGCCAATTAGGAAACTCTAAATTCAAAGAGAAGATCGATATCATCCCTTATAGCGATTATCTTCCTCTTTATCTTGCAGAAGCTATGCGTCCTGCAAACGTTCTTGGTGTGAAGATTGTTGATGAAAATTCACTTCCTCATCCAACTGCAGCTGTCGTCATTGATGATGATCAATATGCCACAGCCATTGGTAAACGTGGCTCTAACGCCTCTCTCGCAAATAAATTAACAGGATGGAATATCCGTGTTTATAAGAAGAGCGATGCTGAAGAAGAAGGCCTTGAATATACTCCACTCGAAGAGATCGAAGCCACGGCAAAAGAACTTAAGAAAGCCAAGAGCCGTGAGGAATATGCAAAACGTTCTGCTGAGGAACTTGCCTCTAAAGGCGCAGAGACGACTCAAATCGATACAACTCCAGTCATGCCTGAAATTGATGAAGATGATGTCGAACTCGAAGAAAATGTTGCTCCAGTCGCAGAGAATGTTGCTGCAGTAAGCGAAGAAAAACCAGCTGAACAACCAACTGTTGAATCAGCTAAGGAAGAACCTGTCGTTGAAGAAAAACCAGTTAAAGTCATCGAAACAACAGAAGTTAAGACAACCAAAACTCTCGATGAACTCGAGAAAGAACTCAACAATTCTAACGAAAAGAAAGACGGCAAGAAGCCAGCCAACAAATTTGGCAAGAGCAAACGTCCACACAACATCTCTGATACAGAGGTTGCCCACGTTACTCCAAGCGAAATTCCTGCTTCTGAAGCAATGCCAATCTATTCTGATGAAGAATTAGCCGAAATTGAACAAGAAGAAAATGAAGCGCTTCAAAACGAAGACGATTCCATTGACTACGATGATTTCGACGAATACTACGACGATAACAAATAATCGTTATTTCAAATGATTTTAAAGGAGGAGAGAAATGAATAAAGATCCACGTTTAGGTTTCTTAGGCTTGCTATATGTTTCCCAAAAAGCCATTATCGGGACAGATTTCATTTCTCACCTCGATAAAGTCAAATTTGTAGTCATTGCGAATGACCTGACTTCAGGCCAAAGCGAAATGATTCGCAAAAAAATACATTCTCGTCATATCCCAACGGATTCAAGTTTCTCATCGGAAGAACTCGGAGCTGCCCTTGGACATGGCGAAATAAATTTCATTGGCATTACTGATAAAAAATCGGCTTTGTCATATGTAAGTAAATCTTTGAAAGGGGCAAAACATGAAGAAAAATAATCAATTCGTCTCTAAAAAAGACGGCAACGGCCATTCTCGTCAGGCCAATTTTGAATCGCGTCCATTCCAAAAGAAAAAAGAAGAATACGCAAAAGTTAACGGAGGAGTATTCGTTTATTCGAAGCCTTTATCCGTTTCCGAATTATCCAAGGCGATCAACGTTCCAGCCAATGCCATCATTAAATTCCTATTTATGAATGGCAAGATGGTAACAATCAACCAAATGCTCGATGACGAAACAATTGGCACGATTTGTTTGGAATATAACTACGATTTTAAGAAAGAAAAAATCGTTGATGCAGAGCATTTCGAGGATCTTGAAATCGAAGATGATCCAGCAAATTTAAAAGAGAGAGCTCCTATCGTTACGGTCATGGGGCACGTTGACCATGGTAAAACTTCAATAATCGATGCTATCCGTCACTCAAATGTTGCTGGTGGAGAAGCGGGTGGTATTTCCCAAGCCATTGGTGCTTATCAAAAAGAGGTTCATGGCAAAAAAATCACCATTATAGACACTCCAGGGCACGCTGCATTTACCGCGATGCGTGCTAGAGGAGCCGATGTTACGGATATTTGCGTCCTTGTAGTTGCAGCTGATGATGGTGTCATGCCTCAAACTATTGAAGCTATAAACCATGCTAAAGCGGCCAATTGTCAAATCATTGTCGCAATCAATAAGATGGATAAACCAGGCGCAAATCCACGTCGCGTTAAAGAAGAATTAATGCAACACGATATTTATGGTGAAGACTATGGCGGAGATGTTTTAATGGTCGAGTGTTCAGCAAAAACTGGCGCAGGTTTAAACGATCTTTTAGAAACCATCTTGGTCAAGGCCGAAATGATGGAACTTAAAGCAAATCCAAACCGCTTTGCAATTGGTACTGTTCTTGAAGCAAATCTTGATAAAGGCGAAGGACCAAAAGCAACTCTCCTTGTTCAAAATGGCACACTTAAGAGCTCGGACTACGTTGTTGTTGGCGATATCTATGGAAAAATTCGTCGTATGACCAATGAATTTGGTGCAGTTCTTAAATCTGCCGGCCCTTCAACTCCAGTTGCTGTCACTGGTTTAAGCGCAGTTCCAAATGCTGGCGATAGATTCATGGCCTTCCCAACCGAAAAGGAAGCAAAAGAAATCGCTGAAAGAAGAGCTTTAGCAAACAAAGAAAAAGCACAAGCAGGAACATCTGCTATGTCTTTGGAAGACTTAAACAATCTTGTTAATGCCGGTAATATTCAAAATATTAACGTCATCATCAAAGCTGATACTGATGGTTCCGCGGAAGCTTTGAAAGCGTCTCTTGAAAAACTCTCCAATGATCAAATAAAAATCAAAGTCATTGCAGCCCAAGCTGGTGCGATCAATGATAGTGATATCCTTTTAGCCCAAGCTTCTGGAGCTTTGATTTACGCTTTCAATATTCGTCCGGATGCGCGTATCTCTCAAAAGGCTCAAGAAGCCCATGTCGAAATCAGACCTCATCGTATCATTTACGAATTAATCGATGAAATGACAAACCTAATGAAGGGTATGTATAAATTCGAAAAAGTTGAAAATGTCACAGGACAAGCTGAAATCAGACATATTTACAAAATCTCCCACGTTGGTACGGTTGCTGGCGCATATGTCACAAGCGGCTTAATAAAATCTGGCGAAAAGATTCGTCTTTTACGCGCAGGTGTTGTCACTTATGAAGGAAAACTTGGCTCATTAAAGCGTTTCAAAGACGATGTTAAGGAAGTCAAAGAAGGATATGAATGTGGCTTTACCATCGAAAACTATAATGACATTAAAGAAGGGGACATCATCGAAGGATATGAGATGGTGGATAAGAAATAATGGCTCAAAGAATTGGTAGAATCAAAGCATTAATCGCAAGAAATATCTCTGATATTCTTACTTTTGAACTTAAGAATCCAAAAATCGGCTTTACTTCGGTTAATCACGTCGACATCAATTCTGATAATTCTTTAGCGAAGGTTTATGTTTCCTTCATTGGCGCAAAAAACCCTGAGAAACATATCGAAGAACTCAATCGTTGCAAAGGTGTGGTTCGTTCTTCCTTGGCTAAGAGAATGGATCTTTACAAAGTTCCAGACATCATCTTCGTTTATGACACGAGGTTTGATGATGAAGAAAGAATGAATGCCCTCCTTGCAAAAGAAGCAAAAGACATCGAAGATGCCAAAAAAGGACAGTAGTCAAAACCCCTGAGTTGATATCTAAAAACGCCCCATGATACATGATACACTAACATGGGGTTTTCTTATGTGCCAAAACATAAGAAAATAAGCTTTTCTTTCGATAAAATCGAAACTATTTTGTTTTTCTTATGTAATTAATTCCAGGCAAAGAGTAATCTTTTTTCTTTTCAAAGGAAGTTTCTGCTGCAATGTCTTTTCTAATGCCTTTTAAAATGAATGTTGCAGGAATGCATTTCTTTGAAATTTGCCTTACCAATTCATTGATAGCTATAATTTGTGCTTGCTTAGGCCCTAGGACATTAAATATCTCATAAATGTGGTTACGTACCAATCTATAAGAAACTTCTCCAATTTTTTTATGGTTATGAAGAATAAGGAAATCAATTTCGTTTTCTTTTGGCTTTTTTGCTGAAATAATTGATTGCCTCATATCATTAAGAGTTGTCATTTGTTTCAATGAATAAGAATTATTATCAAGGCAAGTTGTCTCTAAATAGTTAAACGGTAATTCCATGGAATTGTAATTAAGGAGGGATTTAGCAATGTTTTTACGATATTCAGGACTTATTTTATATAAATCAGATAAGAGGGTTTTAATGTTTTCCCTTTCGGTTTGATGGTTAGCTGGACAGCCTAAATCAAATACTGGTAGGTTTAAATCGCTAACGAGTCCTCTTAATTCTTTCTCTTCGACATCAATTAGAGGACGAATAAAAGTTATGTCCTCTTGCTCCCAAACCATTTTTGGTGTGAAAGTAGAGATTTTTCCTCCGTGGAGGACATTCATCATAAGAGTCTCAACTAAATCATCGTGATGATGGGCAAAGGCGATTTTGTTTGCTCTTAATTCTTTCGCAACATCTTTCATCGCGGCTTTTTTCATTCTAGAACACAAAGAACAAGAAAGATGCTTTCCTTCTTTCGTATGGGCTTTTAGCGCAGGATAAACAAAACTCGCATCGACAATTTTTAATTCATATCCCAAAGAAAAAACAAATTCTTTTAAAGATGTGAAATCATATTCGTCTTTAAAACCAAGATTTAACAATACTGGATAGATTTCAAACTCTTTTTTTGCGAATCTGCCATAGAGGGATAGGGCATATAAAAGTCCTAGGGAATCTTTTCCTCCGGAAACTCCAATAACAATCCTATCTCCAGTATCTATAAGAGAATAATTTGTGTCCGCATTTCTAAGGCTAGACAATATGTTTTTCAAATGGTATGAATTCATCGCATTATTTTATCTCATTTTCGCTTGGAAATCTCGAAAGAAGACAATCTTTATTTTATAATTAAAGAATGAAAAACGACGGAATATTAATCATTAACAAAGATAGAGG
>CAVDTI010000065.1:0-500 GCA_963611905.1 Faecalibacterium prausnitzii | reverse complement strand
AGATAGAGGAGTTACCTCAAGAAATATCGATAATAAGATCGGAAAAATTTTTAATACTAAAAAAGTTGGACATCTAGGAACGCTCGATCCTTTTGCGACGGGATTATTAGTCATTGGTGTTAATAAAGGCACAAAATTTTTGCAATATCTCGACGATTCAAGAAAATCGTATATTGCAACATTAAAACTTGGGGTTAAAACCTCATCTGGCGATCCTGATGGAGAAATAATCGATAGAAAAGAAGCGCCTTCTTTAAGAGAAGAAGAAATAAAAGACATTCTATCTTCTTTTATTGGTGAGGGAGAGCAAATTCCTCCGATGCAATCTGCAATAAAAGTTGATGGGGTCCCTTTATATAAAAAGGCTCATAAAGGAATTGAGGTTGAAAGAAAACCACGTCATATAACGATTTTCGACCTTAAATTAATCTCATATAAAGATGATGTCATCACTTTCCTAGCGGATGTTTCTCGTGGGACATATATTCGTGTTTTAGGGG
>CAVDTI010000064.1:0-5669 GCA_963611905.1 Faecalibacterium prausnitzii | reverse complement strand
TTATCTAACACCACCCTTGAAGATTTAGAAACAAAATACCCTTGGTTAAGAGAAGAACTAGACCGCAGCAACATTCTTCACTTAAGAATACTACCTTTGTTAATATATGATTCAAAAAAAGAAGATCCTTTCGAGAAATTCGAAGAAGGACCTTCAGAAATATACGAGGAAGTTTTCTCAGAGGAATTCAAGCCTTATGCTTACGATATAAGTAATCCTGAATCTTCCAATGAAGAATTAAAACACGTTCTCTCTTTGTATTATGTCCGTTAATCTTTAACGGATTTTTTTAATAAGACTTCTCTAGTGTGTTCGACGAATTCTTCTTCTTTTTCCGCACGATAGAATCCGTACTTTGTTTCAATTGAATTTATATTGTTTTCAAATGGAGCGGCAAAGGAAGGAAGTCTAGGCATGAAGTATAAGAATATCCAGAAGGCAAAGAGCAACGCCAATAACGCTAAATATGCGAATAAAGTGAAATGTGAACCTAAGAATTTGATAAGGAAATACACCCCTTCTGCAACAAGTCCGAAAACGACCCAGTTTCCGAATAAAACATAAATTGAGAAGAACTTCTTTTCGTATGCGCCTGCCATCGAAAGAATAAGCAAGGCAATAAATAAAGGTGCGACCTCAGGAATCAAACACATAACGCTTGAACTATAGATCGGCATCACAAAGATTAATGCGATATGTGCAAAATAAAGAATCAAAGCCCATACAGCATGCCTATTTTCGCCCTTGTTAAATGCAGAAAGCACTCCACCAAGAATAATAGGTGACGCAACAAAGAATAATATTCCGCCAAAGATTAGCATTGGATTTTGCATATATTCATTACCGATTAATGAACCAATACCTTTAGAGATGCAAGTCAAGAAAAGAGCAGGCAAGAAAGAGAGTGCAACAGCCTTTCCAAGGAATAATGATGGATCTTTATATGTTTTCTCTAATTCAACAGGCTTTTCAAATGGATTAACCTTTATAGCAGCTTCTTCTACTAACATAGGTAAGAAACAAACCGAGAAATAAGTAACACCGGCAAAATCCAGATAATGCAAACTATCATTCTCTGTCATTGTTCTTCCTAAAATACAAATATATATGAACAAATAGAACCAAGAATAATTGCTCTTTCTACGGAAAGCTCTAACAATTAAGACAATACCAAAAATCCAAACAAGCGCTTCGTAAGCAAGGCCTACAAAGCCATTTTGTGCTAAAACAAGACCCCAAGAGTTATCGATGATGGAATAGTAATTAGCGTCACCAGTACGAATAAAGCTAAGGGCCCTATATTCATTGCCATATCCAAAACCAAAGATTAAAGACCAAATACCATTTTCCTTAATAGCATCAAAAGGAATGGTGATGGAAATAAATCTAACCTCGAAAGAAACTTTTGAGTAATGATAGAAATTTTTTTTGAAGAATTTCCAATATTTTCCAGCAAAAGCAAATGCTCCAGTATCGTGTCTTAATAAAACGACAGCAAGGAACATTCCAATAATAACAAGAACAATAAAAATTAAATATATTCCCCTACCAATTTTCTTGTTTTTGAAAGCTCTAAAAGTCGAAAAAATCCAAAAAGCCCCGAAGAAAAACGCCCCGATTATCATACAGGTCTTTGAAAAAAGGAATAATTGGTTAATCAAAAAGAAGTACATTATTGGCCATCTCCACCAATGTGGGCGTTCCACTTCAAGATAGGCTTCACCAATTAAAGCCATGAAAAGAACAATGCCATAAACGTTACGATGTGGAGTGTAAGAAATCGGAACCGTGTTCGTTTGGCCATCAAAATTCATTGTTCCATCAAAAAGGGCCCTATAAATATTCGCTTCAAAAATATAGGAATACGCTGTCGCAGCAATGCCTGATAGAACAGCGATAAAGAAAACAAGTCTAATTGCTCTTTTACCACTTATTAGCTTTGGAACAATAGCAATAATCTCATAAAGGGACGTGAACAATAAAATAGCCAAGATTATATATCTAGCTCTCAAAGCAAAAGTGAATTGACCTACAAGTTCTCCGTTATATAAAACTCCATTAAAAAGAACGGGAGCCATAATAGCCAAAGCCATAAACACTAAGCAAAAGCAAAGTACTGGCCAATTGATTCTCACCTTAAAGTTACGCCAGGCGAAAAAGAAAACGGTTCCTTCTAAAATGAACATTGCAATCGAAGAAAGCAAAAATTCAAAATTGGTGAAGTTAAAATCCGTTTTCCAATTAGCGAAAGCTTTCCCTTCAAAAAAGAAAGATATCGCGCATAGTAAAAAAGCCGACAATAAAAATCCTAATATATATCTTCTATTCTGTTTTGTAGTATCCATTACTCAGTTAAAAAATCAGAAAGGACTTTGTATACGAGATGATTGTCTTTTTCGTTATGGATTTCATGGCGCATGTGACTAAACATATGAATTCTCACGTCCTTGACTCCAAGCTTTGTATACATTTCCTTTAAGCGTCTTGGTCCTTTCCCCATCTCACCAACCGGGTCTTCTTCCCCAGCGACAATAAGAATTGTTTCCTCTTTAGATATATTTTTCAAGTTTTTCTTTTTATAGAGTTCATTCATGCCACGTAAAAATTCTTTCCAAAAGCCATGAGTGTTCTCCGCTCCGCAGTATGGATCGTCAACGTATTGCTTGATATTTTCTTCATTGTAAGAAAGCCAATCTAAGTCACTCTTACGATTTTTGACAGATTTACTATAAGCACCAAGGCTGGCATTAGAAATAAATTTTGAAGGCTTATCCCAATTCTTTTTGTTTGTTAGTAGCGAAGCAAGATGGTAAGCAAAATACATTTTTAATCTAGCTGGTCCATTAGAACTCCAAATGACAACCTTGTCAGCGGAATGAGGGAAAAGCTCTAGATAACGTTGTGTCATGAACGAACCCATTGAATGTCCCATGATGAAAGTAGGAAGTTTTGTTTTTTCCTTTAACTCAGCAACTTTTTCGTGAGCTGCTGTGACGTTTATATCAAAAGCGTTTTCAAACCACTTTTGCTGATCTTCAACTTTCGGAGCATTTAATCCTTGTCCAACCGCGTCAAGAACATACATATTAATGCCAAATGTATTAAGGTACTTAGCAAGATCATCATAACGTTCTGAGTGTTCTTGCATACCCGTCATCATGACCAAATTAGATTTAGGATTTTCTATCTCCCAGCAATTTCCTTTTTGGGTCCAGTCTCCCACCTTAACTTCAAAAACTTTCATTTTTATATTCCTCTTTATATTAGTTATAAAGATTATAACCGATTTACCGCATAAAAGGGATTTAAGATAATTTTTCTAATGTGTATAGCATTTGTATGGTGTTTATATTGTTTTATTATTGTTTGTATAGCATATTACTAGTATATTTATGTATGTAAAGGCAAAATTATGGATAAAGTTATAATCACAGTGCGTATAGATGAAGGTTTAAAAGATGATGCTCAGAAGCTATTTAACGATATTGGCATATCAATGAGTAGTGCTATAAACGTCTTTTTGAAGCAATGCGTAAAAGAAGGGAAAATCCCCTTTGAATTGGCTGGCAAGCCTAAAACATCTAACGCAGGAAGGAAAATTAAACCTTTGCATAGTTAAAAAGCAGGCCAAAAGCCTGCTTTTTCGTTGTATGTTAAGATAATCTACCCTTATTTGATGCCTTCAGGGTTTTTCTTTTGGAAGTTATAGGCATCTCTACACGCATCTTCGATGGTGTATTTTGCTTTCCAATGCAATTCTTCGAAAGCTTTGGTGCAATCCGCAAAGTTTTCTGCAACATCGCCTGCACGTCTTCCGACTATTTCATAAGGAATTTTAACGCCGTTCGCTTTTTCATAGGCGTGTACCAATTCTAAGACAGAGGTTCCTTTGCCTGTTCCGAGGTTATAAACGACATAACCTGGGTTTTCTTCTAATTTCTTAAGTGCTGCAACATGTCCATCAGCTAAATCAACAACGTGAATGTAGTCACGAACACCCGTTCCATCTGGTGTTGGATAATCATCCCCAAAGATACGTAGAGACTTTAACTTACCAATCGCAACCTGAGAAACATAAGGTAATAAGTTATTTGGAATGCCGTTTGGATCTTCGCCAAGAAGTCCAGATGGATGACCACCAATTGGGTTGAAATAACGTAAGATTCCAACATTAAGTGAAGGGTCCGCAAATTGAACATCCTTCAAGATTCTTTCGATCATTACTTTAGTTTCACCATATGGATTTGTCGCTTCGGCGACTGGATCTGATTCATAAAGAGGAACCCTCTTTGGAACACCATAAACTGTTGCAGAGGATGAGAAAATAATGTTCTTAACGTCATATTTTTTCATCAATTTAGCGATAACGAGTAAGGTTTCGAGATTATTCTCGTAGTATTCAATTGGCTTGGAAACGGACTCTCCAACCGCTTTGTATCCAGCAAAGTGAATAACTGCATCGATCTTATTATCTTTAAAGATTTTTTCGGTTGGCTCTTCTTCCTTTACGTCTACTTTGTAGAATGAAGGACGTTTGCCTGTGATTGTTTCGATTCTATCGAGAACTGCTTCTTTTGCATTGTAGAGATTATCCACAACAATTGGCTCATATCCGTTCTCGATGAGCCTAATGACAGTCTCACTTCCAATAAAACCAAGACCACCAGTAACTAAGATGTTTTTCATTTATTTTTTCTCCTTTTTATCATGAGATTCTTTATCTTTTTTAGCTTGTTCGGATGCTAAACGCTGAGCTCTTTTCGCTTCTTTTTTCTCGCGTCTAACTTCTTTTTTAGATGGAGTTTCCTCTTTTTTGGCGTTCTCCAAATAACGATATAATGCTTGGGCAACCAGTTGGTAAACCGTAGCTTGAACCGACATTCTTAAGGCAATTAACCCTATTGAATCGTCGAGATATTTTTTAGCTTGTTCTGGATTATTTTCTTTTTCCGATTCGTAATTATTGTAAAATCTATCAACTCTAGTTTTTGCCTTTCCTGCAACATCCTTAAAAATATCGGAAGACATAGTGCGGAAAAAACGATAAAGTACGGCTTTATCGCTAGTCGCATCTTTGTCCATGCCGATGATAAGGCCAATATCATTCATATTTATTACGTTTTTTAATAACGAAATAGCCAACAGATAGCCCAAATGATCGACATTATATTTCTTTTTATCAGGTTCTTGGATGATTTTGGCTTTAACATAGTTGTTTACCATATAAGAGGTAAGCATCTCTTTATCGCCAACACTTAAAGGTTCAAGGATAGAATTAACATAGGAAACAACCTGCTCCATATATAAAGGAACAGCAGGAAGATGATCATAAGAAGGCAATTCAAAAGATGTAGCCTTCTCTAGAAAATCTTTTAGTTTTTCTAATTCTTCCTCATTCATCTTTTATCAATTTCCTCACGTAACACCTTTGATACTTCAGCCGGATTCACCTTACCATGGCTCGCTTTCATGATTTGACCCACCAAGAAGCCAAGAACTCTTTGGTTACCTGCTTTAAAGTCATTAATTGATTGTGGATTGTCATCTAGAACTTTGGTAACAAAGCCAAGAATTGTCGATGAATCCGAAACTTGCGCGACAATATGTAAGCTTTCTTTTGCTTCAGAAGGAGAACAATGATCTTTTAATACTTTGTTAAGGATATCAAC
>CAVDTI010000063.1:38958-60536 GCA_963611905.1 Faecalibacterium prausnitzii | reverse complement strand
CCCAATTATCTTCGTTGCGATCGTTATTATTGATCAGCATGTCAATGATAATGACTTCGAAAAATCTTTCTTTGGCTCCTTTTATTTTGCCAAGCACGTCATTGTGTCCTAATTGAAAAATGATCTCGTTTATATTTGATGGCGATGAAAATGAAGCATCAAGCCTTTCCATGATTTGTGGATTTGTGTCGTTTCTTAATGCTGTATAAGGGATTAAAATTTCATTCTTATCATCAGCAATGAAATCTTTGCATGCGCAAACGACTTTATTTTTCTTTCCGTCAAAACAAATTCCTAAAAGTGTTTCATGGACATCGTAGCCCAATATTTTATAAAGTTGACTGCCGATGTATTCCGATAACGGGGACGTGACATACAAAAGGCCAGTAACCTCTATTCATTCCTATTGTGTTTTTGGGAACTTCAGAAACCAACGTTCGTTATTGTAGATGATTCATCTTTTCTCGCCGGCTCTTCCTCCGTATTCAAGATTTCCATCACTCAACACGCAATTAGAAAAATCAATGATCTCCATCAAATGGCGTACCTTCTTGTGAGCATTCGCCATTCAGTTTCGCTTATGATATGATGCGTTGTTTCTTTTTTCCCTTGTGAATCAATTGCGTCGGCTAAGTTCATATATAGGCCATAATCATTTAATATGTCTGCGTCTTCCGCTTTCTTTACTAAATCGGACATTGTCGGAGTCAATTCGAAATCAATTTGCACTTCATCATTGATGAAATTGTATTTTCTGTTTTCGCAAATGTCTTTCTTGATTAGGCTTAATATGTATTTGTTAATGTTATCAACTTGATTGATTTTATTTATTAAAACTGCATCATCATTTCTGATTCTTACTTTTATGGTCTTGTATTTATCTTTAAGATAAGAATTTACGTAAGCTTGCTGATCAAACATATTAAGCCTCCCATTACTAAAAAATTACATTTGGGGGCAAATGTAAATAATGTCTCTTAATTAGAAAGATAAGCTAACCTTACTTTTTCTTTGAACTTAAAATCTGTGATATAAATATTAGCGTAAGGAACAGAATAAAGATGAAACAAGAAACAATAGATAGAATTCACAAATTTATAAATGATAGAGATTGGTCTAAATTCCATTCGCCAGCTAATTTAGCTAAGAGTATTTCTATTGAAGCAAATGAACTTCTAGAATGTTTTCAATGGTCTGACGACGATTATGATTTAGAACATGTTAAAGAAGAATTGGCAGATGTTATTATCTATTCTAGAGATTTATTGGATAAGCTTGGTTTGGATGAAGATGACATAGTTAATTCAAAGATGGAGAAAAACGAAAAGAAATATCCAGTTGAAAAAGCCAAAGGCAATGCGACTAAATACACAGATTTATAATTTTCATCATTAAAATCTAAAAATCACCCACATTTCCCATCTGTTTATAATAAATAAAAAGTTGTTTTTAATGACATTTACCCCTAAATCTCTATGTTAAAATATACATATAGAGACAAAGGGGTGTTTTTATGAAGATTATACATGCTGCAGACCTACATTTAGGATCTAAAATCGAGGCGAAATTAAAAAGAATTTCCGACGAAAGAAAGATGGAAGTCCGTAATTCTTTCATGCGTTTGGCCGATTATGCCGAGAAAGAAGATATTCACATCATTCTTCTTAGCGGAGACGTTTTTGACTCCGATAGACCATTTAAAAAAGATAAAGACACTTTTTACTCTGTAATTAAACAACACCCGAATATCGATTTTCTGTATCTTCGTGGTAACCACGATACAGAAGAAAGTTATGTTGAAGACATTCCTAATTTAAAGATGTTTTCGAATGCTTGGGTAACATACACCTATGAGAATGTTGCTATCTCTGGAATTGAGATATCGAAGGAAAACTATTCCTCTTTCTATAGCACCTTAAATCTTGATCCAAATATGATTAATATTGTCATGCTACATGGCCAAATATCCGATTCAATTGGAGTAGATAAAATCAAATTATCAAAGCTAAGAGATAAGAACATTGATTATCTTGCTTTAGGTCATATTCATTCCTATTCATCTGGTGAATTGGACAATAGAGGTAGATATGCTTATTCAGGATGCTTAGAGGGCAGAGGTTTTGATGAATATGGCGATAAGGGTTTCATTGTATTTGATTCAGAAAATAAAGAAAAGCAAACATTTATTCCTTTTGCTAAACGCACAATTAGAGTAGAAGAAGTGGATGTTTCTTCATTAACAAGCATTCCTGAAATTGTAAAGAAGATAAAAGATACAGTTCATTTCCATGACCATAAAGAAGATATATATCGTATTAATTTAGTTGGAGATGTGCCTGCAGAAACCGAATTCTCCGAAAAAGACATTGAATCTAATTTTCCTGACGTATATTTCATAAATGTTAAGAATTTAACGAAACCATTGATTGATCCTGAAGAATATAAGAATGATCTTTCTCTTAAAGGGGAGTTTGTAAGAACGGTATATTCTAAAGAAGACCTAACAGACGACGAGAAAAGAAAGATTGTTTCTTTAGGATTAAAAGCACTTGAAGGAAGGGAGGTTAAATAATGAAATTACTTAAAGCCTATATAAATGCCTACGGCAATATTGAAGACAAGGAGTTTGATTTCGTTTCTGGCCTTAATTCCATCTGTGAAGATAACGGATATGGCAAAAGCACTCTAGCCTCCTTTATTCGTGCGTCTTTTTATGGATTAGAGAAGAAAACAAAGTCTTATTTCGAAAGAGATAGAGCTCTTCCATATTCAAAGAAACCATGTGGGGGATATCTAATATTTGAATTTAATGGCAAAGAATATAAGATACAAAGATTCTTTAGCAAGAAACCACAAGAAGACGAATTACATGTTTTCGTTAATGGTATTGAAACAAACGAACTTGGCCCAGTGCCAGGAGAAACGATTTTTGGTTTGGATTTAGATTCGTTTAATAAAACTATATTTATTAATCCAATTGATTTAGCTATTTCCACAAACGAAAATCTTAACGCTAAAATGGGCCATTTTGTTGAAGATAGCAAAGAAGGTTTTGATTTTGAGGAAGCAAAGGAAAAACTCGACAAACGTAAAAGAGAACTAAAACCTCTTAAATCTCAAGATAGCAAAGGTCTTATCGCAGAGAAGAAAAACGAAATTGAGGATTTAGATAATAAGAATGAAAATCTAAGGAGCCTTCGTTCTTCGATGGATGAGAAATATGAAAGAGAAGAAAAACTCGATGTTTTGATTAAGGAAACTAACGCAAAGATAACAGATGCGTCCAATCATAATGCAGAGCTTGAAGCATGGGCACGTTATGATGAATATAACAACGCCATTCAAACAACGAAAAAAGAGATAGATACAATTCGTAGCAAATATCCAAACGGAATTCCTAGTAAGGAAGAATTAGCCAACTTCGAAACTTCTTTAAGCCAAAAAGAAAATAAAACGATTGAGAAGAATGCAACAAGCCTTTCAAAACAAGAAGAAGAGGAATATTCCTCGCTTTCTTTGCATTTCAAAGATAAAACTCCTAACGAAGAAGATTTAGTAAAACTGAAAGAAACATATAACGAATATCTCTCTTTGAAAAATAAAGGGGACGTATCTTTAGATGATTCTGAAAAGGATTTAATTGAACAATATTCTGGAAAAACCTTAGATACAGAAAAATTAAAGAAATGTGTTAAAGAATATCTAGATCTTAACTATGATCCTGATCCAGGATTTGTGGGCAGTGACTATGCATATTCTTATTCTCTTTCCGTTAGGGTAAAATGGGCTCTTTATGGCATTGTAATTGGCGTTCTTGTATTAGCTATAATATTGTTAACTTATTATTTTGCATGGCAATACTTTTACTGGATTGTCATCCCTTCTATGGTACTTATTGCTGGTGTTACCACATTTGTTATATGTAGAAGCCGTAAAAAAGAAAAAGAAAGACACGCTTCAATCGTGATGGAACACGATAAAAAGAAATTTGCCATTCTTGAAGAGATAAATAACATGGTTGCTCCTTTTGGAAAAACACTATCTCAAGCAGACAATTTAGAACTGGAGTGTTATCAAATAACTAATAAATACGATACGTATCTCAAGGCAAAAGAAAAAGAGACAAAGATCTTAAACGATAAGAAGGAATCAACCGATTCTATGAACTACGTTAAGAATTACTTATGCTCTTATTTCTCTTCTTTTGCCTATATTGGTGAAATAGAAGATATATATGACAGATTCTCTTCTGATTTGAAAACATTCATTTCCTTGTCTCAAAAGAAAACGGAAAATATCAATAAGAATAAATCTTTAGATAAAGAACTAGAGAAGATTGATCTTTCTATATCTTCATTTAGAAAAAAATATAATGTTGCAAAAAATGACAAAACCTTTATTCAAGAATGTAGAGATGACCAAAAAACAATCGATTTAAAAGAAAAATACGTGGGTTCTACTGAGGAAAAATTGAAAAACTACATTTCAGAAAAGAAACTTATCACTCGTCCTTCTTCTAATGAAAAGATAGAAATTCATGATCTAACTGAAACGTTAAGCACACTCAATAAAGATTATCAGCAAATCGTAAAAGATATCGATGATGCTGAAAGACAAATTACTTCTCTTGATAATGAAATAGAACAGCTACCTTTATTGAATGAGGAGTGGAAAGAACTCAAAGATGAGTATTCCATCCTGACAAAAACAATCACATGTCTCTCTGAAGCGGAAACCAATCTTAAAAACAGATACATTAAACCGGTTAAAGATAAGTTTGACTATTATTCTTCCATTCTTTCTGAGACGTTTGGCAAAATGGTTGTCATGGATGCAAACTTCAATATCAAGATAATCGAAGAAGGAGAGGAAAGAGACTATCATCATCTATCTAGCGGCCAATTAACTTTATGTGTTTTGTGTTACCGCTTAGCAATAATGGATAACATCTTCCCTAAAGATAAGCCGTTGCTTATATTAGATGACTTGTTTGTTAATCTAGATGAAAAACATCTTTCTTTAGCAAACAAACTAATTGATCTTCTTGCTAAAGATAGACAGATATTCTATTACACCTGTCATAAGTCTAGAGATTTCGAATAGTTAATTTATACATACTTCGGAAAAAGAAATAGAATCCTAGGTATATGGGAAAGCTGTTACTTAAATTATTTGTTAAAGACTATAAAGACGTTAAAAATCCTCTTGTTCAAAAGAAATATGGCTTTGTCGCATCTCTTTTCGGATTAGTAACCAACTTCATCCTTTTCATTTCTAAGATCATTGTCGGTATCATGCTAGGTCTTTTTTCCTTGGTATCTGATTCCATCAATAACTTAAGTGATTTTGGAAACAATCTCTTAAGCGTTTTTGGCGTTAAGGTAACTTTCAAACCCGCGGATAAAGAGCATCCATATGGTCACCAAAGAACGGAATATATCATTTCACTTATTATTGGCTGTGTGATTATTGCCTTAGGTGCAGTAATGGCATATCAAGGAGTTACTGACTTGATTGAGTTCTTCAAATCTATTGCAGAGAAAGGCAAACCATTAACTAGAGAATTCTCATACACGATGTATGTTGCATCTCTTACATTACTCGCTTTAGCAATTCTTATCAAAGTCGTTCAATCATCGATATATTTCTCTTATGGAAAGAGAATATCTTCCCAACAATTAAAAGCATTAGGCAAAGATGCGTTAAACGACTGCATATCAACGTCTTTGGTTATTGTTGGCATTCTTATTTCTTACTTTACTGGATTCGATGTTGATTGTTTCTTTACTCTCTTTGTCGCAGTCTTAGTAACTATATCTGGTATTGGCATTATCAAAGAAGCGGCCAATTCCCTTGTTGGAGAAAAACCAAGCCAAGAATTAATCGATTCATTAGTTACTCTTTTGCTTAAACACAAAGGAGTACTTGGAATTCATGATTTAGAGTTACATACATACGGCAAAGTTGTCTTTGGTGTTATCCATGTTGAAGTGGATGCAAAAGAAGACGTTATGTTATCTCATGAATTATGCGATCAATTAGAAAAAGAAGTATTCTCCTTGCTACATATTCATCTTACTGTTCATATGGACCCAGTAATGGTTAATGATCCTGATACAGATAAATATAAAACCTTATTAGAAGAATTCATCTCAAAGACAAATAAAGACATTCATTATCATGATTTCAGAATCATCTCTGGAAAAGAGAATGTTAATCTTATTTTTGATATGATTCTTCCTGAAGAGTTAGATAATGAAACAGGGAGAAAGAAATTCAAGGAAGATTTCCGTTTATTTATCGATAATCGTTATGGAAAACAAGTCCATATAGTTATTAACTTCGATGATGCGGTAACTGATTTCTTATCCGGTACTCAAGCGGAGAAATAAGGTATTAATCTTAAAATACACTAGATTTGGAGGGGAAATATTCTTTTTTGGTTTTTTTGCTCATTTAAAAGATGAAAAAAACGCCGCACGATTAAATGCGACGTTTTGGAGTGTTAGATTTTAGTCTTCGATCTTTCCGAATGTACCATCGGTAACACCGTAATGTCCGACTTTGACCCCGTCTTTCTTGACGACGAAGTTGGATTTGCCGTCAACAGTTACTCCATCGGTTGATCCATCTTCTTTTTCGACTGTGACGTTTAGATAGATGTCAGTATCAGCTTTTAAGAAATTACCTAATTCGTTTCCATCGGAATCTTTAGCGATGATGTATGCTGCGCTTGAATCTTCCATTGAACCTTCACTGGAATACGTTTCATAGTCCCATTCTATGTCTGAAGATGTTTTTCCTTTGATTAAGATATAGACGCTAGAATAATCTGTTGAATCATCATTATAAGCAGTAACTAACGTGTTGTTATCGTAGTAAACATCTCTTTCATAAGTGGTGCCCCAGGACGTTCTTGTCAAAGACAACTTTTTGTTTGTTGCATCATCGGCTGTGATTGAATATTTGGTTGTGCTATAAGATCCCGAAAGCGAGAAATCTCCAAACGCATCCGCAGTTGCTGTGCAAGGTGAACCTTTATAGATGTCACCGTTATAGTAATTATATGAGAATCTGTTTCCGCCAAACGTTCCGACCCAACTGCAGGAACTATCATATTTGGCTTCAACAGTTTCGACTTTGAGTTTAATTTTTCCGTAGTAAGCGGTATATGTTGTTGGAATGAAATAATAAGTCGCCTTTTCGTCTTTTTGAGAGATTAGTGATAAAGTGCTTGATGTTTTAGTTCCATCCTTCACTTCATATCCAGCGAAGGTTGTATATTCGTAAGAAACACCACTAATTTTGTATTTTCCATTTTGATGTTCACCATCTAAAGAAACTTCAATAAACATTTTCGCTGTATCTGGGGCGCTATAATTGTTTCCCGCATATGCGTGGATGCTTGTTGCATCGATTTCATTACCATCCGCGTCTTTGACATAGGTTTTGGAAATAACGTAATCTGGAGCCTCGACTTCAAATTCAATTAGTTTTTCTTCGGCTGTAACTTCAACGTTGGCTGAGTGAGTTGGCATAACGAATTCAACGACGTTATATGTGTGTTCTTCTGTTTTTGCTTCATCGCCTTCACCGACAGTTTTTGTGATTGTATAAGTGCTATCTTCTAAAGCGACTCCATCAACTGTATAAACTGTATTTGCAGCTAATGCAACATAGTTTCTGAGAAGACGAACTGTAGATCCTGCCCTTGCATAAATTGTTGTTTCGCCAGTGACCAATTTATCATCAACAATATAACCGCCGATGAAATCACTGATCTTTTTGGCCGATGCATCTTTGGCTTCTGGTTTAAATACTTCTGCCGAAGCATCCTCTGGCCCAACTTCAAAATATGCACCACGGGTTTCTGCTTTGATTGTTACAGCAGCTTTTGGCATTGTGAAGCTGAATCCATCTTTTAAAGAACCATCAAGTTCAATGGCTTTTGCGTCTTCGCCCTCGCCATATGAAGCAGTAACACTATATGCTTCATAACCAGATTCAAGAGTAACTTTAAATTTAATCTTTTCACCAGCTTTAGATTTCTCTGGAAGACCTAAAACAAAGGCATAGTCTCCTCCTTCGAAAGTGACTTCATATTCTTTGTCTACATACGTGTCTTTGTAGGTGTAACCACAAGCACAAACATGCTCTGTATAGCCTTGTGCATCATCTGTTGGTGCAACGACATGCTCTTCGAATGAATGAGCTGCAACGTCCAGTTTCTCTCCGCAACCAGTGCAAAGATGCCAGTGATTTTTTTCGTCGTGTTTCCATTCTGTTCCAGCTGTGTGGACATGGGCTTCAGAAGAGGATGAGGACTCAGAAGAGGATGACCCCCCCTTGCTATCACAACCTGCTAATGCCAAAACGGCACTTACCCCTAATATTGAGAGGGATAACAATTTCTTTTTGTTCATAAAACTCCTTTTTGAGGTTTATTGCCTCGAACGAAAATGAGTTTATAAGGGCTTTCATGAATGTCAATAAAAATTTTACAATTTCACTGAGAATCACGACCAATTATATATAATTCACCACTAAAAGTTTGAAATTCACCTTGAGTGTAGTCTTCTTCGAGATTTACTAATATCGATTGTTTTGCTTCGCCAGCATACGTGTCCATTAAATATTTTTGAGATAAATGAGTTATTAGATTATTTTTGATTGTGAAAACGTTTTCGTATGTCATACGTTGGGAAAGGGTTTTTTCTTCTTTACTAGAGGAAGTATCTATTTCATATATCGATAGAGAGTAGGAATAAGAAAGTTTTCCGTCTATTTCAACGCCTTCGATATTTTCGAATTGGTATTCAACGACATGAGTGTCATCAGTTTTATCTCCTGCAGTTAGCATGTATTGAAAATTTGCGATTTCTGTATATGCCTGGCCAACATCGTAAATGGAGTCTACGTTCGATGCAGAATATTTTTCAGACTTCTGTGACCTTGTTGTAGCATCTTCATCATATTCATTGATTCGATAGAATTTTTTGCCATTATCAAATGTTTGGGTTTTATACGATGATGTCTCGTCTTCTATCTTTTCTGTTCCAATGGTTTCCTTTACATACGAATCATCTTTCTTGTATCTTGTCGTAACGTAATTATTCTCTACGTATAACGAAAAATCTCCATCAGAAGCGTACGAAAGCTGCCTAATCATTTTGGTCTTGCTACTAACTATATTTCCTTCAAGAGAAATTAGTTTCTTTCCAAGATTATCTAAAAGAAGCTCATCATTTCTTCCTTCTGAAGATGAACTTTCACTGCTAATGACATTAGAAGAGGATGAATTATCTTCTGATGAAGTAGAAGAATCGTTTGGTTTATTATTATCACAAGCGGTTAGTAATGTAATAGAAGACAATAAAAGCAAAAAACGTTTTTTCATATGTAAATCTCCCCTTAGTTTGTTATTTTTTCATCGTATTTATAGATGAATATACTCATTTCTTCTGGATCATTGCTCGTTTTTGCGTAGTGGTGGATACGAATGCTATAAGTCTTGGTTTCGTCGTAACATGTATAGAAGGTATCGTTTGAGACCTTGCTTGGCAAGGAGCTATAGAATGTATAGCCTGAAGTTTGCAAAACTTTGAGGTATGTTAATGTTTGCTTTGTTGTATAACCTTGCACACCCAAATAAGCACATTTTGCATCGGAATATAATGCGGATATATATAATTGAAGACGGTATTGCGATCCGTCTGGAGATGGAATATCTAATGTGGTTTCAAGATATTCTTTAATCTTTGAAAGAGGATATTCAGTTCCTTCATAGTCATATTTGATTACATCTGAAACTGGTTCACTTTGTGCAAAACCCATATCTGCATCATTACCATTTTTATAGCCCCAATCGATTCCTTTATGCTCTGCATCATATGAGGCAATGAAAGTAATCGTTCCATAAACGAATTTATATGTTTCTTCGAAATTTTCATAATGACCTTGGAGAGTTAAAGTTCTTTGTCCAATTTCCAACGTGTCATTCGCGTTGATTTTGAAAATACTATTGATTTCAAAAAGTCCTTCTGTAACAGAACTTATATACCAAGTTCCAACCATCTCTGATTGAACGTGTAGTGTTTCATCGGTCGAAGACGAGGTATTTTCTGAAGAGGAGTCATCTTCATTTGAAGACGAACTTGTCGAAGGGTGATCAACACATCCGACTAACATCAATGATGTTGCTAACAATAATGGTAATTTCTTTTTCATAACGGTCACCATTATAATGTTTTCAATAAAAAAAGCACTCTTATTTTATTTTTGCGTTATAATGCAAAAGTCGTTTTGTTATAAGTATTTCAAACGTAATTGTAAAGGAGATTTGAATGGATAAATCTAAGTTAATATTAATTCTAGCTGCGACAAGTTTATTGGCTGGTTGTGATAACCGTGGTAGTGGCTCATCAAGCGTATCTTCTTCTGAAGCAACATCGAGTTCTTCAAGTGCAAGTAGTTCATCAAGTAGTTCTTCTGTTGATGATGGAACAATTACTTTTGAAAACATGTATAAGGAAATTGCTAAAACTCAAGCTGCAGAAATAAATGGCGCAAAGACAACAACATATAGAAACGAATCTTCTTCATCGGTATTAAGTAACGTTACCGAAGAAACATATACAAGCTATGCGGATGGATCAACAACATCTACTGGAACATATATAAAAACTGAAGAAGGCAAAGATCCAGTTACAGACACATTCAAGAGAATTGCAACAAAAGAAACTGATACCTATTTGAATGATGATAAGGAAACGACAACGTCATATGACATGTTTGTTGAAGTAACTGATTTTGCTGGTAACAAAGGGACAACCGAAACATACCAAGATAGTGCAAGCAAGAAATTCATCATTGATTCAGAAGATAGCAAAGGCAATCTTGAAGATGATCAATACATCCTTAAGAGCGATTTTGCTTTATATGCATCTGCAAACTTAACCTCTAAGTTAGCCTCCATCATTAGCGATCTTGCTGGTAGCTTGTATATTCCTCAACTTGGTAAAACTGGCATCAAACCTGTAACTATGTCTGATGGAAACGTCCAATATAAAGATCAATATAAATATAGCTATGTTGAAGATGGCCAAAATATTGTCACGACAATAGATATTAACTACATCTTGGATTCAACAAAAACTAAATTAATGTCTTTTGATTATTCTAATTCTGTGACATATACAAATTCTTCTGATGCCACAGATACCTATACATCAAAAATCGCCCAATCTGGAAACATCACTTATGGTGATAAAGTAGAAAAGATGGGCAATGATGTCTTAAATCCTAATGAATATTTCTTAACAGACGTTCTTTTTGTTGGTTTGGAAGCAAAGACCGGTTTTAATGTCGTAGATTTTGGTGGTGATGATGAAATCAGCTTATCTACGGCATATACCGATATATATGGATATGCTGCGAGTAAAAAACCTAGCAAAGCACTTAAAACATACCTTGCAGCAAGTGCATCGTCAAATGAAGAAGTCGTTGCAATTGAAGATGGAAATTTTGTAATTAAAGGATTAGGAACCGTTGATCTTACCTTCTCTTATTATCGTAAACGTCCTTCCGATGGTGTTTACTATCAAACGACTGTTAAATACAAAGGATTAACAATAGAAGATGTTGCAGCCACATCAGTTTCATTTAATCAATTAGCTGATTATCATGAATATGGTTTGGTCGCAGGAGCTCCTACAACATGGAGTTATTCGGTCGCACCGAGTAAGGCGTCTCAACTTGTTACTGCAACATCAAGCGATTCTTCGATTCTTGAAGTAAGTGTTTCCAAAGAAGGAACATTATCGTTGAATCCTAAGAAAGAAGGAGAAGTTACAATTACTATTGCTTCGGTTAGAAGTCCTGAAGTCACTGCAACGAAGAAATTCTACGTTTTGGATTCAAATACTGATTACGTATTATTCTTAACAAGTAACAAGTTCTACTGCAATAGAAGAATCTATGGCTATGACATGTATCTAACCTTCAAAGCAGATGGAACAGGAACATGTACGACATACACAAAAGATTCTGACTATACGACAGCAAAAAACACGACATTTGATTGGGATTTAGACGGAACATATATTGAATTCGATGAGTTTGATGCAAATTTGCAACAGCTCAGTGCCGCTCAAATAGTTAAGTATATAGATAAAGACGGCCAACCATTCGGTTTCTCTGCCGATGGTGACGGATACGCAACCTTAGAATTCGTTGTCGTTAATAATTAACAATTATCAAGAACTTCAGACATGTTGCCTGAGGTTCTTTTTCTTTTACAATTAAAAATATTTTTCGATAATTCTTGAAGTTTTTCGAAAATAGGATACCTTAACTAAGTGCGATTTTTGCAAGTAAAGGAAAATATATGAAAAAACAAAAAATCCTTCTTTTATCTTTGATGCCTCTGATCTTGGCCTCATGTGATCATCAAATTGATACTTCTTCTAATAATGATAGTTCTTCTATCTCTAGTTCTTCCCCAAAAGAGCTTCTTGAAACCAATTACGAAAATATCAAAGAAGCACTCATCAATGCCCAAAGGGGGAATTTTGAGCTTGTTTATTCTTTGAATGATTCAAACTTACGTGATTATTATGCAAATGATTATGTTTTATTCTCTTCCAGTAAATCAGGATATATCTTACTTGATTCATATGAAAAAGATGCAGGCAAGATTTTATATTTCTTCTCTGTTGATGATGAAGGAAAAGTAACGATCCATGATGTATATCCGACAGGAAACTCTAAAGAGCCATATATCACAAGCGTTTCTATTTTCAATCTTCTTTCTGGAATTCGTGCGTCTACTTTAAAAGAAAAGGATTTTACTACAACAAGTAACAATACTTTGAAATCAACAAACGCAAATCTTCTTGAAGGATTCTCTAATTTATTGGAACTTGAAGAAACCTATAGCAACGGCTATATCGATGGCATTGAATTCTATTTTAATGACGACAACAATCTTGTTTTCACCTTATCTCAACCGGCTGCAACACCGAGTTCTTATAAGGCTTCCTTAACCGCTAGAACCGCTGTTTTAGAGAATATTGGCGAAGCGTCTTCAAAAGAAGTTGAGGATGCAAAATCAAAGTTCTCTATTTCTGAAACTCAAATTAGCGAAGATGCGCTAGCTCCTCTTGCATCAAAGAATTTTGAAGGGAATGCTAAAGTCTATTTAAACGTTGATGGAACAGAATCCCAAATTGGCACGTATACTCTTAAATACAACGAAACAAGCGTTGAAATTAGCAGCACCATCGATGATGTCAAAGAGTTCATCCATTACGAAAAGGATTCTAATGGAGGAATCATTCAAGCAGGTCTTTCTCCAGAAAACAAAAAGATAACTCAAACAATTTCTGGATATAAGTGGAGCCAACTTGCTTTTGGATATAACACTGCAGCCGTTGAGCCTGAGGCATTCAGAAAAACATCTGATAACACTTATCATTATTATGGCTATTATGCTGCAAGCATTGGCGGAGGCTTAAGCTATCTTTCTTTCGGTAACAATGCTTCAAGTGTTGATCTTCACTTAACTGATGGTGTTGTTTCTTCGGTTACCTTGAAAACTCCTCAAGTTGGCCAAGATACATATGGAAGACGCACATATTATCGTGTGGAAATCGATGTTGCATCAAATCCAAGTGCACCTTGGGATCTTTCTCCGTTAACAACATCTGATCCAGTTATTAAGAAAGCAATAGATGGCATCACACAAGATGGCGTTAGCTATAAAGCGAAATCCCATATCAGCGAGAACAATCTCTCCTATGCTGAGACGATCGTCACAAGCGATACAATTCTTATCAAAGAAATGCTTATAGGCGAGGATACTGAAACGGTGTATTCATATGATGGATATCACGTTCTTTCTGATGGCAGAGTTCAATATTTCACGATTGATGAAAATAACAACGTCACAGCGGATAAAGCGCCAGTTGATGGTGATACGTTAATGAATCACTGTGGCTTTGCTTGCTCACCTGCAGTATTCGAATTATCTGCAGACGGAAAAACATTTAAGCCTATTGCGGCCGCCACAGGTTTTGGTCCATTCTTAACTGCAGGCTTCTTTAGCAGTTTTGCTGTTGATGATACCCTTGTATTCAATCTAGATGATCAAGGAAGACTTGCTTCATTCTCTTATGATTACAAATTGCCAGCAAACCTATCCCGTCAAAAGGAAACCGTTGAATTCACCTACGATAATGTCAGCATTGATGCAGACCTTATGGAAAAAATCAACGCTCTAACTGCTGCAGGAGAACCAACAAACTGGTTGGAAGAGAAGAATACTCCAAATGATGGCAGCACGACTAAATTATGTGAAAAACTAACCTCTTTCTACGGTGAAGATACAGTTAAGACAATTCCATTTGTTTATGACGCCAAGATATCTGGCGAATGGTATGTGGATACAACGACTGATTACAATGGCAGCGAGACAATCGTTACCAGCGTTACAATTTATACTGGTGCTAATGTCGATGAAGAATATTGGACAAGTTATGTTAACAAATTAAAAACAAAACTCATCGATGAAGGATATACTTTATCTTCCAAATCATATGTCAAAGGCAACGTTAAGATTACCTTTGGAACCTTATTACAAGGCATCTCTTTCGATAAGATTTAATTATTGTTTTTGAAAAAACTAAGCCACCGGAGAATGGTGGCTTTTTATGTAAACGACATTTAAGGCCACTTTTACGGGATATTTTTTGATTTTTGGTAGGATTTATTAAGGATTGTATTTAGTCTTCAAGATTTTAGACTTACGAAAGAAGAAAATCTTGTAGCTTAATAACTTGAATTACATTCTTTTCTAAAGGAATTGTCTTAGTTTCATTCATAGTTACGATAATGAGCTTATATTTTCCTGGATCTGTTTCATCGAGCTTCTTTAACTGCCCAACTTCTCTATCGAAAGTTGTAGAATTCTCCATAGAATAACAAGCTTGAATTGCAATATCTTCCTCATCGACAAAGAAATCTATGTCAATCTTGGTTTTGTTGCTTTTCAAATAATAAAGCTTCTCTTGGTATTTCTGATTCAATCCTATTGCGATTAGATTTTCGAAGAGTGATGTGTCATCTTTGGCTAAAAACAAATTTAAAATACCATTGTCAGAAAAATAGTATTTCGAATTGCTTTCCTTATCCACAAAAGAGGCATAATAGTTCTTCAAAGTGAACAAGAGAAAACTCTGGGTAGCGTATGAACAATAATCGATGATTGTGTCTTTCGAAAGTGAGAAACCAATTGTCTTTAAAGCATTATAAAGATTGGTATATGACACATCTTGGGAGACGGTTGTGGATATTTTCTTTATTAGTATTCTCATGCCATTCTCTCCACGAATTGAATTGCGAGTTATGATGTCGCCTAAAAGAATCCTTTCATATATGTTTGAAACGTATTCTCGTTTGTCTATGTGATTGATGGACTCTGGAAATCCACCGAATTTATAAAATTCTTGGAGAGCATTTATCATTGCAGCGCGATCAGATAAAGAATATGAAGAATCTTCATCAATCGATTTTGCGCGGAGAAACTCCTTGAAGGAATAAGGATGAATTATCTTTGTAAGGTAACGACCACCCAATTTTGCTCCGACCTCTCGTGAAAGCATTTTTGCGTTGCTTCCTGTTATGTCGACTTTTTCCTTGGCGTTGGCCAAACGAATGGCAAATTTTTCCCAACCATCTATATTTTGTATTTCATCAAAATAAAAATAATGTTTATTGCTTGTTAATTCTTCAGCGGTTAATAAGATGTCCTCAAAATCGCCTGTCTGAAACCCAAGCAAGCGTTCATCGTCAAAATTGATGTAGATTATTTGTTTCCAATCCACGCCATCTTGAATGAGGTCCTTGACACGTTTGTACAGAAGAGTTGATTTTCCTGAACGTCTAAGACCTATCAAAACGTAGTTGGCGTTTTTATCGAAAGTATAGTCTCTAGTTACTATCTGAGCTTTCTTGATAACTTCATGTTGTTCGAAGATGATTTGTTTAAGTATTTCATGATCCATGCTTATTACCTTTGTCGACTATATTCTACAAAAACAATATATTTCTGTCGACCATAATCGACAAAAAATTATTCAACTTTCATTATTAACTGAACTATCAACTATTTCTATTGTTTCTTTAAATGAAAAAATGGCCGTTGATAACCTATCTATATTAGGTTTTTCAACAGACCATTTCTGAATTAACTAATCAGAATGATATTTATTCTGTTTCCCATGGTGTTGGTTTGCCATCTACGTAATGCCAATGCATATGATCACCATCAGATGTAGGCTCTGATTCACTATAGTAGTAAGCTTTTGACCAGCCGACCTCGAATGCTCCAGGAAGAATATACTTGCTAGTCATTTCCTCATAAGTTCCGGCGAAATAAACCGCTTGTAAATTGCAACCGCTAAATGCAACTCTTCCTACGGAGGTTAAACTCTTTGGAATGATTATGCTCGTTAGAGAGGAACAGTAAGTGAATGTACATTCTTCAATTGTGGTTATGCCTTCAGGTATTGCAATATCAGTTAGGGAAGCGCATCGAACGAAAGCGTAACTTCCTATGCTCGTTACTCCCTCAGGTATCACAATGCTTGTTATTTCTGAACCGCAGAAAGCGTAACTTCCTATGCTCGTTACTCCCTCAGGTATCACGGTTGATTTGCATCCCTGAATCAAAGCATTAGTTTTCTTATCTATGATCGCATTACAGTTATTTCTGGAATCGAACTTTTCATTACCTTCGTCAACGGTGATTGAAGTTAGATTGGTGCAATATGAAAATGCTCCATTAGCGATGCTTGTCACATTGGCGGGTATTGTCACGCTTGTTATGTCTTTTAAACCACTAAATGAGCGTGACCCAATGCTCAATTCCAAGCTTGAATCGTTAGGTATTATTAAGTCGCCTTCTACGTGAGTATATTTTTGACCATCATGTTCTACCGCTCCGCTATCATCGAGCAAGTATAGGTCGGTAAAATTAGGCAAATGATTGGTGTTGGTGTTAAGCCACTCAATAATGTCTCCGTTAAAATAAATTGATTCTACATTGTCTGTGCCGCTAAATGCTTCATAATTAATTTCTTTAATTTTTCCTGCGATCGTTATTTCTTTTAAGTTACGGCAGTTAGCGAATGTCCAATCTTGAAGTTTTTTAAGCGAACAGAGTAATTTTATAGATGTAAAACCACATTTCTCAAAGGCGCTTTTTCCTAATGATGTAACATTCTCAGGGATTACAAACTGCCCAGTTAATCCCGTGCAGGCTCCAAATGCGCCGGCATTAATTGTCGTCACGCTGTCTGGTAATGTTAGTTCAGTTAATCCCGTGCAATTCAAAAATGCGTACTGATCAATTGTCGTCACGCTGTCTGGTAATGTTAGTTCAGTTAACCCAATACATTTACAAAAAGCATATTTTCCAATTGTTGTAATACCGTCGGGGATAATTGTCGATTTACAACCTAATATAAGCTTGTTGTTAGCTGTTTCTATTAATGCGTTGCAGTTATTTCTGGAATCATAAACTTTATTGTTTGAATCAACTGTAATTGATGCTAAATTTATGCAGTTTTTAAATGCGTCTGAGGCAATTGACATTACACTTGCTGGTATCGAAATATCAGTTAAATTATAACAATTAGCAAATGCCAAATCGGCTATAAATTTGCAATCTTCATTAATGTTTACTGAAGTAATGTCTTTGGAAACGGACTCGATTAAGACCAAATAAGGATTTGTAAAGCTTCCTAAATATTTGGCTCCTTTAAATTCGTTATATTCTAAAGAATCGCAGGAAGAAATGGCATAACTTCCATAAAATGTTAGATTATTTGATAACGTTATGTTTGTTAATTTCTTGCAATCTATAATAGCGTTTCCGTAAATTTTAGTAACACTATCAGGAATTGAAAGGCTGACAATATCACAATCATAAAATGCGTTGCCAGTTACTCCGATTGAGGTTACAGGTTTGCCGTTATAGGTTGAAGGAATAGAAATGTTTGTTGCCGTCTCACTTCCCATGCCAACAACAGAATAACTTTCACCGTCTTCATTCAATTCAAATTTTAAATTATCGGATGTTCCTATTGAATGTCCGCAAACGTAACATATTCCATCATCATTGAATGAGTGATAGGCCTTTTTTGAATACAATGATTCGTATCCTTCATCAGTGCAAGCGTGCCAGTGAGAAGTGACACTGAATGACCAATATTCAGAGTAGGAGTGTTCTAATTTGTCAGTGCTAGAATCTTTGTAAGAATATCCACATACTGTGCATGTGTGTTCGGTATAGCCTTCTTCTTCAAAAGTCGGAGAAAAGGTTTCGTCTTTGAAGGTATGAGATGCTTTATCACTTACTAAGTCATCATATCCTTTATCAGTACAAGCGTGCCAATGATCGTTTTCATCATTGGTCCATTCTTTTGAATAATTGTGAGTTAATTTGCTTGTGGTGGAATCCGTGTAATAGTATCCGCAGACCTTGCATGTATATTCTGTATATCCTTCACTTTCAAATGTTGGTGGGACAACGTTTTTGCTGTATGAATGTGATGCCTTATCTGCCGTGAGAGTTTCGTATCCTTCATCGGTACAAGCGTGCCAATGTGATGCGTTATCTTTTGACCAATCTTTTGAATAAGCATGTGTTAGTTTGCCTACATAATCTGAATCATATGAATATCCGCACACTGTGCATGTGTATGTCGTGTAACCTGCCTCTTCAAATGTTGGTGCTGTGGTTGTTGTTGAGAATGTATGACTTGCTTTATCGGATTCTAGATTTTCATATCCTTTGTCCACACAATCATGCCAGTGGTTACTCTCATCATGATTCCATTGCTCCGAATAATTGTGTGTAAGCTTATCGGTTTTGTTTCCGGTATATGAATATCCGCACACTGTGCATGTGTATGTTGTATATCCATCAGCTTCGAAAGTGGGAGCTGTTACGTCTTCTTTAAACGTATGATCAGCTTCATCGGATTTTAATGATTCATAGCCAGCATCAGTACAAGTGCGCCAATGTTTTTCTGTGTTATGGCTCCATTGCTCCGAATAATTGTGTTTCAATTCTTCAGTTTCGTCACCATCGTATGAATATCCGCACACCTTACAAGTGTATGTAGTGTATCCTTTCTTTTCGAATGTTGGGGCAGTAACTTTTGTTTCAAAAGAATGTTTCTCTTTTTCACTTGTTACGCTGTGACCGCATGTTGATTCGTGCCAGTGATACGTTCCATCGTGTTTATAATCGGATGAATACGTATGCTCATGCACGGACGAAGATGAAGATGATTCTGCTTGCCGATCAGATGATTCGGCAGAATCAGGCTTATTGGTGCATGATGGCAGGGCTAGGCAAGCCAGCAACATGCAGCCAAGAAGATGCTTTTTCATATTTTAATTTCTCCTTTTTATGGCTTATTTGACTATTTTAAGGAGGCAAGCGCTAAAAAAGTGCTAAAACAGCCAGGCAAAATAAGAAAAAAATATCTGTTTTAGCACTTATTAGATAAAAAATTATCTGAAAAGGAACGTTATTAAGGTGAATGTCTTATAAATCGCTAGATAAAGCGAAGTCACCTTTCTTTATCCAGCCTAGTTTTCTAAAGATGAAATCAATTAAGAAAACCAAGACGATTGGTAAGACTATACAGAAAGCAATGACTTCGATAATAAGAATCCAGTTATAGTCGTTTGCAGCCAAAACATTTAATGGTCCGACTAAACCCGAAGTTCCCATTCCTCCTGCAACAGATAAAGAAGAGGTTACTCCTTTTTCTGCGTATGTTGCCGCATCTTCAATAGGCATAAGCATAGCAAAAGGCCCCAAGATTGCAGATGCAATAATTGTAGGTAGCCAAATTAATGGTTTTCTAACTATATTTTTGAACTGTAACATTGATGTTCCTATTCCAACTGCAATAACCGATCCCCATTTATTGTCGTATGCTGTATGAACGGCAAATCCAACCATTTGAGTGGAACAACCAATCAATGCTGCGTAAGCTGCTAAAGGAACGTTTCCAATTGATATGGCAACACATATTGCAACCGAAGATATAGGGGCAGTCAAAGCCATACCAACTAATACTGAAATAATAATACACATTAAGAATGGCACAACCGAGAAAGTTTTTTCAATAACCCACCCTAAGCCGATGGTGATGTAATGAATATAAGCGGCAAGCAAGAAAGAATATAACAAGGAGAATATCAAACCAACTAAAGGTAAAAGAATGATATCAACAGGAGTTTTCTTTCTCATTATGTATTTGATTGCCAATAAACATAGAACCGCACTTATATAGCAAGAAAGAGGATCTCCAATAGAAGATACTTTTCCATCAGCAAAACTAAAGGCGTAGTTGCCAATCATTCCTGCGGCCATTGAGGCGACAACGACAACGCCATTTTTCTTTAAGGAAAGAGCAACTCCAAGACCGATGCCGGCGCCCATAAGACCTTTAATGACGCTTGTCCAACTAGACAAAGAAGAAAGACCTGGGATTTGCGCAAACAAATCAAGAATTGTGCCAATGATTAACGTGCCAAACAAACCAATAGCCATGCCGTTGGTTGTTGTCATCAATTTGTTTTTAAATGATCTCCAAAATATCTTCCATTTATTTTCAGAAATCTGATTTTCACCGTTATTTTCCATGTGTTTTTCCCTTTATTTGACTTCTATATATACTTCAGAAGGCATCTCTTTTGTAAACAACCCTTCTTTATGGAGATGAGAATCATCAGAAAGATGAATGACGTTTGGTATGACTATTCCGTCTTTGTTTGGCTTAAATTCAATAAGAGTATATGCGGTATGGCACATATCAAATCTAAGAGAAAAGAATGAATACGGAATATCAAGCAAGGATGATAAGAAGGCCAATCCAAATGCATGATGAGCGAACAATGCGACGTGTTCGTTGTTTTCCTTTATTTGTTTATAACAAGCGTGTTCTCTATCATGTTCATAACCTAACTCACGCATGAAGGCATCAACGTTAGAATCGGTGAATTCGATTCCTTTTTTGATATTTGTATCTTTATATGCCGGAAGGTTATAGAAAGTATATCCTGCATCCCTGGTTTCTTTTGATAAAAACTCTTTCATGTATTTTGGATCCCAGAATATCCATGTTCTTTCATGAGGAGAAAGAGTAGTGGAATAGTTATTCCAACCAGTATCCTCCCTAGCCCATGGGCAAGGAATGATTGGAAGATTAAATTCTTTAGCTGTTGGTTTTGCCGTATCTGTGGCTCTTCCCATCGTTGAGGCATATACCTTATCAATGCCGATTTGTTTAAATGTTTTAGCAATTGCTTCGGCTTGTTTTTGCCCTTTTTCTGTTAAGCAGTCTTTTTCATAGTTTGGTTCGCCGTGGCGCACATAGTAAAGAAACATAAATTTCCTCCAACGATGAATAATTTTACATTTTGATAGGCAAAATAGAAAGAAATACCAAAACTCAGGATATTTGATTCTAAGAAAATTGTTCTTTAAATTTTGCAAC